>DHXA01000057.1:521-6971 GCA_002413455.1 Rhodanobacter sp. UBA5168 | reverse complement strand
ACCTTGGCCGAGAAGCTGCGCGCCGGCGGCGCCGGCATCCCCGGTTTCTACACGCGTACGGGGTTCGGCACCAAGCTGGCCGAAGGCAAGGAAACCAAGCGCTTCGGCGACAAGGAGTACGTGCTGGAAGAGGCGATCCATTCCGACTTGTCGATCGTCAAGGCATGGAAGGGCGACGCGCACGGCAACCTGGTGTTCCGCGAGACCGCGCGCAACTTCAATCCGATGATCGCCACCTGCGGCAAGGTCTGCGTGGCCGAGGTGGAACATCTGGTGCCGGTCGGCGAACTCGACCCGAACAACATCCACGTGCCGGGCATCTACGTCGACCGCATCGTGCAGGGCGCGAAGTACGAGAAGCGGATCGAGTTCCGCACCATTGCCGGCGTGGTCGGCGGCAAGGAAAGCCCGATCCGCGTGGCAATGGCGAAGCGGGCCGCGCAGGAGCTGCAGGACGGCTTCTATGTGAACCTGGGTATCGGCATTCCCACCATGGTGGCGAACCACATCCCCGACGGCGTCAACGTCACCCTGCAATCGGAGAACGGCCTGCTCGGCATCGGCCCGTTCCCCACCGAGGATCAGATCGATCCCGACCTGATCAACGCCGGCAAGCAGACCATCACCACCCTGCCCGGTTCGAGTTTTTTTTCCAGCGCCGATTCCTTCGCGATGATCCGCGGCGGCCACATCGACCTGTCGATCCTCGGCGGCCTGGAAGTGTCCTGCAACGGCGACCTGGCGAACTGGATGGTGCCGGGCAAGATGGTCAAGGGCCCGGGCGGCGCGATGGACCTGGTCAGTGGCGTGAAGCGCGTGGTGGTGCTGATGGAGCACAACGCGAAGGACGGCAGCCCGAAGATCAAGACCGAGTGCGACCTGCCGCTGACCGGCAAGCAGGTGGTCGACCTGATCATCACCGACCTGTGCGTGTTCAAGGTCAACAAAGGCGAGGGTCTGGTGCTGATCGAACTCAACGACGGCATCAGCCTCGCCGACGTGAGAGCCCGGACCGGCTGCGGATTCACCGTCGATCCAGCACTGAAAACCAGCTGATTCGCGCACGGACCGGGTCCGGCGCTTCCGCGATCAGTCCTTGGCGGACGCCTCAATCGGCAGAGGTTGCGGAAAACGAATGCGGGCGATGTTTTCCCGGCCGGCGCGTGTCTGCAATTCCAGCGGCCAACCGTACCGGTCGCTGATGCGCTGGGCAATGGCCAGCTCGAATCCGTGCCGGTCGGCGCCGTGCACACGCGACGGGCGCGAACTCTCGCCGGGCATGTGCGGGTCCGAGTGATTGCTCACGCTCACCACGCCGGGCATCACGGTGACTACCACGCTGCCCTGCTCGGTCTGCTGGCAGGCGTTGCGGATCAACTGCCAGCAAAGCACTGAAAAAGCCCGCGCCGAGCCTTGCAAAGCGAAGCTGGCCGGCTCTTCCAGCAGCAGTTCGATGGGGCGACCTGTCAGCAATTCCCGGGCAGCCGCCAACTCCGAATGCAGCATGTCATTGACGACGAAGCGTTCGCTGTCCGTGACGTCCGTCTCGCGGGCGAGCAGCAGCAGAGCTTCCACCAGCACCTCCATCTCGCGCGTGGCGCGCTTGATCCGGCGTACCGAGCGCGCCCCGAATTCGCTCAGGCTCTCTTCTTCGGTCAGCATGTCCACGGACATCTTGATCACGGTAAGCGGACTGCGCAGCTCGTGACTGGCGTCGCGGGTGAAGTTGCGCTCGCGCTGGTTGTAGCCGGCGATACGCGTGGCAAACCCGTGCAAGCCATGCACCAGCGAGGCCACATCGGCATCGGTACGGGTGGACAATTGGTCCAGATGCAGGGCCTCCGGGTCGAGTTGCTGACCATCCCAGCGGTTGACCAGCCGCGCCAGCGCACGCACCGGCCGCCACTCCCGACGTGTGGTCAACCACGCGACGGCGGCGGTGATCACGATCACCGCGATCACCGCCGCTATCGGCATGTCGTTGTAGATGCCGAGGATGCTGACGATCGCAACGATCACAAGCTGCAATCCGAACACCCACGCAATCCGCCGCCGGAAGGCACCCACACGGAATGTGACTGCTTTGACCCTGCTATCCATTACATGTACGTGTCTTTTTTACCATGGCGATGCGATGTCAGGCCGTCTGCGTTGTGGAGGCCACTTCTGATTCCAGATCGGCCAGACGATAGCCGGCCGAATGGATGGTGTGTAGCAGGGCGCGCGCGAAGGGCTTGTCTATGACCCGACGCAGATTGTAAAGATGCGAACGCAAGGTATCCGAGTCGGGCAGCGTATCGCCCCAGATCTCGCGCTCGATATCGCGCCGGCTGACCACCCGCGGCGATTCGCGCATCAGGATCGCCAGCAGCTTCAGCCCGATCGGCGACACGGTGAGCTCCTGCCCTCCGCGGGTCAGGCGCAGCGTGGCGGTATCCAGCGTCATGTCGCCGACCGTAAGCACCTCGGTAGAGACCTGGCGGCGGTCGCGCCGGATCAGCGCGCGCAGGCGTGCTTCCAGCTCGCGCACTTCAAAGGGTTTCACCAAGTAGTCGTCGGCCCCCGCTTCGAGACCCACCAGCTTGTCTTCCAGCGTGTCGCGCGCGGTCAGCATCAGCACCGGCGTGGATTTCTTCGCCTCCTTGCGCAGCTTGCGACACACTTCCAGCCCGTCCAGGCCCGGCAACATCAGGTCCAGTACGATCACGTCGTAGCTGTTGGACACCGCCAGATGCAGTCCACTGACGCCATCGGCGGCATAGTCGACCGAATAGCCGCGGCGTTCGAGAAATTCGCCCACCATCTCGGCGATCTGGCGGTTGTCCTCGACCAGGAGAATCAGCCCTGCTTGCTCGTCATGTACGGTCATACCGTCCTCACTTCCGTTGTTTCACATATGTGAAGATCTAATCGGCTGCTGGGTGAGGGTTGCGTGAAAAGATGCGAAATTGATTCAGAAATGGTTCGGGTCGAATCAGCGCAGGAGCGGCTTCAGCGCGCGCCATACGGTTTCGAGCACCGTCGGTTCCGCTCTCGCCACGGGATGAAGGCCGTCGTCCTGCATCAGCGCGGGATCGAGCGCGACGCCGTCGAGCAGGAACGGCACCCATGCGGTGTGCCGGCTGCGCGCCAGCTCGGCATAGATGGCGCGCAGGCCATCGCGATACTGCGGCCCGTAATTCACCGGCAGCTCGATGCCCACCAGCAACACCTGCACTTTCGCCTGCTGTGCCTGATCGATCATCGCAGCCAGGTTGGTCCGCAGCGCCGGCAACGGCAAACCGCGCAATCCATCGTTGGCACCCAGCTCCAGCACCAGCACGGCCGGTCGATATTTCGCCAGCAGCGCCGGCAGGCGGTTGCGTCCGCTCACCGAGGTCTCGCCACTGATGCTGGCATTGATCGCCGCCCACTTCGGCACCATCTTGCCAAGACGCACATCCAGCAGGTGCACCCAGCCGGACTCCACCGGTATGTTGTGTGCGGCGGACAGCGAATCACCCAGCACCAGCACGGTTTTCGGCGGCGCCGCCGCCTGGGCACTGCCGATGCCAGTCAGAAAAACCAGGCCGCTCCACAACAACCAATCAAGGCATCGACGCATGAGTGATTCTTCCCGTCCTCTTCTTCAGGCCTGCGATGTTAGCAAGTCGGTCAGCGGCCCCGAGGGACGACTGGAGATCCTCAGTCAAGTCAGCCTGCAGATCCGGCCGGGCGAGAGCTTCGCCATCGTCGGCGCCTCCGGCTCAGGCAAGACCACCCTGCTCGGCTTGCTTGCCGGGCTGGACACCCCCGATACCGGCAGCATCGAACTGGACGGGCATGCCTTGCAGCAGCTGGACGAGGAGGCGCGCGCGGACCTGCGCCGGCGCCTGGTCGGTTTCGTGTTCCAGTCGTTCCATCTGCTGCCCGCGCTCACTGCCGAGGAAAACGTGATGCTGCCGCTGGAACTGGAAGGCGTCAGCGCGGCACGCGAACGCGCACGCGAAGCGCTCGAAGCCGTCGGGCTGAGTTCGCGGCGGCGGCATTATCCGGCCCAGCTTTCCGGCGGCGAGCAGCAGCGCGTGGCGATCGCCCGCGCGTTCGTGCACGGCCCGCGTGTGCTGTTTGCCGACGAGCCCACCGGCAACCTCGACCAGCGCACCGGCCACCATGTCTGCGACTTGCTGTTTGCGCTGAACCGCGACCACCACACCACCCTGGTACTGGTCACCCACGATGCCACGCTGGCCGCACGTTGCGATCGCCGGATCGAGCTGGAGGAAGGCCGTGTGGTGCCGCACGGCGTGAGCGCAACCGCATGAAGATGCTGCTGCTGGCCCTGCGCAGCCTGCGCCGCGAATGGCACCTGCCCGAGCTGCGCACGCTGGCCGCATCGCTGGTGCTGGCGGTGGTGGCGCTCGGCGTGGTCGCCACACTGGCAACGCGGATCGAGCGCGGCATGCTGGCCAGTGCGGCCGAACTGATCGGTGGCGACATCGGTGTGTCATCACCGCAAGCCGTGCCGGACGACTTTGTCGGCAAGGCCTATCAGTACCATCTGCAGATGGCGCGAACGGCAAGCTTCCCCAGCGTGGCGTTCGCCCACCAGCAGACCCAGTTGCTCGATGTGCTGGCCAGCGGGCCGAACTATCCGTTGCGCGGCACGCTGGAGCTCGGTGACGCAGCAGGCCGTACGCGCACGGGTCATGCACCGCCTGCGGGTGAGGTCTATCTCGATCACCGCGCGCTGGTGGCGTTGAACCTCAAGGTCGGTCAGCCACTGCAGCTGGGTGGCCGTGAATTGACCATTGCCGCCGAACTCGTGCGCCAGCCCGACGGCGGCCAGCTGTTCGCGCTGGCGCCGCGCGCGTTGATGAGCCTGTCCGACGCCGAACAGGCCGGCCTGCTCGGCGTCGGCAGCCGCGCCCGTCATCAGCTGCTGCTGGCGGGCGCTCCTGACGCGGTGCAGCGCTGGCGCGACTGGGCGCAGGCCACCGCCCTGCCGCAGGGCGCGCAGTTGATCACGCCGGAGCAGACCCAGGAGCGCATGCGCACTTCGTTCGATCGGGCCGGTGCGTTCCTGCGCCTGACCGCGCTGCTGTCGGCGCTGCTGGCCGGCATCGCGATTGCGCTGTCCGCGCAACGCTATGCGCGGCGCAAGACCTCCGAGGTCGCCCTGCTGCGCGCGTTGGGCACCTCACGCCGGCGCGTGCTGGGTCTGCTGCTCGGCACACTCGGCGCGCTCGCGCTGCCGGCGGCGACACTCGGCCTGTTGCTGGCGCTGGGGCTGTCGCAGCTCGCATGGATGTTCGCCAGCCAGTTGTTCGGAAGCCTGCCGACCGTGCTGCCGCTGGCGCCATCGTTCGCCGCCGCCGCGATGGGTATCGCCGTGCTGGCCGGCTTTGCGCTGCCGCCGCTGGTGCGGCTGGCCGACGTCTCACCGGTGGCGGTATTCCGCCAGAGCGTAACGCGCCGGGTTCGGCGTTTCGACACGCTGTACCTGATCCCCGCGCTGGTCGCGCTGGGCCTGATCTGGAGCCAGAGCAGTTCGCTGCAACTGGCCGGCATCCTCGCCGCCAGCCTGCTCGGGGTGGCGGTGGTGGCCGCCTTGCTGGCCGCCCTGCTGCTGTGGATGGCGCGCCGTATCGCTCCCGGCGCCCATCCGGCGCTGCGGCTGGGACTGGCCGCGCTGGCGCGACGGCGCACGCTGAGCCTGATCCAGGCGACCGCGCTCAGCCTGGGCCTGTGCGCGCTGCTGTTGCTGGCGATCGTCGCGCCGGCTCTGCTGCAGGGGTGGCGACAGGAACTGCCGGCCGATACGCCGAACTGGTTCGCGCTGAACCTGCAAGACGATCAACGCGCCGGTTTCGAACGGGCCTTGACCCGTATCGGCGGCGACCAGCTCAACATGCTGCCGCTGGCGGTAGGCAAGCTCACCGCGATCGACGGCGCGCCGATCGACCAGCTTCATTTCGCCGATGACCGCGCCAAGGACTGGGCCGACCGGCAGCTGCGGCTGTCCTGGGCCGATGCGTTGCCGCCGTCCAACCAGGTCATCGCGGGCCGGTGGCAAGGCGCACATCCGGCTCAGGCGGAAGTCTCGATCGATACCATGTGGCGCGACATGTTCGCGCTGAAGGTGGGCGATACGCTGCGCTTCAACGTGGGCGAAGGCAGTATCGATGCGAAGGTCAGCAGCATCCGCAAAGTCGACTGGAGTTCGTTCCGCGTCAACTTCTTCCTGCTGCTCGATCCGGCGCACGCCGGCGACCTGCCGCACACCTGGCTGGCCAGCTTTCATCTGCCGCGCGGTCACGCCACGCAACTGGCGCAGCTGTCGCGCGACTACAGCAACCTCAGCCTGGTCGACGTCGACTCGCTGCTCGACCGTGTCCGCGAAATCGTCGATCGGGTCGGCAACGCGGTGCGCTGGATCCTCGGCTTCAGCCTGCTCGCCGGCGCGCTGGT
>DHXA01000057.1:0-271 GCA_002413455.1 Rhodanobacter sp. UBA5168 | reverse complement strand
GCACGCCGCAACCAGCTGCGCATCGCTGCCGCCTGCGAGTTCGCCCTGCTCGGCCTGGTCGCTGGCCTTACCGCCGCACTCGGTGCCGCCGGCGCCGGCCTGTGGCTGGGCCAGGCCGTGTTCCACATCGAAGGTTTCGTGCCGCCGCTGTGGCCACTGGTGTTCGCCGCACTTGGCGCGGGGTTCGTGGTGATGCTGCTGGGGCTGGTCGGCACGCGCAAGGTGACGCGCACGCCGCCGATGCGCTTGCTGCGGGAGGGCTGAGTCGCGT
>DHXA01000248.1 GCA_002413455.1 Rhodanobacter sp. UBA5168 | reverse complement strand
TGGTTCTATCTTTACCTGATCCTGGACCTCTACAGCCGCAAGGTCGTCGGCTTCGAGGTGCACGACAGCGACAGCGCCGAGCATGCCGCCCATTTGGCCCGCCGCACCGCGCTCGCCGAGGGTCTGCATGCGATGCCGACGCGCCCGGTGCTGCACGGTGACAATGGCGCCAGCCTGAAGGCCACGACGGTGCTGGCCATGTTGCATTGGCTTGGCATCAAGCCGTCCTACTCGCGCCCGCGTGTGAGCGATGACAACGCCTTCGCCGAGGCGCTGTTCCGAACTGCGAAATATCGTCCCGAGTTCCCACTCAAGGGGTTCGCCGATCTGACGGCTGCCCGACAATGGGCGATGCAGTTCGTGCAGTGGTACAACCGCTCATCAGAACACACATCTCTCTATGTAGTTGGTCAGAATAGATCTTTTTGGTTCTCGTTAGGTATTGCGGGGTGCCTTGGGTTGCTTTGGGCCCGCAGAGCGAGAGCGTGAGCCGCTGGTCCTTCAAGATCTGCTCGTTTGAATATCCACGGACCGTCGTCAAGTGGGTGCAGCGCATCGATCTCGCCTCGTTTTGCAGCGAGCTGCAGAGTTCGTGGCGTGACGCCGATGAGTGCTGCTGCGTGGCGCAGGTTAAGCCAGGGCTCAACGCCATCGTCGGCAGACCGATGCACCGAGATCCTGTTCTTCGAGCGGAGCGAGGTCACCTTCTCGCGGATCCATCGATTGCCGTTGCCTGTCTTAATGCCGTTGCGATTGAGCAGACCCGCTATGACATCGTCCTTGGCGATAAGGGCAAGTTGGTCAACCGCCTCAATGATGTTGGCTGGCGTGCTGTTGCGCTGCCCGCGACGGCGTCGCGGCAAACGGTGTTCGGTATGCACCCCGCCCACCCAGTGGATCGTGATAACGATCTCGCTGGTCGCATCGTCGAGATCGGCAATGGCCTCCCTGATCACTGTCCGCACGATACGCTTCTTCAGGCGAGCGTCGGTTGCTGGCGCGGTCCAAACAGCTTTAAGGTCCTGGGCAAGTGTGGCGAAGCAGACCGGTTCGGCGTCGACACGGGACAGGGCGGCAGCGTCGTGATCGGCGATGCGCTTTTCGACCGCCTCGACATGTCTGAGTGCGCGATCCCAGCGCGCCTCCAATTCACGGGCGATCAGGCGGTTCTCCGGGTCGGCGACATCGTATTGGCGGAACGCCCGATCGGCAGCGAACCGCGCTGCCTCAAGATCACGTCCCAGTACTTCACGCACTTGATCACGCTGTGCGCGAGCCTGTGCCTCAGCCGCCAACGCCGCCTCGGCGGCGACGGGTTGGACGACCGCAAGCAGAGCCTCCTCAACGACATCATCAACACGCAGCCCACCGAAGCTGATGCAAGTCTGCTCTTGATGGTCGAGGCGCCCTGTGACGCAAACGTAGCGGGGAATGCCGCCCTTCGAGCCGCTATAGTGAACCGTCAACTTCTGACCGCAACGCCGGCAGCGTAGAAGCCCCGCGAGGAGTGCCGCGCCGTGTTTGGGTGCGCCACGATATCCGCCGCTCGGTGCGTTCGCGCTGACCATCTTTCGGATCGTCTCCGCCTGCTGCCAATCGACATAACCTTCGTGCATACCGGGTTGCAACGTTAGCCATTCCTCGCGAGGTTTTCGGCGTACGCCGGATCGCGCAACCGGCCCGTTGTACCGTACCACCGGCCCCGTCTTGCCATAGGCATACGCACCGCCATAGGTGGGGTTGGTAACAATATTATGGATGGTCGAATATCGCGGGCGCGTCCAAACGATAGTGCCGTTGCGACGTCTTGCCGGTAGGTCGAGTTTGTGCTCGAGGAACCATAGCAACGCCTGGCGGACGCTCCCGACTGCGGCGACCTTGTCAAGGACGAGCCGGATTGATGCTTGCACGCGTTGGTCTGGATCTTTTTCCAACGTGTCACCAGCCTTTATAAAGCCGATCGGGGCTACGATGAAGAGCTCGCCGCGCCGTGCCTTCTCATGCCGGGCTGATAGGGAGCGTTGCCGCAGAAGATCGAGCTCATACTCGTTGAGACTGCCCTTCAAGCCCAACAACAGGCGATCGTTGCCTTGCCTCGGCGCATAGATCGCCTCCTGATCGATGAGCAGAGTGTCCACTACGCGGCACATTTCGACGAGTTGCTGCCAGTCACGACTATTACGTGCAAACCGAGAGACCTCCCTTGCCGCCACCGCACCAACCTTACCGAGACAAACCTCGGAAACCATACGCTCAAACCCCGCCCGCGCGGTTCCTCCATTAGCCGAAAGGCCAAGATCATCGTCGATGATCTCGATCTCCGACCAGCCGAGTGTGGCCAGCCGCTCGCGCATCGCGTATTGCAGAGTCTGGCTTTCTCGATTGTGGAGAACTTGCTGGACCGACGACTGCCGGATGTAAAGCACGGCCTTGCGCAAGCGATGCTGTGCGCCGATTTTCTCAATGATCATCGGCGCCGCTCCGCGGATCTTGCATCACGCCGTTCGCGTGCTCGAGAAGCAAGCGAGTCACTAGGTCGGTCAATGCGCGCTGGATCTGGTACGGTAACGAGTGTCCCGCGAGGCTCTCGCACTGCGGCAACGGTGAGTTGAACTCGAGGAGTTCGAGCTGGCGGCGGCGGTGCATGGTGATCTCCCCGATTCTGACTGGGAGATGCTACGACCGTCTCCTCACACTTCCTCGCTGGGACGGGGGTCGCCGTGACCTTCCCGAGCAGTGTACGCAGCGCCATCAGTGCGCCGAGATCAGCCATAGGACGCTCCGCTTGCCTCATGGACTGACATGACGCCGCGTCAAGCATCCAGCGAGGAAATTGCCGCACTCGACATGTGCTGTCGTCGATAAGACTGCAGCGCGCCATCGAACCTGCTGGTCTGGCTACGACCCCGTGGACGCGCACCGCCTGACCGGCCCACGGATGCCAAGGGTAAGCGACCTCAACATCGCCAAAAACCGCGGTATTGTGGGGGTTCTGTCGTTTGCTTATACAACCACGAGCACCGGCACAG
>DHXA01000243.1 GCA_002413455.1 Rhodanobacter sp. UBA5168 | reverse complement strand
GTGGGCTTGAGCACGATCGAGGCCGTCACCGGCTGGCCGCTGCTGATGCCGCCAAGAATGCCGCCGGCATGATTGGACGCAAAGCCGTCCATACTCATTTCGTCGCGATGTTCGCTGCCGTGCTGGGCGACAGCGGCGAAACCGTCGCCGATCTCCACGCCCTTGACCGCGTTGATCGACATCAGCGCGCTGGCCAGGTCGCCGTCGAGCTTGCCGTAGATCGGCTCGCCCCAGCCTGGCGGCACGCCGTCGGCGACCACGTTCACACGTGCGCCGACCGAATCGCCGGATTTGCGCAGCGCGTTGATGTAGGTCTCCAGCGTCGGCACCTGCGCCGTGTCGGGCCAGAAGAACGGGTTCTGTTCCACCGCATCCCAGTCGAACGCGTCCGGCGTAACCTCGCCGATCTGCGCCAGATAGCCGCGCACGCGCACGCCGTGGCGTTCGGCCAGCCACTTCTTGGCAATGACCGCGGCAGCCACGCGCATGGTGGTTTCGCGCGCCGACGAACGTCCACCGCCGCGTGGGTCGCGGATGCCGTATTTCTGCCAATAGGTGTAATCGGCATGACCGGGACGGAACGTCTGCACGATGTCGCCGTAATCCTTGCTGCGCTGATCCGTGTTGCGGATCAGCAGCGCGATCGGCGTGCCGGTGGTCTTGCCTTCGTAAACGCCGGAGAGAATCTCGACTTCGTCCGCCTCATGCCGCTGCGAGGTGTAGCGACTTCGGCCGGTGGCACGGCGATCGAGGTCGGTACGGAATTCCTCGGCGCTGATCGTCAGCCCCGGTGGGCAGCCGTCGATCACGCAGCCGATCGCCGGCCCGTGGCTTTCGCCGAAGGTGGTGACGGTGAAGAGTTTGCCGAAGGAATTGCTGGACACGGGGTTTGGACGTCCGAAGGAAACCGCTACAGCTTAGCGCGACGGCGCATGCTCGCGTCAGCCGGCCGATTGCGCGGCGCGCCACTCGCTGGCCAGCAGCGCGAACACCACGTCGTCGACCCATTCGCCGCGCAGCCACAGGCTTTCGCGGTGATGGGCCTCCTGTCGCATGCCCAGCACACGCAGCATGGCCATGCTGGCGAGGTTGCGCGGATCGACCGAGGCATGGATGCGATGCCGGCCCAGCTGCCCGAACACCCGTCCGAACACCGCGCGCACCGCTTCGCAGGCGTAGCCCCTGCCCTGATGGGCCGGTGCCATGCTGACTCCGAATTCGACCGAACCTTCTGCTTCCGCAGGCAGATGTATACCGAGATCGCCGATCAGCGCGCCGTCCTCGCGCAGACGGATCGCGCGCTGAAACCAGCTGTCCGGCGTATCCAGCGAGGCATCGGCCTGGCGGTCGATGAAATGAGCGGCCTCGGTCACGCTGGCCGGGTGCCAGCCCTGGAAACGCGAAACGTCCGGGTCACCGCGATAACCGAACAACGCCTCGGCATCCGCGGGTCGCAACGCATCCAGCCGCAGACGCGGTGTGGTGATGACCATGCAGGGATCCGTCAGCCGGCGCGACGCGCCGCAGCGGCCGTCCGGATGGACGCGGCATGGTCGATCAGATCGCGTCGCTCCAGCGCGAACACACCCATCTGGCCGACCTTGAACTCGATCCAGATGAACGGCACTTCCGGCAGCAGCGCAGCCAGCGCGTGCTCGCTCTCGCCCACTTCCACGATCAGCAGGCCCTCGTCGCTGAGATGGTCGGCGGCCTCGTCCAGCATGCGCAGGCACAGGTCCAGGCCATCAGCGCCGGAGGTGAGGCCCAGCTTCGGCTCATGTGCATATTCGCCGGGCAACGCGGCGTATTCGTCCTCGGTGACGTACGGTGGGTTGGAGACGATCAGGTCGTACTTGCGTCCCTGCACACCGGCGAACAGGTCGGACTGGATCGCCTCGACCCGGCTCTCGACATGCTGGAACACGATGTTCTCGCGCGCCAGCGACAGCGCCTCGTCGCTGATGTCGACGATGTCGACCTGCCACCCGGGGTTGTACTCGGCCATCGCGATGCCGATGCAGCCCGAACCCGTGCACAGGTCCAGCGCGCGCTCGACATGGCGCTCGTCCAGCCACGGCGCGAAGCCCGACTCGATCAGCTCGGCGATCGGCGAACGCGGCACCAGCGCGCGGCGGTCGCTCTTGAACTTCAGCCCGGCGAACCATGTCTCGCCGACCAGGTAGGCCACCGGCAGACGCTCGGTCACGCGGCGCTCGATCAGCGCCAGCACGTTCTCTCGCTCGGCCGCGGTGAGCTTGCCCGCGCCGTACGCCGGCGGGATGTCCGGCGGCAGATGCAGGCTGGCGAGGATCAGGTGCGTGGCCTCGTCGATCGGATTGTCGTGGCTGTGCCCGAAGGTGAGCCCGGCGGCCGAGAAGCGACTGGCGCCATAACGGATGAAGTCGATGATGGAGGCGAGTTCGGCGGTCACGGCGATCCAGAGTGCAACGGAATGGCCGGCGATTATAAGGCCTGCAGCGGTCGGCACCCCTTATACTGGGCGGATGACTTTCAACGTATTCCTGCAGTACATCCTGCCGCA
>DHXA01000082.1:3051-3250 GCA_002413455.1 Rhodanobacter sp. UBA5168 | reverse complement strand
ACGTCGAGCAGGAATACCACCGAGGCGGCGGCTGTCGCCTGGTTGTTCAACATGGCGCGCTCACCTCGGCCCGCGGGTCGTGCCAGCCCTCGCCGCCGCCGATCATCTGCGCAGCGGCGGGCGGGCCCCAGCTGCCCGGTTCGTAGAAGCTCACGGCGTGCTGGTGGCTCAGCACCCGGTCGACCACCGCCCACGCCGC
>DHXA01000082.1:2662-2787 GCA_002413455.1 Rhodanobacter sp. UBA5168 | reverse complement strand
ATCGACAGCGGCGGCGTCTGCATATCCACCATCACCTGGGTGGTGGTGATCGGCAGATTTTTGCCGGCACGGATATAGAACGGTACGCCGGCCCAGCGCCAAGTGTCGATATACAGGCGCAGCGC
>DHXA01000082.1:409-2296 GCA_002413455.1 Rhodanobacter sp. UBA5168 | reverse complement strand
TTCTCGGCGCGCAGGGATTCGGGATCGTTGCCCACCGGCGAATCCATCGCCAGCAGCGAGGTCACCTGCAGCAGGTGGTTCTGCAGCACGTCGCGGATCGCGCCCACGCCCTCGTAGAACTTGCCGCGGCCATCCACGCCGAAGCTCTCGGCCATGGTGATCTGCACACTATCGATGTAGTTGCGGTTCCACACCGGCTCCAGCACGGTGTTGGCAAAGCGGAAGTACAGCAGGTTCTGCACCGGCTCCTTGCCCAGGTAGTGGTCGATGCGAAAGATCGCCGACTCCGGGAATACCTCGTGCAGCGTGCGGTTGAGCTCCCGCGCCGAGGCCAGGTCGCGGCCGAACGGTTTCTCCACCACGATGCGGGCGCCGTCAGCGCAACCGGCCAGCTGCAGGTTCCTTGCGGTCACCGCGAACAGGCTCGGCGGTATGGCCAGGTAATGCAGCGGCCGCTGCGCGTCGCCAAGCGCCTGCTTCAACGTCTTGAACGTGGCCAGGTCGTTGTAGTCGCCGTCGACGTACTGCAGCCGTGCCGCGAGCTTCGCAAAGACCGCCTCATCGACCTCGCCGCCGCCATCCTTCGCCGCCTGCGCCAGGCTGTCGTGGGCGCGCTGGCGCAACTGCTCCACGCTCCAGCCCGAATGCGCCACGCCGATGATCGGCAGGTCCAGTCCGTCGCGCAGCATCATCGCCTGCAACGCGGGGTAGATCTTCTTGTAGGCCAGGTCGCCGGTGGCGCCGAAAAAGACCAGGGCATCCGAGCGTTGTGTCGGCATAGCGGGCGTTCTCTCCATGGGGACTTGCCGTGGCGCTGCAGACGCGGCGCGCGTGATACACGATGCGACATGATGGATGTTGCCTCAACCATGTTGCACCGGGGGTTTACCTTCCAGCCTGCACGCGGGCAGGTTAAACCGATGCATAAGCCGACCCTGGCGCAGTTGACGCGGGCGGCGCAGGAACCTGCGTGGCTGGCGGAGCGATGGGGTTCGCCATCGCGTCGCAAGCGGTCGGCGCAGGCCGCACCCGGGGTATCTGGCGCCCCCGGGCCATCGCCATCGTGAAGTGGCGTCGGCCGGGATGGTTTTATGTGCCGCTACTGCTGCAGCATGAGCTGCCCTGCTGCATGGGCGGGCACCTGACGCTGCCAAACGAGCAGTAGACGCAGCAGTCCCCTGGCAGGGGACTCAACAGCGCATGGCATGACTCGCACTCATAGAACCATTGGCACGCGTTGGTCGGCATGGTCTCGGTTTTTGAAAAGCCACAATCCGGGCAAGTGATCGTCGACTGAAGTTCGAGCGGCACGGCGGCCTCCTGCGGGGCGGACAGATCAAGACCTGAGACGACGGGCATCGGTGCGAGGCTCGCATGGAACAGGTCAATGCACCGGCCGTATCGCCAAGACGCCAACGACGCAGCGGGCGCCTGCATGTCGGCCTGAAGATGGCTGTGCGGACGTCAAGCGAGCCGGCTTTGATGGAGCTGCCTTCGAATGAAGCCGAACCAGAAGCTGAGCTCCAGCAGCAGGCCGACACCCGCTAGCGCTACGGCACCGGTGGCGCTGCCTGCGATATAGAGCGCCGCTGCAGCCAGAGCTAAAACCATGAGCGCAAGCGCGTGTTTCATTTGCCTCTCCAATCGTAAAAATACAGTGTAATCCCGCAGCGCTGACGCGAGTGAATGAAACCGGCAGGGAAGGTTCGCTCTACGAAAATCGGACACTCGCGCCGGTCGGCGTTGGCGGCTTGATCGCGCACGATCTTCCGCCAACGGACGACGTGGCTTAATCGTCGCGCGGATGGTTGAGCTCCACGCTGTGCTCCACTCCGTCGTCGGCTAGCGGGATGCTGCCATCTGCCTGCGCCACCCCATCCAGCCACA
>DHXA01000082.1:0-184 GCA_002413455.1 Rhodanobacter sp. UBA5168 | reverse complement strand
CCGGCAGCACCGGCGTGAAGCGCAGCTTGCCGGCTTCGAGGCGCAGGCCCAGCAAGGACTCGATGATCAGCCGGTACATCCAGCCGGCGGAGCCGGTGTACCAGCTCCAGCCGCCGCGACCGATGTGCGGTTCGACGGCATAGACGTCGGCGCTGACCACGTACGGCTCGACCTTGTAGACGTC
>DHXA01000262.1:723-3570 GCA_002413455.1 Rhodanobacter sp. UBA5168 | reverse complement strand
CGCGCGCGCACCTTCGGTTTCATGCGCGACATCGAGATGCTGCGCGAGCACAATCTGGCGCTGGGCGGATCGATGGACAACGCCGTGGTGCTGGACGACTACCGCGTGCTGAACGAGGACGGCCTGCGTTACGAGGATGAGTTCGTCAAGCACAAGATCCTCGATGCGATCGGTGATCTGTATCTGCTCGGTCACAGCCTTATCGGCGCCTACCACGCCCACAAGTCCGGCCATGAGCTCAACAACAAATTGCTGCGCACGCTGATGGCCGACGCCTCGGCGTGGGAAGAGGTCAGCTACCAGGATGATCCGGCGACCTCGCCGATCTCCTACGCGCATCCCGCGCAGGCGATCTGAGCCCAACCGTTCGGCGAGTGGTGCCCGTATAAAAGCGGCCATGTCGGGAGACATGGCCGCTTTTTTTTGGAACGAGCAGCACATTTAGTCTGCTTTGGGGTTCACGTCCCGAAGACATTTCCCGTCAACCTTTAACCCGTCGCATGCTATAAACCCACCTTCGCGGCGTCAGCCGACGAGGGCGATACCGATGTTCCGGCTGCAGATGGGGCATCCGGCGGATTTCAATCCGCTTCAGGCACAACGGAATCAGCGGTTTCGGCGAGGGACGCCAGATCAAGGAACAGTGCCCGCATTTCGGGGTCTGTGAATGACGTGGCAGCGGCTCGGAGATGGGCGGCTGCAGCAGGCGAAAGCGGTTTTGACCGATCCGGCGTTGTTGCAACCGGTGGTTGGGGGGCCACTTTCACGGTGACTGAACTGGCGCAGGTGCCGATGGCATGTGCGGTGGCAAGGATCTGTGTCTGCATCAAGCGCAGGCGCGATGCCCATGCTGGTGAAGACGCCAGGAAGACGAGGCGGTCGTTGCGCAGGTTGGCGAATCTGACCTGCTCGCGTAACGGCGAGGGCAACGTCTGGCGCAGTGCGCGATCCAGCGCTTCCAGCGCGCTGGCCTTCTTGGCCAGTGTCGCGAAGGAGCCGCATTCGGCAAGGGACCTTGGTCCGTTGCCCATGCGGCGGGAAGTGGCCGGAGCGGCGCGTTGCATGGTGCCGGAATTCGATTTTGGAAACACATGCAAATCATACTCGTATCGCGCGCCCGGAAATTGCCGAAAACCCTGGATCTGGCGGATCGGCGCTTGCGCCTGAAGTTGCTTTCGGTGCTGTCCGTGGCGGTAGTGGCCTGCATGGGTGCGGGAGTGGCTCTGGCGCTGATGGTGGCCAGTCCGCGGGATCGGGCGCTGGCGCAGATCCGCGACCTGCAGCAACAGGTCCGTCAACAGGATGCCCAGTTGAGTGGCGTGCGGCAGGATGCCCAGCGAGGACTTGATGCGCTGGCGGTGAAATTGGGACAGTTGCAGGCGCAGTCCACCCGACTCAATGCCTTGGGTGAGCGGTTGGCCGAGGTCGGCAAGCTCGATGACGGCGAGTTCAATTTCGATCAGCAGCCGGCCGTGGGCGGTGTCGAGGATGTCGGCGGCAGCGCCTATGCCCTGCCTTCGGCACTGGATGGAAGCATCAACCAACTGGCCAGCCAGTTCGATCTGCAGCAGGCTCAGTTGTCGGCGCTGCAGAGCCTGTTGATGGATGCCAGGATCGAGTCCAACCTGAAGCCGACCGGGATGCCCGTGCCAGGCTATATCTCATCGTATTTCGGCGCGCGTCCAGATCCATTCGACGGCCACTCGGCGCGACATACCGGGATCGACATCGCCACTCCGTTGGGCACCGCGGTGCATGCCGTGGCCGAGGGCATGGTGACGTTCGCTGGCACCCGCAGCGGCTATGGCAATGTGATCGAGGTCGATCACGGGAATGGCTACATGACCCGTTATGCACACAACAGCGCACTGGATGTGCACCCGGGCCAACATGTGCAGGTAGGCGATGTGCTGGCTCAGGCCGGTTCCACTGGTCGTTCGACCGGATCGCATGTGCATTTCGAGGTCTGGTACGACGGCCGCGTGGTCAATCCGCTGGCTTTTGTTCGCAATCATCGGTAATGCCCCGCCTACCGACGGAAGTCCCTTGAATCCAATGCTGGCCGACGCCATTCAGAATGGTCGGATTGGCATTACCCGATGGACCGTGCCCGACGGGCCATGCGTTCCCGGGCGGTGCGTTCGCAGGCATGTAGTAATATGCCCGATTGGCCCGCGCCTGTTGCGGGCATTCTGTTCCCCAACCCGGAAGATCGATGTTCAATCGTGCCCTGACGAGTCTGTTCGGTAGCCGCAACGAGCGCGTATTGCGCCAGCTTTCCAGAGCTGTTTCCCGCATCAATGCGCTGGAGACCGAGTACGAAAAGCTGAGCGACGACGAGTTGCGCGGCAAGACCGATGAGTTCAAGCAACGGGTTGCCAGTGGTGAGTCGCTGGAGAAACTGCTGCCGGAGGCCTTTGCGGTGGTGCGCGAGGCGGCCAAGCGCACGCTTGGCATGCGCCATTACGACGTGCAGATGATCGGCGGCATGGTGCTGCATCAGGGCAAGATCGCCGAAATGCGCACGGGCGAAGGCAAAACCCTCGTCGGCACGCTACCGGTCTACCTCAATGCGCTCGCCGGCAAGGGTGTGCATGTGGTCACCGTCAACGACTATCTGGCCCGGCGTGACTCCACCCAGATGGGCAAGCTGTACAACTTCCTCGGCCTGAACGTGGGCGTGGTGTATCCGGGCATGGATCACGCCGACAAGCACGAGGCCTATGCGGCCGACATCACCTACGGTACCAACAACGAATTCGGTTTCGACTATCTGCGCGACAACATGGCGTTGAGCAAGGAGCAGCGCTACCAGCGCGGCCTGCACTACGCGATCGTCGACGAGGT
>DHXA01000262.1:0-455 GCA_002413455.1 Rhodanobacter sp. UBA5168 | reverse complement strand
TCGATCCTGATCGACGAGGCGCGTACGCCGCTGATCATCTCCGGCCCGGCCGAGGATTCCCCGCAGCTGTACCTTGCGGTGAACAAGATCGTGCCGCGAATGATCCGCCAGGTCGAAGAAGACGGCGAGGGCGACTACTGGGTCGACGAAAAGCAGAAGCAGGTGCATCTGTCCGAGGCGGGCATGCAGCACGCCGACGAGTTGCTGCGCGAGGCCGGGGTGATCGAGCAGGACAGTGGCCTGTACGACTCGAAGAACCTCGCCGTGGTGCATCACCTCAACGCGGCCTTGCGGGCTAACGGAATCTATCAGCGCGACGTGGATTACATCGTGCGCGACGGCGAGGTGATCATCGTCGACGAATTCACCGGCCGCACCCTGGCTGGCCGGCGCTGGTCCGACGGCCTGCATCAGGCCGTCGAGGCGAAGGAGGGCGTGCCGATCCAGCGCGAGAA
>DHXA01000020.1:10043-10183 GCA_002413455.1 Rhodanobacter sp. UBA5168 | reverse complement strand
GTGGCGCGCTTGAGCGCGACCAGGTCGATCCAGCCGCAGCGGCGCGGGCGGCCGGTGCTGGCGCCGAACTCGTTGCCGACCTTGCGCAGGCGCTCGCCCATCTCGTCGTTCAACTCGGTCGGGAACGGGCCGCTGCCGAC
>DHXA01000020.1:8276-9667 GCA_002413455.1 Rhodanobacter sp. UBA5168 | reverse complement strand
CCGCCGATGGTGGTGTTGCTGGAGGTGACGTAGGGATAGGTGCCGTGGTCGATGTCGAGCAGCGCGCCCTGCGCGCCTTCATACAGGATGTTGCCGCCGTCCTTGCGCACGTCGTGCAGGATGGTGGCGACGTCGTCGACCAGCGGGCGGATGTACTCGCCCCAGGCCAGCGCGTCTTTCAGCACGGTGTCGTAATCGACCGGCTCGACCTTCAGCCACTGGGTGAGGATGAAGTTGTGATAATCGACGGCGGTCTTGATCAGCGCCGGCAGCTCGTGCGGGTACATCAGGTCGGCCACGCGCACGCTGCGGCGGGCGACCTTGTCCTCGTACGCCGGGCCGATGCCGCGACCGGTGGTGCCGATGGCCTTGCCGCCGGCGGCGATCTCGCGCGCCTTATCGACGGCGATGTGGTACGGCATGATCAGCGGGGTGGCCGGGCTGATCTTGAGGCGCGAGCGCACTTCGACGCCGTTGGCCTCGAGCTCGGCGATTTCCTGGATCAGCGCCTCGGGCGACAGCACCACGCCGTTGCCGATCAGGCACAGCGCGTCGTCGCGCAGGATGCCCGAGGGGATCAGGTGCAGCACGGTCTTCTTGCCCTTGATCACCAGCGTGTGACCGGCGTTGTGGCCGCCCTGGAAGCGCGCCACCGCGCTGACCCTCGCGGTCAGCAGATCGACGATCTTGCCCTTGCCTTCGTCGCCCCACTGGGCACCAAGAATGACTACTGACTTACCCATGATGTTCTCGCTTCGCTGGTCGTGCCCGTTGACGGGCGTCGTCATAGTTACACGTCGTCCCGGCGCGGGCCGGAACGACGGTTCGGTCGAAATTGCGCCGGCTCAGCGCTTGCCGGACGCCGGGTTGCCGAAGTAGCGCAGGAACTCGTCGTCCGGCTTCATGATCATCACGCCCTTGCCGTCCTCGAACGATTTCCGATAGGCGGCGAGGCTGCGATAGAAGGTGAAGAACTCCGGATCCTGGTTATACGCCTGCGCGTAGATGGCGGCGGCCTGGGCGTCGCCATCGCCGCGGATCTTGGCCGCATCGCGCTGGGCATCGGCGCGCAGCACCTGGCCCTGGCGGTCGGCATCGGCCTGGATCGTCTCGGCCGATTCCTGGCCGGTGAAGCGCAGTTCGTTGGCCAGCTGCAGGCGCTCGGCGCGCATACGCTTGTACACCGATTCGCTGACTTCGTTGGGCAGGTCGATGCGCTTGATGCGCACGTCGACCACGGCGATGCCGAGGTTCTTGCGCGCGGATGCGTCGGTTTGCGCGCGCACCCGTTCGGTGATGTCCTTGCGGCCACCGGAGATCAGGTCGGGCAAGGTGCGCGCATTGAATTCGAAGCGCAGCGCGTCCTTGACGATCGGGGTCAGCCGCTGCGC
>DHXA01000020.1:0-8096 GCA_002413455.1 Rhodanobacter sp. UBA5168 | reverse complement strand
TCGGAGGTGAAGTAGCGCTCCGGCGGCGCATCCAGCGACAGGATGCGCTTGTCGAAATGCATGACCTGCTGGATCACCGGCAGCTTGAAATGCAGGCCCGGCTGGTAGTCGGTGTGCACGATGCGGCCGAACTGCAGCAGCAAGGCGCTGTGCCCTTCGCGGACCACGAACATGCTGTTGAGGCCGAGCAGGAGCACCAGGATCGCGATGACGGCGGAGCTGATCTTCATCATGGCTGGGCTCCCTTGTCGGCCGCACTGCTGCTGTTGGCAGGCGACGTGGTGGGCACGATCGCGCCCACCGTGGCCGAGCCGGTTTCAGGCGCCGTCGGAGCGCCCTGCAGCGGTGGCAGGGTGATGATGTTGCGGCCGTTGGAGCCGTCGATCACCTTGGGGTTGTTGGCCATCACCTGTTCCATCGTTTCCAGCCACAGCCGCTTGCGGGTGACTTCGGGGGCGGCCTTGTACTGGGTCAGCAGCAAATCGAAGCGCGCGGAGTCGCCCTGCGCGCGGGCGATGCGCTCGGCCTTGTAGCCGGAGGCTTCGGCAGCGATGCGCGCGGCGTCGCCGCGGGCCACCGGCACCACCTTGCTGGCGTACGCCAGGGCGGCGTTCTCGATGCTCTGCTTGTCTTCGCGGGCGTTGTTGACGTCGTCGAAGGCGTCCTTCACTTCGTTCGGCGGGGACACGTTCTGGAAGCTGACCTCGGTGACGCGCAGGCCGGAATCGTAGCCGTCCAGCGTCTTCTGCAAGGTCACCTGGGCCTCGCTGACCAGGCTGGCGCCAGCGGCGGACAGGATCTGGTCCATGTCGCTGCCGCCAATCACCGAGCGCACCGCGGCTTCGGCGGCGGCGCCGATGGTGCCGTCCGGGTCGTTCAGCGAGAACAGGTATTTACGCGAATCGTCCACCTGGTATTGCACGGTGAAGTCGATGGTGATGATGTTTTCGTCACGGGTGAGCATGGCCACCTTGTCGGTGACCGAGCGGATCCGCGTGGCCTCGACCTTGTTGACCGACTCGATCGGCTGCGGCAGCTTCAGGTGGAAGCCCGGCGTCAGCGTGCGCGAGTACTGGCCGAAGCGCAGCACCACGCCGGCCTCGCGCGCACCGATGATGGTGTAGCTGCTGAACAGCAAGCCGACCACCAGCAGCACCAGCACGGCGGTGAGGATGCTGCCGGGACCCTGCCCCAGCTTGCCCACACGGTTTTTCAGCTGGTTGAGCAGGTCGTCCACGGGCGATTTGCCGGAGGAGCGCTTCCTGTTCCAGGGATCACGTTGCCCGTTGTTGCCGGGTTCATTCCATGCCACGAGTCAGTCTCCTTGAAGCCGTCGGGAGGCCGGCAACCGCGGCCGGAACACGCGTTGAACCGGGTTACACATGAGATTCAGCCTGGGCTGTCGATGGGGTGCGCGACCTGTTGGGGAGGCCGCACAAACATTGGGCATATTAGCAGAGCCGGGTGGACTCGTCCGCTGCCCGAGCGTCATTCCGCCACGGTCAGCAGCCCGCGCAGCAACAGGGTTTCGGCGGGATCGCCACCGCTGAGCGGCGCGATCACACTGCGCGGCGCGTCGATATGCAACTGCCAGCCGTGCTCGTCCACCGTCTCGCCGCTGATCGCGCCAGCGGCCTTCAACCGCGCATGCAAGCGCCCGGCCGTCAACGGCAACTGCAGCGCCGACTGCACCCGCTCACCGCCGAGCAGTTCGCCAAGCGCCTGGCGCAACAGGTCCAGCCCGACGCCGTTGGCGGCGGACAGCCATACACGCACGGGTTTGCCCGCCGCGTCGCGGTCGATGCGCGGTTCGCTGCCGGCCAGGTCGATCTTGTTCATCACGTGCAGCTGCGGCACGTCGCCAGCGTCGATTTCCTCCAGCACGTTGTCGACCACGCGATGCAGACGCTCGCGCTCCTCGTCGGCGGCGTCGCTGACATGCAGCAGCAGGTCGGCGTCGCGCGCTTCGGCCAGGGTGGCGCGGAACGCGGCGACCAGATCGTGCGGCAGTTCGCGGATGAAGCCGACGGTGTCGGCCAGCACGGCCGGACCGCAGCTGAGGTCTTCCAGCTTGCGCACGGTCGGATCGAGCGTGGCGAACAGCAGGTTGGCGGCGTAGACGTCGCCGGTGGTCAACGCATTGAACAGGGTCGACTTGCCGGCATTGGTATAACCGACCAGCGCCACCTGCGGCACCGTATTGCGCAGGCGCGAGCGACGCTGCTGGCCGCGCTGGACCTGCACTTTCTCCAGCCGCTTGGTCAGCATCTTCACGCGCACGCCGATCAACCGGCGGTCGGTCTCCAGCTGGGTTTCGCCGGGGCCACGGTTGCCGATGGCACCGCCGCGCTGGGCGTCCAGATGGGTCCAGCCGCGCACCAGCCGCGTGGCCAGATGCTTGAGCTGGGCCAGTTCCACTTCCAGCTTGCCTTCGTGCGAACGCGCACGCTGGGCGAAGATGTCCAGGATCAGGCCGGCACGGTCGACCACGCGAATGCCGAGATGCTTCTCGAGATTGCGCTCCTGCACCGGGGTGAGCACGTGATCGACCAGCACCACGTCGGCTTCCAGCGCACGTGCCGCCTCGGCGACTTCGTCCGCCTTGCCGCTGCCGATGTAGTAGCGCGGGTTGGGATCCTCGACCCGGGCCGCGACCACACCCAGCACCTCGGCGCCAGCGGACTTCACCAGTTCGGCAAATTCCTCGGCCCGACGTGCCGTATCGCCTTCGCCGCGGGAATGCGGCAGGACCAGGACGGCGCGATCGCCTTTCTCTTTTCTGTCAAACACTGGTGGGTGTGATCCTTCAGAAGCAGACCCACTTCATGCGGGCTGAAGGCCCGTCTATCAAGCGTCCGCGTCGACGGATGCCGATGCGTCGGAATGATGATCGTGACCTTCATGGCCTTCATGGCCGTCGTGGCCATTGCCGATACGCACGTTGCGGCTGGGTACCACGGTGGAAATGGCGTGCTTGTAGACCATCTGGCTCACCTGGTTGCGCAGCAATACAACGAACTGGTCGAACGACTCGACCGTCCCCTGCAGCTTGATGCCGTTGACCAGATAGATGGCGACAGGTACGCGTTCGCGCCGAAGCGCATTCAGAAACGGATCCTGCAACGATTGCCCCTTGGACATCTCTTGTTCTCCCCTTGCCACGGACAGGTCCGGGAAAAAACGCCAACGGCGCCCCGGCCCAACATGACGGGGATGTTAGCTGCTTTCAAATGCTTGATGAAAGGACATTTTTACGCCGCGCAAGTGCGTTGGGCCACGACGACGGCACGAGTCGGCGATCAGCGCCCGGCCAGCCGGGACGAGACACCCAGAAAGAGCTGCACGGCAGCGGCGGCGCGCGCGGTCAGCGAGGGCTGATCCGGATCGAACAGGCGCGCGCTGCAGTCGCTGCGAAGCCAGGTGATCTGCCGCTTGGCCAGCTGACGACTGGCAAAGATGACGCGGTCGCGAAATTCCGCCGCATCGGTCAGTCCGTCCAGATACTCCCACGCCTGCCGGTAGCCGACCGCACGGATCGCCGGCAGCTCGGCATGCAGGTCACCGCGGGCGCGCAGCGCGTGCACTTCGTCGAGAAACCCCGCCGCAAGCATCGTGTCGAAACGCCGGGCAATGCGTTCGTGCAGCGCGCGGCGATCCGGTGGCAACAGCGCCAGCTTGAGTACGCGCCACGGGAAATGCGTGACCGCGCCGCCGCGCTGCAATTCGGACAACGGCCGGCCGGTCAGCTCGATCACTTCCAGCGCCCGCTGCAGCCGTTGCGCGTCGTTGGGGCCGATCCGTGCGGCAGCCAGCGGATCCCGTTGCGCCAGCCGCGCATGCATCGCTGGCCAGCCAGTCTGCCCGGCCTCCGCGGAAAGACGCGCGCGAATTGCCGGGTCCGCCTCCGGCAAATCGGACAACCCCTGCTGCAGCGCGCGGAAATACAGCCCAGTGCCACCCACCAGCAGCGGCACCCTGCCCCGCGCGCTGATCTGCCGCATTACCGGCAACGCATCGGCGCAGAAATCCGCCGCCGAATACGGCTGACCCGGGTCGCGGATGTCGATCAACGCATGCGGATAACGCGCCAGCGTCGCCGCGTCTGGCTTGGCCGTGCCGATGTCCATGCCGCGATAGACCAGCGCCGAATCCACACTGACCAGATCCAGCGCAAAGCGCTCGCTCAGCTCGCACGCCAGCGCGGTCTTGCCCGAGGCGGTGGGTCCCATCAGGAAGATGGCTAACGGGCGTGTGTCGATGGGCATCGTGAAAGTGTAGGGGCCAGGCTGCCGGGCAGCCAGCAACGTGCCTGGCCTGGCAACCACGCCACAGCCAGGCGCCCGGCTGGTTCTATAATTGCCGCTTCCCCGCCCGCTGTCCGGGCCAACCGATGGATTCCCATGTCGCAGACGATGAAGGCCCTGGTCAAGCGCAAACCCGAACAGGGCATCTGGATGGAAGAAGTGCCGCTGCCGGTGGTCGGCCCGAACGAAGTGCTGATCAAGATCGAGAAGACCGCGATCTGCGGCACCGACCTGCACATCTACAAATGGGACGAATGGAGCCAGCGCACGATCAAGCCGGGGCTCACCATCGGCCACGAATTCGTCGGCCGCATTGTCGAGATCGGCCCGGGCGTGACCGGCTACAAGATCGGCGACCGTGTCTCTGCCGAGGGCCACATCGTCTGCGGCCATTGCCGCAACTGCCGCGCCGGCCGCCAGCACCTGTGCCCGAACACGATCGGCATCGGCGTGAACCGCAACGGCGCGTTTGCCGAGTACATGACGATGCCGGCCTCGAACCTGTGGCCGATCCCGGATCAGATCCCGTCCGAGCTGGCCGCGTTCTTCGACCCGTACGGCAACGCCGCGCATTGCGCGCTGGAGTTCGATCTGATCGGCGAGGACGTGCTGATCACCGGTGCCGGTCCGATCGGCATCATCGCCGCCGGCATCGCCAAGCACATCGGCGCGCGCAACGTGGTGGTCACCGACGTCAACGACTACCGCCTCAAGCTCGCCGCCGACATGGGCGCGACGCGCGTGGTCAACGTGACCAATCAGTCGCTGCGCGACGTGGTCAAGGACCTGCACATCGAGGGCTTCGACGTCGGCCTGGAGATGAGCGGCAACCCGCGTGCGTTCAACGACATGCTGGAATGCATGTACCACGGCGGCAAGGTCGCCATGCTCGGCATCATGCCGCGCGGCGCAGGCATCGACTGGGACAAGGTGATCTTCAAGGGCCTCACGCTGCAGGGCATCTACGGCCGTCGCATGTACGAGACCTGGTACAAGATGACGCAGATGGTACTGACCGGCTTCCCGTTGCAGAAAGTGCTGACCCACCAGATCGCGATCGACGATTTCCAGAAGGGCTTCGACCTGATGGATGCCGGCACCTGCGGCAAGGTCGTCTGCTCCTGGAATTGAGCACAGGGCCGGTCAGCCCATCGGCGGACTCTCGTCTCGTGTGCTTGGCGGCTCACGAGCCGGAGTTTCCCCGATGGACTCCTGCAAATGCCAAGCTTCTACTGCCTTCCCGGCCGAGCCAGGGGACTCCTTGTTGGTCTAGTTTACGCACCGGATCTATAGTCATAACATGCTCGCCCAACGGGTGCGGGCGTCACTCGCGGTGGCTCGCAGTTGCACCTACCGGAACGAAACCCTTCGATGAGCCACTCCTCCACCTCGGAGTCGAAAATGCGCACACTGCCCCCTCTGCGCATCCTGCTGTGCGAGGACGAGCAACTGATACGCATGTTGCTGGCCGATACGCTTTCGCAAAAGGGGCATCACGTTGTTGAAGCCTCGTCCGCGAAGGCAGCGCTGCAACACGATCTGGACAGCGTCGACGTTCTGATCACCGATATCGGCTTGCCTGATGGCTCGGGGGTCGACCTGGCGCATGCGGTGCGGATTCACCGTCCTGACCTGCCGGTAATTTACGCCACCGGACGTGCGGATCACGGCCTGACGCTGGACGCGCACTCGGCGGCGGTGATCAAGCCCTATGGGGCCGAGCAGCTTTTCGAGGCGATGAAGCGGGTGATGGGCCTCGCCGCACCCCTGTAGAAACCCACGCTCGCCCAAACTTGCACTCGACGAGAACCATGCACTGGAAGATGTGCATGCGCGTCGCGCACGCGCCATTAGGCGCCATGCGGAAAACGGTCATCAGCGTGACGGCCGATTCTTGCGCCACACTGCCAGAATGATGATGGCGAATGCCCCAAGGCGCACGAGATACGCAGCACTGCTGTCCTCAACGTAAATATTGGCCGAAGCGATGACGACTTGACCGACGCTCAGCAACGCAAAGGCCACGGAGAAGGACAGAAAGAGCAACTCACCGGTGCGTTTCCAGAATCTCAGAAAGAACATTGCCGCGAGCATGTAGCCCAAGGCGACTGCGCCTGAAAGGAAGTAGATCGTCGCCACCGATTACTCTCCTTCCCCGTTCCAGATGAAACCGAACAGCAGGGTCGAGATCGCGGCTAGCGAGATCAATGCACGGAGAATGGCCAGATCAAGCTGGGGCAGTACCACCAGATCCAGCACCAAAACGAGGTTGTTCAGTGCGAGCATCGAGAAGCACAGCGTGCTCCAGAACAGCAGCCCGTTTCGGGTTCGATGAAAGCTGCGCCCCAACATGATGGCGCACAGGCTGGCAGCCAGGAAGCAGAGCAGATAGACCGCCGGAGCAAAATAGTGGGTCACGCTAGCCCTTCCTGAACTTGAAAGCGTCGGCGAACTTGAGCAAGTGGTTTGACTGCGAACGAATGATCGTACGACGAACGGCATCGGGCGAGTGCGCGTAGAGTGACCGCGCCGAAATAACCAGCGTGTGAACCTCCATCGAGTGCGGGCCGTAGCGAAAACACCCGCCCTGCACCGGCACCAGAAGGCCGGCCGCGTTGAGGTTGTCGACCGCCTGATTCACCACCAGTTCGCTGGCGCGCAATGCGGCGACCATCTCCGGGTTCGACCAGCAGCGCGTGGCGTCATCCGCCAGCAGGAACAGCAGTTCCAACGACCAGATCGATCGGAATGTCGAGCGCAAAAATTCCGATGCATCCTTCTCGACCAGCATTACTCAAGTGTGTCCTTAATGCCTGAGCGTCCGTGCGACGCTCTCCTGATGGGGAACAACGGGCAAAAAATCGCCCTGGCGCAAAGCCCGGCCATCGTAGGCCCTGGGTCGCCGGATGCCAAGGCAACGATGTCACCATCGAACCCGCCGCGCAATTTTCACACAGCCTTCACGAACCCGCCGATCGCCTGGCCGTCCAAACGCGTGAAGGCGTTGAGCACGCGTCATCGGTAGGTCATGATGGGTGATAGTTGGCGTCCATCTGAGCGGTTGGCGGCATGCGGCAATCGGCCTCCGGTAGGCACGAGGAGGTGCCGGCCGGTCTGCCCGTCGCAGGGGCTGGACGTAATCACGCTCACGCCAAAACTGCAGCGCATGCGTGAATCAAACGTGGCGGAATGGTAGGCAGCCTCTTGCTGTCGTCCCGAGTTTGGCACCGTACCTTTTGCTCGGCCATTGTGCCCGGGCATCACCTTGCGAGTACCTCTGATGTCGACAACGGAATCTGCAGTCAACAACGACACTGCCCCGGAGTTTCTCGATCGTCGGGAGCTGATAGCTGCATTCCGGCGCCTGCGCCGCGGTGACTTCCACGTTCGATTACCCGACGATCTCACCGGGCAGGACGCTGAGCTGGCGCAGCTGTTCAATGAAGTGGTCGGTCTCAATGAGCAGATGGCGCAGGAGTTTCAGCGCCTCTCGGTGGTGGTCGGCAAGGAGGGCAAGATCACCCAGCGCGGTCGCGTCAACAACGCCACCGGCGGCTGGGAAAGTGCGATCCACGCGGTGAACGAACTGATCGACGACATGGTGCAGCCCACCGCCGAAGTGGCCCGCGTGATCGGCGCGGTGGCCAAGGGTGATCTGTCGCAGTCGATGACGGTGGAAATCGACGGCCGCCCGCTGCGCGGCGAGTTTCTACGCATCGGCAAAGTGGTAAACACCATGGTCGAACAGCTCGCCTCGTTCGCCTCGGAGGTGACCCGCGTGGCGCGCGAAGT
>DHXA01000176.1 GCA_002413455.1 Rhodanobacter sp. UBA5168 | reverse complement strand
TCTCGGTCTCCTTGCCCAGATGGCCGCTGTAACCGCCCAGCGCCACGATCATGCCTTCGAACGGTACGAAGCCGACGCGACCTTCCACGTCTACGCCCTTGCTGCGGCCCGGGTTCTTGTAGCCGTTGCCATTGACCACCGACACGGCATAGTTGAGCGACTTGTTCGCACCGATGTCACCGCCCAGATGCAGGCCCCAGTCAGCCGAGTTGCCGTAGTGCAGACGGTCGGTAAGCGTATTCTCGACGTAACGGAAGCCGTAGACGTTTTCGACGAAAGGAATCCATGGCATGTCGGCCGAACCGATACGGAACACCGCCGCCTGGTCAAACTTGCCCTGCACATAGGCCTTTTTGACGAACAAGTTGGTCTCGCCATCGCTGCTGACGTAGTTGAAATCGGTGGTCAGGTTGGCCGACCAGATGTCGTTGAACTTGTGGTCAACGCTCAGGTAGAAGCGCTTGACGTCGAGGCCGGTGCCCGAGGCGTCGGTCTTGCCGGAGTCGCTGTTCTTCTGGCTGATGTTGGTGAAGTCGAAATACATCTTGCCCGACAGGGACGTATTGTTGATTGCCTTCTCCAGCGCGGCAATCTTGGTATCGGAGGCCGCCGTTACCGTGGTGGCCTTCTCAACGGCCTGACCATTGCTGACGTTGATGTCGGACTGTGCGTCGGTGCGCTGTTCCAGTGAATCCACCTTGGCCTGCAACGCAGCCAGCTGCGCTTTCAGCAGCTCGATTTCGGCGTTGCTGGTGGCCTGTGTGGTTGTCATCTTTTGCTTTGCCGGCGCCGCGGCGACCGTGAAACTGGTAATGCCAAGGCCGGCAGCAATCGCCACCGCAATCAATTTGGAACGCATGTCATTCTCCGCAAGTTGGTGGGAAACATCTCAACCGCCCCCTCGATCCGATGGCCGGCTAGCGATTAGTTAACAAGTTTGACGACGCATTTTTACCGTTGGATGCATCTTTGATGACACATTCAAGACAGCATGCCGGTGTCGGCGGGCGCGATGGACCAGAACCGTCGTCCTCATCTCGCGCAAGGCGGCTGATATGCTTCGCACATGGAACTATTGAGCAATAGCAACGCGCCGCGCATGGCCGAGCGGTTTCGCGGCTTCCTCCCGGTGGTTGTCGATGTCGAAACCGGCGGTTTCGATGCCGAGCACGACGCCCTGCTGGAAATCGCTGCGATTCCGCTGAACATGGATGCGGGCGGTTACCTGAGACTGCAGCCGACGGTTTCGACCCACGTGGAGCCATTTCCCGGTGCGAATCTCGATCCGCGTTCGCTGGAGATCACCGGGATCGATCCGTACAATCCCTTGCGCGGCGCCCTCGCCGAACGCCTGGCGCTGGATCACATCTTTCATGCGGTGCGCGAGGCGGTGCGTGGGGCCGGTTGTCAGCGGGCGATCCTGGTGGGTCACAACGCCGCGTTCGATCTGGGCTTTCTCAACCAGGCCGTGCGCCGCTGCGGGCACAAGCGCAATCCGTTTCACCCGTTCAGCTGTTTCGACACCGTCAGTTTCGGCGGCCTGGCGTATGGCCAGACCGTGTTGAGCAAGGCCGTGCTCGCTGCCGGTCACCCGTTCGACAGCCGCGAAGCGCACTCGGCGGTGTATGACGCCGAACGCACGGCCGAGCTGTTCTGCAGCGTGGTCAACCGCTGGCGTCAGCTGGAACTGTTCGAGCAGGCTCACAGTACGGTCGACGTCGCCTGAGGTCATTTCACCAAGTCGGAAGGCGGGTTTTTCTATAAATCGCGCCGAAAAGTCGAACATGCCAGCCGGTTCCAAAGGTCGTTTCGCGGGTAATCGATGACAACTCGTCGCTCATTGTCATCTTTCTGAAACATTCATTACATCCAATGGCAACACAAAGGGCCTGAAATGGCCGGGTCTTATCCGACCATCCCTCCAAGGAGCTACCGTGCTGACCTCACGCAAATACCTCATTCGATCCGCCCGATTCGCCGCCGTCGCCGCGATCGCCGTGGCCTCGACCTTCGGCGTGGCCGCGCAGGCCACCGACATCACCGGCGCCGGCTCCAGCTTCGTCTATCCGGTTGTCTCCAAGTGGTCGGCGGCCTATGCCGAGAAGACCGGCAACCACGTCAACTACCAGTCGATCGGCTCGGGCGGCGGCATTGCCCAGATCAAGGCTGGCACGGTCGATTTCGGTGCTTCCGACATGCCGCTGGATGAGGCCACCCTGAGCAAGTTCGGCCTGGGCCAGTTCCCCGACGTGATCGGCGGCATCGTGCCGGCCTTCAATATCGAGGGCATCGCGCCGGGCAAGATGGTGCTCGACGGCACCACGCTGGCCGACATCTACCTGGGCAAGATCACCAAGTGGAACGATCCTGCCATCGCCAGCTTGAACCCCTCCCTCGCGCTGCCTGCCGCCACCATCACGGTGGTGCATCGCTCGGACGGTTCCGGCACCACCTTCAACTTCAGCAACTACCTGGCCAAGGTCAGTCCCGAGTGGAAGACCAAGGTCGGTGAAGGCACTGCCGTGCAGTGGCCGGTCGGCGTGGGTGGCAAGGGCAACGAAGGCGTTTCCGCCTACGTCAAGCAGATCAAGAACTCGATCGGCTACGTGGAATACGCGTTCGCACTGCAGAACCACATCGGCTACACGCTCATGAAGAACGCCGCCGGCAACGTGGTCGAGCCGACCATCGCGAACTTCCAGGCCGCTGCCGACACGGCGGATTGGAAGAACTCGAAGAACTTCAACCTGGTCATGACCAACGCTCCTGGCGCCAAGGCCTGGCCGATCACGGCCACCTCGTGGGTGATCATGTACAAGCAGCCGAAGAACCTCGCCAATGCGAAGGTGACCTTCGATTTCTTCAAGTGGGCTTACGAGCATGGCCAGGATCAGGCCCGCTCGCTCGACTACGTGCCGCTGCCGCCCAGCCTGGTTGAGCAGATCGAGAACTACTGGAAGACCGAGTACAAGCTGTAACTGACCGAAGTTGCCTCACTGCAACCGATGGTATGAAATCACTGCGCGCAACCTAGGTTGCGCGCAGTTTGTTGTTGAACCACCCTGCCATGGATAACGTGCCCGCATGCAAGTGACCCGCGCCGTACCGCTTGCCCGAGACATCGACCGGCGCTCGCGTGCCGACGCCCGGCACGACCGCATTTTCCACCGGGTATTGAAGTTCTGCGCCCTGTTGGTACTGGCCACCCTGCTCGGTGCGGCGCTGTCGACCCTGTGGGGTGGGCGCGAAGTGCTGTTCGGACATGGCCTGCATTTCCTCACCAGCGATTCGTGGAATCCCGTCGAGGACGACTACGGCGCGCTCGCGCCGATCTTCGGAACCCTGGTCACCTCGCTGATCGCGCTGGTGATCGCCGTGCCGATCAGCTTCGGCGTCGCGATCTTCCTCACCGAGATCGCACCGACCTGGATGCGCGGGCCGGTGAGTGCCGCGATCGAACTACTGGCCGGCATCCCCTCGATCATCTACGGCATGTGGGGCCTGTTCGTGTTCGTGCCGTTCATGGCGAACATCGAGCCAGCCCTCAGTGACACGCTGGGCAATCTGCCGCTGATCGGCAAGCTGTTCCAGGGCCCGCCGCTTGGACTGGGCCTGCTGACTGCGGGTATCGTGCTGGCCGTGATGATCCTGCCGTTCATCTCCTCGGTGATGCGTGAAGTGTTCCAGACCGTGCCCACGCGCCTGAAGGAATCCTCCTATGCGCTTGGCTCGACCACCTGGGAGGTGCTGTGGGACATCGTGCTGCCCTATACGCGCTCGGCGGTCATCGGCGGCATCTTCCTGGGCCTGGGCCGCGCGCTCGGCGAGACCATGGCGGTCACCTTCGTGCTGGGCAACTCCTACAACATCACCGCCTCCCTGCTGATGCCCGGGACATCGATCTCCTCGAGCATCGCCAATGAATTCAACGAGGCAGTGGGAGTGCACCGCTCGGCCCTGATCGCGCTGGGCTTCCTGCTGTTCGTGGTGACATTCGTCGTGTTGCTGATCGCCCGGCTGATGCTGCATCAGCTGGCCAAGCGGGAGGGCAAGTAATGTCGA
>DHXA01000264.1 GCA_002413455.1 Rhodanobacter sp. UBA5168 | reverse complement strand
GCATCGGCCTCCTGGCGGCTGCCGAACCGCATCTTGTCCAGCTTGGTGACGCCGTCGACCAGTTCGGCCACGACGTCGCCGAACTCGGTGGCCAGCGCATCGCGACTGAGCTCGGTGTCCTCCAGGGTGTCATGCAGGATCGCCGCGATGATCGTCTCGGCGTCCAGCCCCAGTTCGGCGAGGATGCCGGCGACGGCCACCGGATGAGTGATGTACGGTTCGCCGCTCTTGCGTTCTTGCCCGGCATGCGCCTGCGCGCCGATCTGGAATGCGCGCAGCACGCGCTCGACCTGCGCATCCGCCAGGTAGGCGATGCGCTCTTTCAATGCCAGCACGTAAGGCGGCAACGCGGACAGGTCGACCGGAGCGGGATGGGCGGCCGCAGTCATGGTTACTGGCGCCAGTTCAGGCGCACATCTCGCGACAGGAAAAAACCATGGCTGCCGAATGCGCGCACCCCATCACACCGGACCAGCCGGTGTGGCGGATGCGCGTTCTACAGCAGCCGCCATCCATCAGTCGTCGCCGCCCTTGGACAGGTCGTCGTCGACCTCTGCGGCAGCCCACTCCAGCGCTTCGCGCTCCGCGCGCTCGCGCTCGGCCTTGTCGATCTGGTCGATCGTGGCCTGGTCGATGCGGCGTGCGGCAATCTCACGCAGGGCCAGCACGGTCGGCTTGTCGTGGTCGGGGTTGACGGCAGGTTCGGCACCCTTTTCCAGCTGGCGTGCGCGCTTGGTTGCCATCAGCACCAGCTCGAAACGGTTGTCGACCACCTCGAGGCAGTCTTCAACGGTAATACGTGCCATGCGAAATCCTCAAAGAATAAGTGACTTATACGGTCAGACAGTGTAGCCAGCGGGTGCTTTGCTGGCAATGCAGGTGACGCGTATCATGGCGGGCTGGCCACGGAACGGCGCGCCTCTGCGAAAGCATACCGAAAGCCGTGCACGATATAAAACCAGACAGTACACTTATGCTGTCCCTCAGACGCGAACCCCCGCACCAATGCCCTCTCCTCATCGACTCCCCTTTTTGAACCGTTGGCTGCCCGTGCTTGCGATCGCGTTGCTGGCCGGCTGCACGATTGCCAAGCCGCGCACCGACGATCCGTTGGAGAAGTACAACCGCGGCGCGTACAAATTCAACGATGCGCTGGACAAGGCGGTGATCCGTCCGGTTGCGTTGGGGTACCGCAAGGTCACCAATCCACCGGTACGTCGATCGTTCAGCGATTTCTTCACCAACATCCGCATGCCGGTCACGGTGGCCAACGATCTGCTGCAGGCACGCCCGAAGCAGGCGCTGCAGAGTACCGGTCGGTTTCTGGTCAACCTGACTCTGGGCATCGGCGGATTCTTCGACCCGGCCAGCCAGCTAGGACTGCCGCTGGAAGACAACGATTTCGGCATCACCCTGGCGCGCTGGGGCGCTCCCGAAGGCGACTACCTGATGTTGCCATTCCTGGGGCCGAGTACCGCCCGCGACATCTGGCAGCGACCGGTCGACAGCTATTTCTTCGATCCACTGACCCTGTTTGCCAACAACCACCATTACAACGGCCTGCAGTACGTGCCGCAGATCATGTATCTGGTCACCATACGATCGCGCGCCATCGACGCGGAGAACTTCCTGCAGTCCGCTTACGATCCTTATGTGTTCATTCGCGATGCTTATCGCCAGCAGCGTTTGTACAAGATCTACGACGGCAACCCACCGGTGGAGATCATCCAGCAGATGCAGGGCCTGGACGAACAGAATTTCGACCCTGAACAGCTGCTGGACCAGCAGCATCAGTGGGAAAGCAAGCATCCAAACCAGGCGACCCAGAAGCCGTAGGTACGGATTGGCATCGGTGAAACGAAGAAGGGGCCGCGCGGCCCCTTCTTCGTTTCTTCCAGCCAGGCAGTTCAGTCCATCAGACGATCGACCTCGCAAACCTGCGCCAGCAACCGCATGCCGGCCGGGATGTTGACGACCTGTAGAGCCTGCCCGCGCCGGTCAGCGTCGGCCGCGATAGCAAGTACACAGGCAAGACCGGCGCTATCGCTGTGGCGGACACCGGCCAGATCGAGCCGGTCCATCGCGCTGCCAGCCAGGGCAGCCTGGATCATCTGCAGCGCCGCCGCCGCGGTATCAAAGCTCAACAGACCATTCACGCCCAGGGTCCCTGGCGCGCCGGTGTCCAGCTGAAAACCGTGTCCGACCACGCTCGTCACGGCTTGTCCTTGTTGTCCTTGGCCATCGTCGCCAGCGCCTTTTCGCCCTGGGTCTCGAGGTTGGTGATCAACTGCTCGATGCCCACCTTGCGGATCTCGGCATCCACCTGGTTGCGGTAGTTAGTCACGTAGGAAATGCCCTCGATGATCACGTCGTAGGCCTTCCAATCGCCACTGCGACCCTTGCGGAATGCGTAGTCGATCGACACCAGCTTGCCGTCGTCCAGCACCACCTGCGTGCGCACCACGGTGCGCTTCTCGTTGAGGTCGCCATTGAACGGCAGCACTTTGACCCGGCCACGCGTGTAGTTGAGCAGCCCTTCGGCGTATCGATGGGTGATCGAGTTATAGAACGCCTTGGCGAAGCGCTCGCGCTGCACCGGAGTGGCTTCACGGGCATGCTGACCAAGCACCAGGATCGAGGCGTAGTCGAGGTCGAAATGCGGCAGGAACACTTCATCGATGACGCTGATCAGCTTTTCCTGATTGCGCTTGAGCTCGTCGTGATGCCCTTCGATCGCCGTGGCCAGCTGATCGGCGATGCCTTGCACGACCTGAACCGGCGTCTGCTGGGCAATGGCCGAAGCAGCGGCCGGTGCATCCTGAGCGAACACCGGAGCGGCGGCGATGCCGAAGGCGATGGCGGTGGCAAAGGCCAGATTGCGCAACATGGGTTACTCCTTGAGCGATACCGGCTCAATGTTTGCCGGCGGGGGTGTCGGATTTGCCGTCGCCGGCATCCTTCTTGTCGGTGGACGAACCGTTGACCAGGAACTTGCCGATCAGATCCTCCAGCTGCATGGCCGATTGGGTGAGGATCATCTCGTCGCCATCCTTGAGCACGTCGGGGGAACCGCCGGGCTGGATCGCAACATACTGAGTCCCGATCAAACCGCTGGTGAACACCGCGGCGGCCGAATCGTCGGGGATCGCGTTGTAGCGCTTGTCGATCGCCAGCAGTACCTGCGCATTCAACTTGACCGGATCGGCACGCACCGACTGAACGTTGCCGATCACCACGCCGGCCATCTTCACCGGCGCACCGGCCGAGAGCGAGCCGACGTTGCTGAAATCCGCTTTCACCACGTAGCTGCCGCCCACATTGTCGACCACGTTGCCGGCGCCGAAGAACTTGCCAAGCATCTCCTCCAGCGGCTCGGTTGACTTGGTCCGCGTCAATGTGCCCTCCGCTGCAACCATCTGTTTCGAACTGCCGTACTGGATGCCCACGTACTGATCGCCGAGCAGGCCACTGGTGAAAATCGTCGCCACCGAATCCTGCGGAATCTTGTCGTAACTCTTGTCGATCGACAGCTTCACGTCGGCCACCTCGTGGCCCGGCGTCAATGTGATCGACTGCACCTGACCGACCCGCACGCCAGCGATCTTCACCGGCGCGCGTTCCTTCAGCTGGCCGATGTTGGTGAACTGCGCCTCGACGATGTAACTGTCGCCTTGCCGCACATTTGCCACCGAACTGGTCTGGGTAGCCAGGTAGGCCAGCGCGGCGAAGCCGAGCACGATGAACAGGCCGGTGCCGACGGCATAGGAACTTCTGGGTTGGCTCACGGCACGATCCTCGTTGAAAAAGTTGTTGATACGGGCATGGGACGAGTCACCTCGGCGCGCTCACATGAGAAATGCGGTCAGCACAAAATCGAGCGCCAGGATCGCGATCGACGAGGCCACCACGGTGCGCGTGGTGGCGTAGGCCACGCCTTCGCTGGTCGGCGGCGTGGTGAAGCCCTGAAACACCGCGATCAGCGACACCACTGCGCCGAATGCCAGGCTCTTCAGCAGCACGCCGTTGACGATGTCGGTGTGCACGTCGACCACCGCCGTCATGTTCGACCAGAACGTGCCGTTGTCGATGCCCAGCCAAGTGACCCCGACCAGATGCCCACCGAACACCGCCATCGCGCAGAACACGCAGCACAGCAACGGCATTGCAATCAGACCCGCCAGGAAGCGCGGGGTGGCTACGTAGGCGATGGGATCGACCGCCATCATCTCCATCGCGGAAATCTGGTCGGTGGCGCGCATCAGCCCGATCTCGGCGGTGATCGCGGTGCCGGCGCGTCCGGCAAACAGCAGCGCGGTCACCACCGGCCCCAGTTCGCGGTACACCGACAGCGCCACCACCATGCCACTGGCCGAGGTGCCGCCGAAGATCGACAGCACGTGGTAAAGCTGCAGCATCAGCACCATGCC
>DHXA01000158.1:21841-22867 GCA_002413455.1 Rhodanobacter sp. UBA5168 | reverse complement strand
ACAGCACGTTTTCCGGCAATGTGTCCTCCAAAGGAACTGCCATATACGGGGACGGGGGAGACGTTCGGATTTCCAACAGCACCATCGCCTTCAACCAGGAAAACTCGGGCGAATCCGCGACAGAAAGCTTCGGTGCAGTGACCGCAGGAAACCTCTACGTCAATAGCTCGATCATCGCGCGCAACCGCTTGGATGCGGGCGCGGGAAACGACATCGGCTTCGTACTTTCTTTGCGCGGCACCAACAACCTCATCGAGAGGTCCACCATCCCTCTGCCTGCGGGCACCCTATCGGTCAATCCCCTGCTCGCGCCGCTGGCGAACAACGGCGGGCCCACGCGAACGCACGCCCTGCTCAATGGCAGTCCCGCCATCGATCGCGGCAACAACCTCCGCCATCGCCTATACGACCAGCGCGGGCCGGGCTTTGTGCGCGTGAAGGGCACCGCGGCAGACATCGGCGCATTCGAGCACTGAGGGCTGCGGGTGAATGGTGTTCGATGATGGGTGGACCGAAGCCACGTCGCTCATGCACTTCGATGTCGCTTCGGTTTCACCCGGTCGGCAACCCATTCGGGTCAATGGTTCGCGGAATTGCGAGGGGTCACAGGCATTGTCACGGGCGATGCTTTTTCGGTAGAGAGTACGTCATGCGTTCGCACGCGCAGACTCATCCTGCCGTCTGCGCGCCGCCCAACGCCTTGAGCCGTTTCTTCTCCGCCTTGCGCAGCTTGCGCGCGGCCTTGCGGATCTTGCGGTCGTAGTTCCACAAATAGATCGCCGGCGTGCTCAAGAGAGTCAGTAATTGGGATACCAGCAGGCCGCCGACGATGGCGATGCCGAGTGGCTGACGCATCTCCGAGCCGATGCCGAAGCCGATCGCCAGCGGCAGCGCGGCGCCCATCGCGACGAGGGTGGTCATGGTGATCGGGCGGAAGCGCACCAGCGCGGCTTCGCGGATCGCCTCCGGGGCGGACAGGCCGCGTTCGCGCTCGGCGACCAGTGCGAAGTCGACCATCAGGATCGC
>DHXA01000158.1:19791-21599 GCA_002413455.1 Rhodanobacter sp. UBA5168 | reverse complement strand
TTCTTGACGATGCCGATCAGCATGAGGATCGCGATGATCGCCATCATCGAGATCTGCGTCTGCGTCACCAGCATCGCCAGGAACGCGCCAGCGCCGGCGGCTGGCAGGGTCGACAGGATGGTCAACGGGTGGCCGAGGCTTTCGTAGAGGATGCCGAGCACGATGTACATCGCCAGGATCGAGCCGAGCAGCAGGACCATGCCGTTGGACTGGGCCTGCTTCAGGCGCTGGTTGGCGCCGGTGAAATCCACTTTCATGCCGGCCGGCAGGCCCGCCGCGTAGGCCGCCTGTTCGACCAGCTTGACGCCGCGATCCTGCGGCACGTCCTTGGCCAGGTTGTAGTTGATGGTGGCCGCTTCAAGCTGGTTGTGATGACGCACCCGAATCGGGCTCATGTTGGGCTCGATATGCGCCAGCGCGGATAGCGGAATCATCTGGCCGCGCTCGTTGCGCACGCGCACATTGAGCAGCGACTGCGGGTTCACGCTCTGCGCCGCACTGGCGGTGAGCACCACCGAATACTGGTTGATGTCGGAATAGATCTGCGACACCTGGCGCTGGCCGAACGAGTTGTACAACGCCGAATCGATGGTGCCCATGCCTACATGCAGACGTGCGGCGGCCTCACGGTCGATCTTCAGCAATTGCTGCTTGCCGACCTGGTCGAAGTTGCTGCCGACATCGCGGAACTCCTTGACCGTGCGCATCTGTCGCACCATCTTCAGCGCCCACGGCTGCAGGTCGTCGCCATTGGTGCTGAGCAGCTGGAATTCGTACTGGCCGCCGCCATCGCCGCTGCCGCCGCCACCGAGAAACTGCGCCGCGCTGACTGAGACTTTCACGTCGGGCAGCTTGTCGTAGTGTTTCGACAGCCGCTCCACCACCTGCTTGATGCCTTCGTCGCGCTGGCCTGGCCCGCTGCCGCGCGGTTTCAGGTCGACGAACATCTGGGCGTTGTTGCCCACCGCGCCGCCGGCGTCGTTGCCGCCGAGCAGGGTCAGCTGGTCGAGCACGGCAGGATCGGCCTGCATGATCTTCGCCACCGCCAGAGTGCGTGCGGTCATCTGGTCCGGCGAGATATTGGCGTCGGCGCGGATATCCACCTGCAACTGGCCGGTGTCCTCGTCGGGCATGAAGGTGCCGCCGGCGGTCTTGGCCACCGCAAAGCCCAGCGCGAAGGTGAGGATCAACAGGGTCAGCGGCTGCCAGCGCATGATGCGGCGATGATGCATCGCCCAGTCCAGCGAACGCTCGTAGATGCGCAGCAGGCCGCGGTCGAAATTTTCCACCGCACGTTCGATCCGTCCCGCCGGCTTGCGCTCCTGCGGTTCGTGGGTCAGCAACCACGCGCACAGCGCCGGGGTCAGCGTGAGCGAGACCAGCGCCGAAATCACCACCGCCGCGGTCAACGTCACCGAGAACTCGCGCAGCAGCATCACCAGCATGTTGTTGCCGAACAGCAGCGGCGCGAACACCGCCACCAGCGACAGCGTGATCGAGATCACCGTGAAGCCGATCTCGCGCACGCCGATCAATGCGGCGTCCAGCGGCGGCGTGCCTTTTTCCATGTGCCGCACGATGTTCTCGATCACCACGATGGCGTCGTCCACCACGAAGCCGATGCACAGCACCAGCGCCACCAGCGACAGCGTGTTGAGCGTATAGCCGAGCGTCCACATCACCACGAACGCGCCGGCCAGCGACAGCGGCACGCTGAGCATGGCAATCAGCGTCGGCCGCAGCCGGCGCAGAAACACCAGCATCACCAGCACCACCATCGCGATCGAGATCAGCAGCGCCACCTGCAC
>DHXA01000158.1:2262-19522 GCA_002413455.1 Rhodanobacter sp. UBA5168 | reverse complement strand
CGCAGCTGCGGCAGCCGCGCACGAATCGCCTCCACCGTAGCCACCGCGTTCGCTTCCGGTCGCTTGCTGATCTGCAGGCCCACGGTGTGCTGGTCGTTGAACCAGGCCGCCTGGTACTGGTCCTGCTGGCCGCTGTACACGCGGGCCACGTCGGACAGCCGCACCGGCGTGCCGTTCTTCACCGAGATCAGCAGGCGCGCAAACTCCGGTGCAGTCTGCAGGCCGTCCGTGGCGCTGACCGTCATCTGCGTGCGACCGTCGCTGAGGACGCCCTGCGGCGAAGTGACGTTGGCCGCGCGCAGCGCATTCGCCACGTCGTTGGCGGTGAGCCCCTTGGCCGCCAGCGCGTTGTTGTCCAGCTCGATGCGCACCGCGTGCGGCGTGCCGCCGAACACCTGCACCTGCGCCACGCCGCTGATCTGCGCCACCGCGGGTTTCAGCAGCGTGTCGGCGAGATCGAACAGCTGGTCCTGCGGCATGCCGTCGGAGGTCAGCGTGATGAACAGGATCGGGATCTGCGAAGTGTCGAATTTGAAATACTGCGGCGGGGATGGCATGCCCGTGGGCAGATCGACCGCGGCGGCATTGATCGCGGCCTGCACGTCGCGGGCGGCACTGTCGGCGGTGCGGCTCATGGTGAAGCGCACCATCACCGAAGCGGAACCTTCGCTGGCGTTGCCGTACATCTCGTCGATGCCGGGGATGCGGCCCAGATGCCGCTCCAGCGGCGCCAGTACGGTGTTGGCCATGGTCTGCGCGCTGGCGCCCGGCTGGTTGGCCACCACGTAGACGCCGGGGAAATCCAGCGACGGCAGCGCGGCGACGCCGAGCAGCAGATACGCCCACAGCCCGGCCAGCATCAGGCCAATGGCGAGCAGCGAGGTACCGACCGGGCGGCGAATCAGGGGTGCGAAAATATTCATGGCGTTTCCGTGGCCGACAAGTATGACGCCAGACACGGCTCGCGCGGCACGCGCGCGTTCGACGCGCGCGACACCGGCAGGGACAAGGCGGGAGTTCCGTTCATGGCGGCTTTATGGCAGCCGCCGCGCACCGATGTATGTGCCTGAAGTCCACACCGTGTCGGAAGACAGGGGTGGTTTTCCGGGCCGGAAGTAGAGCTATTTCGGCAGCGCGGGCATCTGCTGCTGCAACGCCTGCTGGCGCCTGATCTCGGCGCGCAGTTGCCGGCGCGCGGCCTTGCGCTGCAGACGGTCGTGTTGCCACAGATAGATCGCCGGCGTGCTCAGCAGGGTCAGCAGTTGCGATACCAGCAGGCCGCCAAAGATCGCAATGCCGAGCGGCTGGCGCATTTCCGAACCGACCCCGAAACCGATCGCCAGCGGCAGCGCCGCGCCCATCGCCACCAGAGTGGTCATGGTGATCGGGCGAAAACGCACCAGCGCGGCTTCGCGGATCGCCTCGGGCGCGGACATGCCGCGCTCGCGCTCGGCAACCAGCGCAAAGTCCACCATCAGGATCGCGTTTTTCTTGACGATGCCGATCAGCATCAGGATCGCGATGATCGACATCAGGGTGAGCTGGGTATGCGTGACCAGCATCGCCAGGTACGCACCCATGCCCGCGGCGGGCAGGGTGGACAGGATGGTCAGCGGGTGGATCAGGCTCTCGTAGAGCACGCCCAGCACGATGTACATCACCAGGATCACCGCCAGCAGCATCAGCCCGGCGCCGGTCATCGCTTCCACCAGCTGCTGGTTGTTGCCGGCATATTTCTTCTGCACGCCGGCCGGCAGTTGCGCGGCGGCAATCACCTGATCCACCAGCTTCATGCCCTGCAACTGCGTCACGCCCTTGGCCAGGTTGTAGTTGACCGAGGCCGATTCGAGCTGGTCGAAGTGGTCGATGCTGATCGGCGCGATGCTGGGCGCAATGTGCGCCACCGCCGATAGCGGAATCATCGTGCCGCGGCTGTTGCGCACGTAGGTGTTCAGCAGCGTGGCCGGACTCAGCGACCTGGCGCCGGACGAGGTCAGCACCACGCGGTACTGGTTGATGTCGGAATAGATGGTGGATACCGGGTGCTCGCCGAACGCGTCGTTGAGCGCGGTATCGACCATCGCCATGCTCACATGCAGGCGCGCTGCCGTTTCGCGATCCACCGTCAGCAGTTGCTGCTTGCCGATGCTGTCGAAGCTGGTGCTGACATCGCGGAACTCCTTCATGCCGCGCATCCGCTGCGCCAGCTTGAGGGTGGGTTGCTGCAGGCTGACACCGGCACTGCTGGTGAGCTGGAACTGATACTGGCCCTGCCCGCCGCTGCCGCCACCGCCGCCGAAGAACTGCACCGGGGTCAGCGAGACATCGATGTCGGGTAGCCGCTTGTACTGCTTGTCGAGCCGCTCGATCACCTGCTTGACGGTGTCGTGGCGATCGTCCGGGCCGCTGCCGAACGGCTTGAGATCGATGAACATCTGCGCGTTGTTGCCGACCGCGCCGCCGTTGCCGCCGAGCACGGTGGACACATCCAGTACGGCCGGGTCGGCCTGCATCGCGTCGGCCACCTGCTGTGCACGCGCGGCCAGCAGGGTCGGCGAGATGTTGGCTTCGGCGGTGATATTGGCCTGCATCAGGCCGATGTCCTCGTCCGGCATGATGCCGCCCCCGGCAGTCAGTGCCACCGCCACAGCGAGCAGCGCGGTCAGCACCAACAAGATGGCAGGCTGCCAGCGCATGACGCGGCGATGGTGCATGGCCCAGTCCAGCGCACGCTCGTAGCGCTGGTGCAGCCCGCGATCGAAACGCTCCAGTGCGCGCTGCAGGCGGTTCGGCTCGCGCTGCCCGGCGCTATGCTCCAGCTTGAGATAGCGACCGCACAGCGCCGGGGTCAGGGTCAGCGAGACCAGCGCGGAGATCACCACCGCCGCGGTCAGCGTGATCGAGAACTCGCGCATCAGCATGGTGAACATGTTGTTGCCGAACAGCATCGGTGCGAACACAGCGATCAGCGACAGCGTGATCGAGATCACCGTGAAACCGATCTCGCTGACGCCGGTCAGCGCCGCCTGCAGCGGCGGCGTGCCCTGCTCCATGTGGCGCACGATGTTCTCGATCACCACGATCGCGTCGTCCACCACGAAGCCGATGCACAGCACCAGCGCGATCAGCGACAAGGTGTTGAGCGAGAAACCGAGCGACCACATCACCACGAACGCGCCGGCCAGCGACAGCGGCACGCTGAGCATCGCGATCAGCGTCGGCCGCAGCCGGCGCAGGAACACCAGCATGACCAGCGCCACCATCATGATGCTGAGCAGCAGCGCCACTTCCACTTCGTGCAGGGCGGACTGGGTGGTCTGGGTCAGGTCGAAGATCGGCGTGATCTGCACGTCGGCCGGCAGCAAGGCGCGGAACTCCGGCAACTTGGCGCGCACGGCATTGGCGGTGGCTACCGCGTTCGCCTCGGCGCGCTTGCTGATCTGCATGGTCACCGAGCGCCGGCCGTTGAACCAGGCGGCCTGATATTGATCCTCCTGCCCGCTGCTGACCGTGGCCACGTCGGACAGGCGCACCGGTGTGCCGTTCTTCATCGCGATCAGCAGCCGGCCGAACTCGGCCGGCTCGTGCAGGCTGTCGCTGGCGGTCACCGCCATCTGCGTCTGGCCGTCGCTGAGCGTGCCTTGCGGCGAGGTGACGTTGGCCGCACGCAGCGCGTTGGCCACATCGTTGGCGGTGATGCCCTTGGCGACCAGCGCGGCAGTGTCCAGCTCGATCCGCACCGCATGCGGCGCGCCGCCGAACACCTGCACGCGCGCCACGCCGGGGACCTGTGCCACGGCCGGTTTCAGCAAGGTGTCGGTGAGGTCGTAAAGCTTGTCGGGCGGCAGGCTGGTGGAGGTCATTGCCACCAGCAGCACCGGGATCTGCGAGGTGTCGAACTTGAAATATTGCGGCGGGCTGGGCATGCCCGGTGGCAGGTCGGGTGCGGCGGCATTGATCGCCGCCTGCACCTCGCGGGCGGCCGCGTCGGTGCTGATGCCGAAATTGAACATCACCATGACCTGCGCATTGCCCTCGTTCGAGGTTCCCGACATCTGCCTGACGCCGGGAATGCGTCCGAGGTGGCGCTCCAGCGGCGCCATCACCGTGCTGGCCATGGTCTGCGCGTTGGCACCGGGCATCTGCGCAGCCACGAACACGCCCGGAAACTCCAGCGTGGGCAGCGCGGCCACGCCGAGCAGCAGGTACGCCCACAGTCCGGCCAGCATCAGGCCGATGGCAAGTAGCGAGGTGCCGGCGGGGCGGCGGATCAATGGCGCGAAAATGTTCAAGCGGTCTCCCTGACGCGCAAGCATAGCGGGAGAGTTTTCACGACAGGCGGTCGCAACGGCGCGCGTCATGTGCGCGTGTGCGGACCTGCTCGTGGAACGATCCCCGGATCGCGCCAACTTTAGGTCAGGCGCCCGCGCCGGGGATGTGCCTGAAGTCCACCCTGCCCGAATGTCGCGGCGCATGTCGTCGGGTGGTGCCCACAACGCCGGCGTCCCTGCCGGCGTTGCGGGGCGCGTCGACTCAGCGCACCGCCGGGCTGTAACGCAAGGTCAGGAACGCGCTGCGGCCGGGCTGGTTGAAGTAATACGCGGTCTCGTAGTGGCGGCCGAACACGTTGGCCAGCCGCGCCTCGACCTGCCAGTCCGGTGCGAAATGCCAGCTGGCGCGCAAGTCTGTGGTCGAGTAGCCAGCCAGCGGGTGCAGGTTGGCCGCGTCGTCGTAGCTGCGGCCGGCCGCGTACACCGTGGCACCCATGCCGAAATCACCGAGACGGCGATCCAGATCCACCCGCGCCGTGCGGCCGGGGCGGCGTGGCAGCACCTTGCCGTCGTTCGGGCCGCCATCCTGGTTGCGCGGCTGCAGCCAAGTCAGATAACCCTGCCACTGCCAGCCGGCAAGGTTGACGCCCAGCTGGCCTTCCACGCCGCGGATGCGCGCCTTGCTGATGTTGGACGGGAAGTAGTTGCTGTCCAGCGCGATCAGCTGGTCGATGCGGGTCTGGTAGGCGTTCACCGCCCAGTTCCAACCATCCAGCCGCCGGCTCAAGCCCAGCTCGGCGCTGCGCGATTCCTCCGGCTTCAGATCGGGGTTGCCGCTGCCGTACGGATAATACAGATCGTTGAAGGTCGGCGCGTGGAATGCGCTGCCGTAGCTGGCGGACAGGTGCAGGCCGTGGTCGAAGCTATAGCCCCACGCGGCCGCACCGGTGTTGTGGTCGCCGAACTGGCTGTTGTGGTCGCGTCGCGCCGACAGCTGCAGTTCGTTGCGGCCGAACGTGCCTTGGTATTGCACGTAGCCGCCGGTATCGTTGCGGCGGGTGGCGAGGAAGCCGGTGTCGCTGTCGATGTGCTCGCCCTGCCAGTCGAGGCCCAGCGTCAGCAGCTGGTTGTCGGCCACGCTGAGGTCGTTTTGCCACGACGCCTGGTTGCGGCGCGAATAGATGTAGCCGACGAAATCCCGGTTCTCGTAATTGTCGTAGCGATCGAGGTTCTGACCCACGCTCAGCGTGGTCTTCCATGCCTGCAGCGGGTTGAAGCTGAAACTGCTGCCGGCTACCTGCTGCACGGTGCGGCTGCGGTTCTGGTAGCTGCCATCGAAATGGATCTCGCCGAGGCTGCGCAGCCACGTGCCGCTCAATTCCGCGCCGTTGTCCCAGCGATAACCGCCATTCGCGCTGAGATTCTTGTTGCCGTAGGCATCGCGATCGGGCTCGTCGGCAAAGCAACCGGCGAACACTTCGCCCGCGCCGATGCGGCACGAATTGATGCCGCGAGTATGCTGCGCGCCGACGCTGAGGTTGTACCAGGCCTGTTGATTGCCGCCGGCCAGACCGAGCTGGCCGCGCAGCAGGTTGTCGCTGCCGGTGGTTACGCTGAACGAGGGATGCAGCCCGCCGTCGCGCGAACCGTGGCGGGTGAAGATCTGGATCACTCCGCCGATCGCGTCGGCGCCATACAGGCTCGAGCGCGGGCCGCGCACCACTTCGATGCGCTCGATCTGTTCTACCGGCAGCTGCTCGAACGCAGCGAGGCCGTTGCCGACCGAGCCGATCCGCACGCCATCGATCAGCACCAGCGTATGCGAAGAGCTGGTGCCACGCAGAAACAGCGAAGTCTGCTGGCCGTAGCCGCCGCTGTTGGCAAAGCTCACGCCGGGCAGGCCGGTCAGCAAATCGGACACCGACAGCGGTTGCAGCCGTTCGATATCGGCGCGAGTGATCACGCTGACCGATGACAGCGCCTCATCGGCGGTGATCGCGGTGCGGGTGGCGGTGACGATCACCGGCCCCAAGGATGATGCGTCGTTCTGATCGGCCGCATGGGCGGTGACCGTACAGCTCAGGAGTGCCGCTGCCAGTAAAGTCTTTTTCAATGTCGTTCCTCGGCCGCGCACCCGCGCACGGCACCATCGTTCAATGGGCTGGCGGCACGCAGGAGGAAAGACGGAACGACGGGCAGGCGCGATCGCCCAACACGTGGTTCGGCCTCGCCCACCGCGAGCCACCAGGAATCGTTCGGGCCGGTCTCCGGGCTCGCGAGCAGCAAGCGGTGAACCGCATGCCTCGAACGGCGCCTTCCCGTGCTCAGCACAGTGGCATTCGCCGTTCGTGAATCTCGCTTACCGTTGCGGGGGCAGCGCCGGCCTTGCAGTGTTGAACAACACCACGCACCGGCTTCCCGTTTCATCCCTTCAGCGACTGCTGTTGGGACACCTGAACAGGGCGCACTCTAGCGCCGGCGAGAAGGGGGCGCAACGGGGCCTCACCGTTAAAACGATGTTTCAGGCGGCCTTACCTATTGTTCAACAATTCGCGCACTTGATGATTTTACGCCGGAACAATGCCTTTATAAGGAACAATAATCGTAATTTCTTTCTAATTGAGCTCGCAGTAACGTAAATATTTGCTAAATAGTCACCGGTACATAAATATTTTGTTGACGGCGGCATTTATATCGCCTTATGTTCGTTCGGCAAGTTGCTCCCATGTCTTCGTTAAAAATCGACGGCATCGGCTTTCTGCCTGTCTGATCGGGAGAATTGGCTGCCACCATCGCATCCGGCTTGCTGTCCGACGGACTTCGGAAGTCACATCACTCGGCCTTTGGGCCTTAAATCTGGGGAGATTTCATTAATGAGCAATCACAGCAAAATCCGTGCTCAGAGGTGGCGCCATACCGCGCTCGCTCTTGCGCTGAGCATGAGCCTCGGCGGTGTCGCCATGGCACAGTCCCAAACGGGCTCCATATTTGGCCAAGCACCGGCGGCCGCAGGCGAGACCGTTGTGGCCACCAATAGTTCGGGGCTGACACGCGAAGTCGCCGTCGACAGCTCGGGGCGCTTTCAGATTAGCAGCGTGCCGGTCGGGGTCTATACGGTTTCGCTCAAGAAAGATGGCGCCGTCGTCGATACGCGCAAAAACGTGGCGTTGTCGCCCGGTGCCGGTGCTTCGATCTCCTTCGAAGCGCCGAGCGGAGCGACCTCACTGGGGGCGGTGACGGTGTCGGCCAATGCGCTCCCGTCCATCGATGTCTCCAGCGTCAACTCCAGCACGGTGATCACCGCCGCCGATCTGAGGAAGCTGCCGGTAACGCGCAATGCCGAATCGATTGCATTGCTCGCGCCGAGTACCGCCCCCGGCAGCGCCTTCTTTGGTAATGGTCATCTTACCGTCGCATTCGGCGGATCGAGTGTCTCGGAGAACGCCTATTACGTGAACGGTTACAACACCGGCGAGCCGTACCGCAACATTGGCGGCTTCCAGCTGCCCTATGGTGCGATCGATCAGCAGGAAACCCTCACCGGTGGCTATAGCGCCAAATACGGCCGTTCCGACGGTGGCGTGATCAACCAGATCGGCAAGCGCGGTACCAACGAGTGGCATTTCGGTGCCCAAGTCGTGTGGCAACCCCGCTTTCTCGAATCCAACCCGAGAAACAACTATTACGGCAATCCGGCGATTCCTGCTCCTGTGGGCGGTAGCGCCTTCCAGCTGGAGAACCCCGATTTCCCGGGTACGCTGCGGCAGTACCGCAACGACAACAAGGAGTGGGAGACGGTCTATTCGGCCTACCTCGGTGGTCCGCTGATCCAAGACAAGTTGTTCATGTTCCTGGCAGCCGAAACCAGCAAGACACAGAGCACCGACGTCCAGACCTCGGATCTAGGCCGGGTGGTTTACAACCGGGACAAGAACACAAAGATCTACGGCAAGTTGGACTGGAACATAACTGACAACAATGTCCTTGAGCTGACGGCGCTGAAAAACAACCAGACCAACGGCGTAGGCTCCACCTACAACTTCGATTACGACACGCTAAAGTCGGCGGACTTCGTCACCCCCAATGACGTGGCCAAGGACAACGCGCAGTTCTACATCGGTCACTTCACCAGCTACATCACCGATGCCCTTACGCTTAGCGTCGAGTATGGCAAGGCCAAGTTCCAGGATCCAACCACCTACGGCAACACCAGCCCGCTGCCGTTCATCTCGCGCCCGTACAACCAGGATCCGACTCTTCTGCCGGCGGGTACGGGACCGAACGGCATCAACAACAACCAGACCAACGTATCGTGGTATTCGGGCAAAGCCGCGAACAATACGCGCGGCCTGCGCGTGGACCTGGACTACAAGCTCGGTGACCACGACCTGGCAGTCGGTATCGACAACATGAACTACGGGGCCAAAAACCAGGGCCCGTCGCAGGTCAATCCGAACAATCCGGCCTTGAACTACTACTGGCGCTACCTGATCAACGGTACGACCGGCGTGCACTACGTCGAATCGCGCAACATCGGCTGGGCGACCAGCATGACGATGAGCCAGAAAGCCTACTACCTCCAGGATGCCTGGCAGGTCACGCCCACCGTACTGTTGAACATCGGTGTCCGTAACGACCACTTCACCAACTTCAACGACCTGGGCAAGGCCTTTGTCGACGAGAAGAACCAGTGGGAGCCTCGCATCGGCGCCAGCTGGGACGTGAACGGCGATTCCTCGTTCAAGATCTACGGCAACATGGGTCGTTACTATCTTGCCCTGCCCGACAACGCGGCCGAGCGTGCGGCCAACCGCTCGACCTACCTGCTGACCGACTACACTTATACCGGTATTGATCCCACCACCGGCATTCCCACCGGCCTGGCTCCACTCGGTCCGACCTATTCGCCCGATGGCGAAAGCGGTGCCGCGAAGGATACGCAGCAGGTCACCGCACGTAACCTGAAGCCGGAATACGTGGATGAGTTCATCCTCGGTTTCGACAAACAGCTGAGCGATAAGTGGAACTACGGCGCCAAGGCGATGTGGCGCGATCTGAAGACCGCCATCGACGACGAGTGCTCGCCGACCCGTATCGCCGCGAAGATGATGAAAGACGGCACCATTCCGCAGAGTGACGACCCCTACGCCAACGAGTACTACAACTCCTTGTACGGTGCTTCGTACTGCCGGCTGATCAACCCGGGCCAGACCAACACTCTCCTGGTCACGTCGGACGACGGCAGCAAGAGCCAGCTCGTATCGATGAGCACGCAAGACTGGGGCTACGACCGTGGTGCAGTGCGCAAGATCGGCTCGCTGAACATGTACCTGGAGCATCCGTTCGACGGCAAGTGGCAGGCTCGCATCGACTACACCTGGTCGCGCGGTTTCGGCAACACCGAGGGCCAGGTACGGTCCGACTTCGGTCAGGGCGATGTATCCAAGACCGAGGACTGGGACTCCGCCGAGCTGATGCAGGGCCAGTACGGCGAGCTGTTCAATACGCGCAAGCACCAGATCCGCATCCGCGGCGCCTACCAGATCACGCCAGAATGGCTTGTGTCCGGTACGCTGCTCGCCCAGTCGGGTGTTGCGAAGGAGTGCCTGGGCTACTACGGTCCGGATGCCAGCGGTGATCCGACGGGCTACAACGCCGGCGGCAGCGGCAACTATCACTGGTGCGCTGGCAAGATCGTCCATCCGGGTGACCCAGGCCACACGCCATGGACCAAGCCGCTCAACTTGGGCCTGCATTACACCCCGGCCTTCGCGGACCAGAAGCTGGCGTTCAACCTTGACGTCTTCAACGTGTTCAACGAGCAGAAGGGCACGCAGTACGATCCGGCGGGTGAATCAGGTGATCACCTGATCAACAACACCTACAACCAGCCGATCTATTTCGAAAACCCGCGCACCATGCGCCTATCGGTGTCGTACGACTACTGATAGCTCCAGTTAAGTTTTAGCCTAAAAAGCCACCGGCCGAAGCCGGTGGCTTTTTTTTGACAGAGCCGTCCCATCAGCGCGCTTGATATGGTGATCGCTCGGGGCTGAGTTAAGCTGGATGAATGGATCAGCGGAGTATGCCCACGGTGGAAGAAGGCCTTCGCCAGGACGCGCGCCAGCATATCGATGCGCAACGATGGCCCGCTGCGCAGGCCACTCTCGAATCCCTGCTGCAACACGTCCCGCAGGACGTGCCGGCGCGCATGGAGCTGGCTCGGGTGATATTGCGGCAGGGGCTGTTTCGCGCATCGGGAAACCAATTGCTGCAGGCCGCAGCGGCGCCTTCGAGTGGCGCCCTTCTCGACATCCAGCTTATGCAGCGACTCTGTTTCAGCGGCGAGATCGTGGCTGCACGAACCTGCCTCGACCGCGTAGCGCGCCTTGCTATTGAATCGGTGCCGCTGTTGGTCGCACAGGCGCACTTGTGGTGGACGCTCGGGGAATTCGACGACGCCAAACGGCTGATGGATCGTGCGGCAGCGACCGGAATCGATACCCCGGATCAGTTCCACCTTTACGCGACCCTGCTTCAGGTAACCGGCAACATCGAACGCGCCGGCCAAGTCCTGGAAGCCGGTCTGCGCCGTTGGCCAGACTTCGGCGATGCTGCAATAGCGAGATCGAACTTGTGTAGGCAGACGGCGGAGTCGAATCATCTGGATTTCCTGCGCGGGCAACTTCGCCACCTGGCCACAGATGACGGCACGCCCGAAGGACGGTTCGTGCGTGCGGAGTTTGAGTCTGCCCTCTTCAAGGAGCTGGACGACCTTGGGCGCCACGGCGAGGCATGGCCGGCGCTGGCTCGCAGCAACGCGTTGATGAGCTCGATCAACCCCTATGACGGCGTCGGTGAGGCAGCGGTAGTCGAGGGCCTCATCGATGTAGCCGGATCCCTCAGCCGGCCAGAGGCTCGGCCGGCGCGAACCCATGCCGGACCGATGCCTATTTTCATCGTCGGCATGCCGCGCTCTGGCACGACCTTGCTCGACCGTATGCTGTCGAGCCATTCGCAGGTAACTTCCGCCGGGGAGATCAACGACTTCCTGCGCCAGCTGCATTGGGTCGCCGATGTACCGCCTGTCGGCGTGTCCGGGATGTTGGGAACCCTGCAGCGCATCCCGCAGATAAACCTGGCGGAGTTGGGCGAGCGTTACCTGGCCCAGACCCAGTGGCGTGCGCAAGGCCGCCGCTTCTACATCGACAAACTGCCGGTCAACATTCAGATGGTGCCCTTCATACGCCGGGCACTGCCGCACGCCCCCATTCTGCACATGGTCCGCGATCCGATGGACGTGTGCTTTTCCAACTTCAGAGCAATGTTCGGCAACGTTTCCGCCTACAGCTACGATATACAGGCACTGGCCCATTACCACGGACTGTATCGACGCCTGGCCACTGAATGGCACGCATCCCTGCCAGATGCCATGCTCGATGTGCATTACGCGGACTTGGTGCGCGAGCCTGCTGTCGTGCTGCGCAGAGTCTTGAAGCATTGTGGGCTGGAAGAGGAGGATGCCTGCCTGCATCCCGAACGCAATGCAGCGCCGGTTGCCACACCCAGCAGCATGCAGGTGCGTGAGCCGATTCACACACGAGGGCTCGGCACATGGCGGCCTTACGCGCACCATCTCGAACCGTTGCGGCGATTGCTGGGCTGACCCGCATGATGTGCAACGTGCCATTCACGGCACTCAGGTAGCCGGTCGATGACTTCAACAAATGCCTATGCGGAGGAAGCTGGCCTGCGGCAGCAGGCCAAACAGCTCCTCGAAGCCGGTCAATGGGACGCTGCGGAGGCTGCTTTCGAGGAACTCGCGCAACGAGCGCCTCATGATCTTCCCCTGCGCATGGAGTTGGCTGACCTGATGTTGCGCCGCGGCCGGATGCGAGCAGCGGCCAGTCAGCTCTTGCAAGCCCAGGCCATGCTGCCAAACGATGTGCCGATGATTACGCAACTGGCGTGGCGGCTGTCCATGACAGGCGAAACCCTGGCTATGCGTGCCTGCGCCGAACATCTGGAACGCGCTCCTGATCCACCGGGATGGGTGCTCGCCGAGCAGGCGCACCTGCGCTGGATGTTGGGCGATATTCCACAGGCCCGCGCCAGGATGGACCTGGCGGTCGCTGCCGGAATCGACTCGCAAACCGAGTACTACCTCCACGCCATGCTGCTGCAGTTCACGGGCCGGCTCGCCGAAGCCGAGGTCCTGCTGCTGGAAACCCTGCGGCGCTGGCCCGACTACGGAGACGCGGCGGTCATCTTGTCGAACTTGCGCAGGCAGACCGTCGCCACGAACCATCTCGCCTTTCTGCAGGAGCGGCTCGGAAGACTTCCCAAAGGCAGCACCGACATGCGCGCCGGGTTGGCGCGTGCAAAATTCGAATCGGCGATCTTCAAGGCGCTTGATGACCTGGGACGCCACGACGAAGCCTGGCAGGCGCTGGAGCGGAGCAATGCGCTGATGCATTCCTTCCTGCCGTACGACGCTGACAGCGAAGCCGCGGTAACGGACGCACTCATCGAGGTTGCGGCGACCGCCATGGGCGGGAAGGCAGGATCAGCGACATTCGACGGCCCCATGCCCATTTTCATTGTCGGCATGCCACGGTCTGGCTCCACGCTGCTCGATCACATGCTGTCTGCCCATTCCGCAGTCACTTCCGCCGGCGAGATCAACGATTTCCAGCGCCAGTTGCACTGGGTCGCCGACATCGCGCCACGCGGCAACCCGAGCCTGCTGAAGATTCTCGAGCGCACCGGACAGCTCGATGTTCGCGAGCTTGGTGCGCGCTACCTGATGCAGACGCAGTGGCGGGCACAGGGCCGCAAATACTTCATCGACAAGTTGCCGATCAACATACGGATGGTGCCTTTCATACATCGTGCACTGCCCCAGGCGCCGATCCTGCATCTGGCACGCGATCCGATGGATGTGTGCTATTCCAACCTCAAGATCATGTTCGGCAGCGCCTCGCCTTACTGCTACGACATGCAGGCGGTGAGCCACTACTACGGGCAGTACGCACGCTTGACGAACCATTGGCGCAAAACGCTGCCGGACGCCATGCTCGATATTCCGTATGCATCGCTGGTGCGCGATCCGGAAGCCACCATGCGTCAGGTGCTCGGACATTGCGGGCTGGAGATCGAAGAAGCCTGCCTTCGACCGGAACTCAACACTTCGCCGGTCGCCACACCCAGCAGTGCGCAAGTGCGTGAATCGATCCACACCCGCGGCATCGCACAATGGCGGCATTACGCGAAACAGCTGGAACCGTTGCGGCAAGCGCTTGCCGCGGAGCTCGCACCCACCGCAACTCTTTGATAGCGAGACCGCCCTAGCGGGCGATGTGGGAGCGACTTCAGTCGCGATGCTCTGTAGTGGACCCAAAAAGCTATCGCGACTGAAGTCGCTCCCACAAAAATATCGCTCCCGACCAGAGCACCCTCGCACACAGGGTGCGCTCCTACAGCAATCAGCCAGCCGCGCCGCCGATCCAGCTCTGCTGCACGCGGTACTCGTCGTCCAGCATCACCAGGTCGGCGCGGTAGCCAGCCGCGATACGTCCATGGCTGGCACCGAGACCGAGAAAATCGGCGGGATACGCACTGGCCATGCGCACGGCCTCGTCCAGCGGCAGGCCGAGCAACTGCACCGTGTTGCGCAGCGCTGCGGCCATGTCCAGCGCGGAACCGGCCAGCACGCCTTGCGCGGTCTGGCAGACGCCGTCCTTGGCAACGATGGTCTCGCCATTGAGCACGTAATCCGGGTGATCCGATCCCACCGGCGGCATCGCGTCGGTGACCAGCAGCATCTTGCCGCGCGGCTTGGCGGCGATCGCCACACGCAGGCTGGCCGGGTGCACATGATGACCGTCCACGATGATGCCGCACCAGCTGTCGGCGTCTTCCAGCGCCGCGCCGACCACGCCCGGTTCGCGGCTGCCCAGCGGCGTCATCGCGTTGAACAGATGGGTGAAGCCGCGCACGCCGGCAGCCAGCGCGGCACGCGTGGTCGCGTAGTCGGCCGCGGTATGTCCGGCGCACACGGTCACGCCGGCGGCGGCCAGTGTGCCGATGCTTGCAAGCGACACTTGGTCCGGCGCCAGTGTGAGCAGGCGCACGCCACGATGCGGTGCGCACAGCATCGCCAGCTCGTCGCGGTCCGGTGCGTGGAAATATTTCGGATCGTGCACGCCCTTGCGCGCCGGCGCCAGGTACGGGCCTTCCAGATGGATGCCGAGTACGCCGGGCACGCCCTCGGCCAGGGCCTGCTCCACCGCGGCCAGCGCGGCGCGCATCACGGCCGCGTCGTCGCTGATCAGGGTCGGCAGGAAGCCGGTGGTGCCATAACGCCGATGCGCGGCGCCCATTCGCCGCAGCGTTTCCACGGTGGGTGCTTCATTGAACAGCACGCCACCGCCGCCGTTGACCTGCACATCGATGAAGCCGGGCAGCAGCATGGCGCCAAGCAGGTCGTGTTGCTGCGCGCTGCGCACGCGCGGGTCGGACGGCGGCAGCAGGTCGACGATGCGTTCGCCATCCAGCAGCACGGCAAGGTCGTTGCGCCAGCCGTCTGCAGCGAGAACACGGGCGTTGGTGAGGGCGACAGCCATGGCAGGTCCTGTGGGTATCAGCGTTGAACGACACCTCGACCCGTTTGCACCGGGCATCGCTCGCACCGCGAGCAAAATCAAAGTGTTTCCTGCAATCCTCGACTTCCTTGCTCCTCAAGGCGGAGGTCGTCCCTGGCCATTCCCGCATGCGGCCTCAGGATTTGATTCGCGATGAACGGTTATTTCTAAACGGTTTCCGTGACCTTGTTGAGATGCGGCGGCACGTCGGGATTGAAGCCGCGGCGCAGGGCCAGCTCGCTCGCCGCGCGATAGAAACTCTGGATGATCAGCAGCGGCGTGCACAGCGCCGGCAGGTTGCCGATCACCGGCAGCGTGCCCGCACCCTGCATGCCGGGCGCCGCCACGAAGACCTGCGCGCCACGGCCGCGGAATTCGCGCGCCACCGCCAACGTGCTCTCCAGCGTGTCATCGTCCTGCGCGAAGCACAGCACCGGAAAGTCCGGACCGACCAGCGCCATCGGCCCATGTTTCACCTCGGCGGCGCTGAACGCCTCGGCGTGCAGTCCGCAGGTTTCCTTGAACTTCAGCGCCGCTTCCAGCGCGATGCCGAGACCGAAGCCGCGACCGACCACGAACAGGTTGTGTGCACCGACCAGGCCTTCGCTCAACGCCGACCAGTCGGCGTCCCAACCGGCACGCAAGGCGTCGGGCAACGCTTGCAGCGCGGAACCCAGTTCGGCATCGCCCCGCCAGCGCGCGCACAGGTGCAATACCGCCGCCAGCGCGGCGATGTAGCTCTTGGTCGCCGCCACGCTGCGCTCGGGTCCGGCGTGCAGCGGGATCACCGTATCGGCGAGCGCCGCTAGCGGCGAGTCCTCCACATTCACCAGCGCTACCACGCGTGCACCCGCAATCTTCGCCGCCTGCGCATTACGCAACAGGTCGGGGCTCTTGCCCGATTGCGAGATCGCGATGAACAGCGCGCCCTGCCACTGCTGTTCGGCCGCATAGACCGAGGTGACCGATGGCGACGCCGACGCGGTGGCGATGCCCAGCTGGGTTTCGAACACGTACTTCGCATACGCCGCGGCGTGATCGGAGCTGCCGCGCGCGCAGGTGACGATGAATCGCGGCGGCTGCGCCCGCAGCGATTGCGCCAGCGCGCTGACCCCCGCCTCGTTCGCGGCGAACTGGCGCGCGATCACCGCGGCCGACTCGTGCGCCTCCTGAAACATCAAGGTGTCGCGGGCGTCCATATCGATCCTTCAGTCGGTCTGCAGTTCGGCGACGAAATCGTAGATATCGCCGCGATACCAGGAGCAGGTGAACTCGACCACGCGGCCGTCGTCCAGAAAACTGCGTCGTTCGATGCTCAACCCCGCGCTGCCGACATTGACGTGCAACAGCCGCGCCTGCTGCGCATTCAGCGACACCGCACGCAGCCGTTGCAGCGCGCGGCGCGGGCGGGCGTTAAGTTTTTCCAGCGCTTCGTACAACGAGTCGTGCACCAGCAACGGGTCGGGCAGCACGCTGGCGGGCACCACGCTGCGCTCGATCGCCAACGGTTCGTCCTGGCCATAGCGCACGCGATGCAGGCGCACCACCAGCGAGCCGGGCGACAGGTTCAGCGCCATCGATTCTTCCGGCGTCACCTCGCCGATGCCGCGCTCGAAGAATTCGGAGCGAGGATGCAACCCGCGCTCGCGCAGGTCTTCGGTGAAACTGGTCAGCCGCGACATCGGCTTGACGATGCGCTCGGCGATGAAGGTGCCGGCCCCGTGGCGCTGGGTCAGCAGCCCCTCCTCGACCAGCCCGGCGATCGCCTTGCGCACGGTCACCCGCGACAGCTTCAGCGCCTGCGAGAGGTCACGCTCGCTGGGCAGCGCCTGGCCCGGTTCGATGTCGCGGTGCTCGACGATGTTGCGGATCGCCCGGCGCAGGCGCAGATAAGCCAACGGCTGGTGGGTGGCCGGATCCTGGCAGATCCGGCGGTATTCGTCGGTGAGAGCGGCTTCCATGTGGCGAACGATACCAATAGCGAACCACTGACCGCAAGCCCGCCACAACCAACCGCTCGCACTAAGCGTAGTCCGCGCCAGCGGGCGGAGTCGAAGTCAGAGTGCGCATGCGAGGGAACCCTTCGACTTCGGCCTGCAGCCTGAACTCGTGGTGAGCGAGGTTTGAGATGTCGTCTCTCCTCGTCGCCCAATCGCAATCTGTATATGAATTCGTATGCAGACGGGTAGCTGATCTGGTATTTCACTGGTACGATATTCAACACCCCGGGCAAGACGTGCCGTCAGGCCGCTGCCCGCCATCCGGCATCGTGTCGAGGTGTTTCGTGACTGCTTCCTCCCAATCGGTCGAACCGTTCGACCTGGTGATCTTCGGCGGCACCGGCGA
>DHXA01000158.1:0-2027 GCA_002413455.1 Rhodanobacter sp. UBA5168 | reverse complement strand
CTCGCCGTGCGCAAGCTGCTGCCAGCCCTGTTCCACCGCTTTCTTGACGGTCAGATTCCGGCCAGCAGCCGAATTGTCGGCATCGCCCGCGAGGCGCTGGACGACGCCGGCTATCGCACGCAGTTGCGTGAGGCGCTGATCGGCATCTGCGATGCCGGCAAGCTCGATGTGTTTCTGCAGCAGGTGTTCTACCGCCCGCTGGACGCGCGCAAGGACGAAGGCTGGGACGATTTCGCCGCCCTCGTCGGCGCGCAGCCCGAGCACATCCGCGTGTTCTACCTGTCCACCTCGCCGGAGTTGTTCGTCGACATCTGCAACCGGCTCGGCCAGTACAAGCTCAACCAGGGCGCCTCGCGCGTGGTGCTGGAGAAACCGATCGGCCGCGACCTCGCCAGCGCGAACCAGATCAACGACGCGGTCGGCAAGGTCTTCAGCGAATCGCAGACCTTCCGCATCGATCACTACCTCGGCAAGGAGACGGTGCAGAACCTGCTGGTGCTGCGCTTCGGCAATGCCTTGTTCGAGCCGCTGTGGAATTCCGCGCACATCGACCACGTGCAGATCACCGTGGCCGAAACCCTCGGCGTCGGCCATCGCGGCGCCTACTACGACCGCGCCGGCGCGCTGCGCGACATGGTGCAGAACCACATGCTGCAGCTGCTGTGCATGGTCGCGATGGAACCGCCCTCGTCGCTGGCGCCCGACGCGGTGCGCGACGAGAAGCTGAAGGTGCTGCATTCGCTCAAACCCATCGACGACAGCAACGCCGCCCAGCTCACCGTGCGCGGCCAGTACCGCGCCGGCGTGGCCGAAGGCGCCAGCGTGCCGGGCTATCCGGACGAGTTGGGCAACACCCGGTCCAACACCGAAACCTTCGTGGCATTGAAGGCGGAGATCGCCAACTGGCGCTGGGCCGGCGTGCCGTTCTACCTGCGCACCGGCAAGCGGCTGCCGAGCCGGGTGTCGGAGATCGTGGTCACCTTCAAGCCGGTGCCGCATTCGATCTTCAGCGCCGACGCCGGCGCGCTGGCGCAGAACCGGCTGGTGCTGCGGCTGCAGCCGGACGAGGGCGTGAAGCTGTGGCTGACCATCAAGCATCCCGGCCCCGGCGGCCTGCGCCTGCGCCACGTGCCGCTGGACATGAGCTTTGCCGAAGCGTTCGGCGTGCAGCAACCGGATGCGTACGAGCGCCTGCTGCTGGACGTGGTACGCGGCAATCCCACCCTGTTCATGCGCCGCGACGAAGTCGAGGCGGCATGGCGCTGGGCCGGACCGGTCCTCGCTGCCTGGTCCGCCAGCGGCGAGGCGCCGCGGCCGTACACCGCCGGCAGCTGGGGGCCGAGCGCTGCGGTGGCGTTGATCGAGCGCGATGGCCGCACCTGGAACGAAGACAGTGAATAGGTCGTCGTGGTTGGCGTCGTTTCACCCGGACATGCCGGTACTTGCCGCAGACTGGTTTTCCCTTTCCCACGAGGCGCGCGTCCGCTCCTGATCGGCCGCGCAGCACCCTCCATCATGACAACCCCTCTGAACGTCACCACCCACAGCTTCACCGATTGCGATGCGCAGGCCCTGGCGCTGGCCGAGCGGGTTGCCGAGCGCCTGCGCAGCGCGCTGACCGAGCGCGGCCGCGCCGTGCTGGCGGTGTCCGGCGGCAGCACGCCGAAGGATTTCTTCGCCCGCCTGTCACGCGAAACCCTGGACTGGGCCAAGGTGCACGTCACCCTGGTCGACGAACGTTGGGTACCTGAAACGGACAAACGCTCGAACGCACAGCTGGTGAAATCGCAGCTGTTGCAGCATGCCGCCAGCGCCGCGTCATTCGTCCCGCTGTACACCGGCGACGCCACCCCGGAAGCGGGGCTGGCCGCTGCCAACGCACGCATCGACGCGCTGCCGCTGCCGTTCGACGTGGTGGTGCTGGGCATGGGCGACGATGGCCACACCGCCTCGTTCTTTCCCGGTGGCGATCACCTGGCCGAGGCACTGGATCTGGAAGGCCGCGCCCGCGTGCTGCCGATGCGCGC
>DHXA01000164.1:5677-10561 GCA_002413455.1 Rhodanobacter sp. UBA5168 | reverse complement strand
ACCTGCGGATTCAATGCATCAAGGGCGATCAGCCGCGCGGCCAGTAGCCGGTAGCCGGCGCCGTCGATCCGATGAAACCCACTCGGGTTGCCGCGCACGAACGCACCCAGCAAGGCCTGCACCCGATTCGGATTCTTCAGCGTGACCGCCGGGTCGCGCTCCAGCAGCAGGACGCGCTCCAGCGCGTCCTCGCCAGGCACCTGAGCCTGTACCGCAAACCACTTGTCCAGTGCCAGCGCGTCGTCCGCGTAGCGCGTGCGGTAATCGAGCAACGCCGCCGCGGCCTGCGGGGCGTGGCCGCGCAGCAGCACGGTCAGTGCGGCGAGCCGGTCGGTCATGCCCGGCGCGTCGCGATACTGGACGGCGGCCAGCTCGCCCGCGCGCGCGCTGTCCAGCAAATTCATCAGCTCCAGTACACGGCGCTTGAGCCGTCGACGCGCCTGGTTGGCGGCGTCCATGTCGATGGTGGTGTGCGCAGCGAGTTCGAGGTAGCGCCGGTGCAACGCCTCGACGCCGAGGCGCTCGGCCAGCAGCAGTTGCAGGCGCTGGCGCAAATGGTGGATGTGCTGCGGATCGATCGCCGTTTCGCGCTCGGCCAGTTCGACCTCGCCCGGCGGAGTCAGCAAGTCGGCCAGCAGTGCGTCGTCGATGGCGTGGTTGTCGAACAGCAGTGCCAGCGCGGCGCACCAGGCCTGCAGGGCATCGGTCGAAGCACCGTCCCGCAGATCTTCGTAGGCGCGGGCGGCCAGTTGCTGGCCGGCTTCCCAGCGATTGAAGCCGTCGAGATCGTGACCCAGCAGCAGCGCCAGTTCGACTGGCGTGTAATCGCACTCCAGGATCACCGGCGCGGAGAATCCCCGCAACAGGGACGGCACCGGCGACGATGCGACGTTGCCGAAGACAAAGCGCTGCTCCGTCTGGGCCAGCACCACCACGAGTTCGGTGATGCCCTCGGACGTCTGGCCGTCCAGATGCAGCGGCAGCATGCCGCCATCGCGATCAAACAACGCCATCTTGACCGGAATCGGCAGCGGCGGCCGGGGCTCGGCTGCGGCCGTGCCCGGCGCGTGTTGCGCGAGCGTCAGCGTGTATTCCTGCCGGGCCGCATCGTAGCGGCCATGCGCCTTCAGCCGCGGCGTGCCGGCCTGACCGTACCAGGCCAGGTACGGCGTCAGGTCGGTGCCATTGGCATCGCCCAGCGCTCCCAGAAAATCCTCCAGCGTGGCGGCGTGCCCGTCGTTGCGCTCGAAGTAGAGATCCATGCCACGGCGAAAGCCGGCGCGGCCCAGGGCGCCGGCCAGCATGCGCACCAGCTCGGAACCTTTTTCGTAGACCGTGGCGGTATAGAAGTTGTTGATCTCGCTGTACTGCGCCGGGCGCACCGGATGCGCCAGCGGGCCGGCGTCTTCCGGGAACTGCGCGCGGCGCAGCAGCGAAACATCCTCGATGCGTTTCAGCGGCGCGGAGTTCATATCGGCCGAGAAGCTTTGCTCGCGGAACACCGTGAGCCCTTCCTTCAGCGACAGCTGGAACCAGTCGCGGCAGGTCACCCGGTTGCCGCTCCAGTTGTGGAAGTACTCGTGCGCGATCACCGCCTCGACGTGACGATATTCGTCGTCCGTGGTCGAGGCCGGGTCGGCCAGCAGGCACTTGGCGTTGAAGATGTTGAGGCCCTTGTTCTCCATCGCGCCCATGTTGAAATCATGGGTGGCGACCACGTGGAACACGTCCAGGTCGTAGTTGCGGCCAAACGCCTGCTCGTCCCAGCGCATCGAGCGTTCCAAGGCATCCATCGCGTAGTGGCAGCGCCCGATGGCGTCCGCTTCGGCCCAGATTTTGAGTTGCACCGCGCGGCCGTCGGCGGTGACATAGTCGCGTTCGATCTTTTCCAGTCGACCGGCGACCAGCGCGAACAGGTAGCTGGGTTTCGGGTGGGGATCGACGAAGCGCGCCCAGTGCCGGCCGCTCTCCAGTTCACCGCTGCCATCGGGATTGCCGCCGGCCAGCAGCACCGGAAAGCGCGCGCTGTCGGCTCGCAGGGTCACGCTGTAGCGCGACTGCACGTCGGGCCGGTCGGGAAAGAACGTGATGTGGCGAAAACCTTCGGCTTCGCACTGGGTCAGCAGAAAACCCGTCTCGTGCGATCCGGAGAGGTACAAGCCTTCCAGCGCGGTATTCGCCGCCGGGCGCAACCGCACGCGGGTTTCCAGCACGCTGCCATCGCGGGCGCCATCGACCTCCAGCACGTTGCCGGTGTAGCGGTACGCGGTGGCCGGCAGTGGCACGCCATCGAGCGCGATCGACAGCAACTGCAGGTTTTCGCCGTCCAGCCGCAGCGGCAGGTTCTGTGAAGCGTCGCGCCGCAGCAGCAAGCGCGCGGATAGTTCGGTGGCCTCGATGCCGAGGTCGAAATCGAGCTCGACCGTCTCGACCCGCCAGGCGGGTGCGCGGTAATCACGCAGACGGATCAGCGCAGGGGTTTGCTCTGGGAGGACGTGCATGGGGACGGCATTGGGGTGGGAACTGATGAGGTTAACATGGGCCGATTCAACGGCTGGAGAATCCCATGGCGATATCGAGCGCACCGCGTTTCGGCGCCGAACCGGCCCGGTTGGGCGATCAGCCCATCGTGGTGCTGACCGATCACACGGATCGCCGGCGCGTGCGCATCGCGCGGCATGGCGCGGCCCTGCTCGGTTTCGACGTGCCGCTGGGCGGTGCCATGCAGGATCTTGCCGACGGCTATCGTGACGCCGGCGAAGTGATCAGTCGCGCGGGCTCGCGCTTCGCAATCATGGCGCCGTTTGCCGGGCGCATCGCCGATGCGCGCTACGACTTCGATGGCCACGCGCAGGATCTGCAGCCGGGCGTCACCGGAGCCGGGCGCGCCAGCCGGCATGGTTTCGTGCGCGGCGTGGATTTCGACGTCGCCGCCTTGACGGCCGACGAACTGCGCGCGCAGGCGACGCTGCGCACCACGGCGATCCGTCCGCAAGCAGGCTACCCGCACGCGATCGATCTCGATGTGACGTTCACCCTCGATGCCGCCGGCCTCACCCTCGAAGCGTGCATGCGCAACGTCGGCGACCGTGCCGCGCCATGCTTCTTCGGCTGGCACCCGTACTTCCGGCTGGCCGACGGCACGGTGGATGGCTGGCAATTGCAGATTCCCGCGCAGACATTGATCCGCACCAACGCCGACCTGATCGCGCTGCCCGGCGCAGCAGCGTACGTGGCACTGGACGATGCGCCGGCGCTCGATTTTCGCGAATCGCGCCGCCTCGGCGACAGCATCCTCGATCAGGGCTATACCGATCTGGAGGCGGATGCGGACGGTCGCATCCGCACCCGCCTGCGCGATCCGTCCAACGGTTTTGGCATCGCGGTGTGGCAGGAGCGTGGCGTGATGCATGCGTTCACCGCCGACACGGTGAGTCGCGATGCGCGCCGGGCGATCGCGCTGGAGCCGATGGAGTGCATGGCCAACGCCTTCAACCGACCCGATTGCGCCCGGGCGATCCGGCTGGAGCCGGGTACCGAACGTCGTTTCCGCTGTGGTGTGGAGATCGAATTGTCATGAGCACACAACCTATGAGTACGCAACCTGTGGGTAAGCAAGCAATGAATGAACCGATGGATGTTCTGCCGAATTTCGAACAGATCCGCGATGCCGCCGCGCGCATCGCGCCGCATGCGCGGGTGACGCCGGTGCTGCGCAACGCGGCACTGGATACGCTGAGCGGTGCCGAGCTGTATTTCAAATGCGAGCACCTGCAGCGTGGCGGCGCCTTCAAGTTCCGTGGCGCCTGCAACGCGGTGTGGGCATTGAGCGACGAGCAGGCCGCGCATGGCGTGGTGACGCATTCGTCCGGCAACCACGGCAACGCGCTGGCATTGGCCGCCGCGACGCGTGGCATCGCCGCGCACGTGGTGGTGCCCGAAGGCGCGGTGCGCGCCAAGGTCGAGGCGATCGAACGTGCCGGTGCGATCCTGCACCGTTGCGCGCCGACCCAGGCCGCGCGCGAGGCGATGGCCGCCGAGGTGCAGCGCGCCACCGGCGCGATGATGGTGCATCCGTATGCCGATACCCGGGTGATGGCTGGCCAGGGCACGCTGGCGCTGGAGCTGTTGCAGCAGGTGGACGGACTGCATGCGCTGATCACGCCGGTCGGTGGTGGCGGCCTGGCCAGCGGCGTGGCGATTGCCGCGCATGGGATCGATCCGGCGCTGTCCCTGTTCGGCGCCGAGCCGCAGGGTGCCGACGATGCCGCACAGTCATTGGCGCACGGCGCGCGGGTGACTACGGTGGTGCCCGATACCGTCTGCGACGGCCTGCGCGCGTTGATCGGCGAACGCAACCTCGACGCGCTGCGCGCTCACCGCGTCGACGTGATAACGGTCAGCGACGCCGAGACTATCGCGGCCATGCAACTGCTGTGGTCCGAGCTCAAGCAGGTGGTCGAAGTGTCCAGCGCCACGGTGCTGGCGGCGATCCTCAAGCAGCCCGAACGCTTCGCCGGCCGCCGCGTCGGCGTGGTGCTGACCGGCGGCAATGTCGATCTGCAGGCGCTGCCCTGGTGACCTTGCCGCCGTGAGACTGCTCAACCGCGGCGTCGCGCCCCGACGCCGCTGACCGCGGCCAGGCCCAGCAGCACGAACACGATGCCGAGCAGTTCCATCAGCGATGGCTGCTCATGCAGGATCAGCCATGCCAGCAACACGCTGACGATCGGCACGCCGAGGCTGGACACGCTGGCCACCGTGGTCGACAGCCGCTGCAGCACGATCGACCACAGCCACCACGCTGCGCTGGACGCCAGCACCGTGCTATAGGCCAGCGCGCCGATGAACGGCCAGTTCCAGTCGATGGGGCGCTGCGGCACC
>DHXA01000164.1:5013-5383 GCA_002413455.1 Rhodanobacter sp. UBA5168 | reverse complement strand
CCGGCCAGCATCTGCCAGGCGGTGAGGTTGAGCGCCGATAGTGCATGCCGGCGAAACACGCGCTTGCTGAGCACGGTGCCCGCCGCCCACGCGACGCCGCCGGCCAGTGCCAGCGCGGTGCTCAACACGCTGCCCATGTCATGCCATGGTTCGATGATGCACAGCAGTCCCATCGCAGCCAGCACCAACCCGAGCCAGTGCCGCCCGGTCGGCCGGTCGCCCAGCAGCAGCCACGCCAGCAACACGACCCAGAACGGCATGGTGTAGGCCAGCAACGCGACATGGCCGGCGCCACCATCGAGCAGCGCCCACTGCTCCAGCCCCTGGAACGCAGCGGTCTGGCACAGGCCGATCAGGATCGTCGGCAGCA
>DHXA01000164.1:4380-4707 GCA_002413455.1 Rhodanobacter sp. UBA5168 | reverse complement strand
ACCTGCTTCATCACGATCCAGCTGTAGGCCCAGATCAGTATTGTGCCGAGCAGCGCGAGCAGCGCGCCGCGGGGTGGCTGGGAAGGGAGTGACATGGTGGGCCGGAGGAGGATGAGGCGACAAGTCTAGCGGTGTCCGCTACGGTGTGCGGCAGCGCATGACCGGCACTCCCGCGATGACCAAGACCACCGACCTGCAGCGTTGCCACTGGGCCACCACCGATGCACTGCTGCGCGACTATCACGACACCGAATGGGGCGTGCCGCTGCATGACGATCGCGCGCTGTTCGAGTTCCTGTGCCTGGAAGGCGCGCAGGCCGGGCTGTC
>DHXA01000164.1:646-4225 GCA_002413455.1 Rhodanobacter sp. UBA5168 | reverse complement strand
CCGGGATCATCCGCAACCGACTGAAGGTGTCGGCTACGCGCGACAACGCGATTGCCGCGCTCGAGGTGATCAGGGAGTTCGGAAGTCTGGACGTCTATCTTTGGTCGTTCGTCGACGGCAAGACGCTGGTCAATCGCTGGCGCGACAAGGGCGAGGTGCCGGCCAGCACCGAATTGTCCGACCGCATGAGCAAGGCGCTGAAGAAGCGCGGCTTCCGCTTCGTCGGCACCACGATCTGCTATTCGCTGCTGCAGGCGACCGGGATGATCAACGATCACCTGCTGACCTGCTTCCGTCATCGCCAAGTGTGAAATGCGCCGCGCCGTTGTGGCACGATCGCCGCCTATCGGCAATCAGGAAGCCTCCAGCATGTTCGACAATGCAGCATTCGCGAGTTCGTCATTGAGCATGCGCCCGGCCAGCGCGATGGACGCGCCCTTCCTGCAGCGGCTGTATCGCTCGGCCCGCCCGGACCTGCAACAGCTGGACGGTCCGCAGGAACAACGCGAGGCGTTGATCGCGCAGCAGTACGGCGTGCTGCAGGCCGGCGCGGCGGCCAACCATCCGAACGCGATGCACTTCGTGGTCGAGAAGCAGGGCGGGCCGGTAGGCGGGCTGATCGTCGACTTCGGCGCGAACGTGGTGCACTTGATCTATCTTGCGCTGATCCCGGCGGTGCGCGGCCAGGGCCTGGGCCGTGAACTGGTGCGTGGACTGCAACAGGCTGCGGCGCGTGCGCACGCGCCGCTCACCGCGGTCGTCTGGCATAGCAATCCGCGCGCACGCCAGCTCTACATCGAGCTTGGCTTCACGGTGGAGAGCACCCAGCCGGTTGCCGAGCAACTGGTGTGGTACCCCGATGCGCGGCCCATGGTCGTGGTGCAATAACACGCGGGAGATTGCGGGCTCCCGCAAGAAGGCGTACGCGTATTTCAGTTGAAGACGATCTGGAAATACGCGCCGGCATGGTCGCGGCCAAGAGCCGCCATGCGGCCGATCCCGATGTCGCGCACGCAACCGAGTTCAGGCAGTTCCAGTGCACACAGGCCATCGACAAAGTCGGTCGGCTCCAGTGCGGTAAGTGTTACCGAGAATGGCAGGCGCCGGTCGGCCGGTGCATCGGGCATGCGTGCCAGCGGCTGTTCCCGCACGCTGTCGATGCGCACCGCCAGCGCATGGCCGTTGGGCAGGGTCAGCTGGTGCGGCTGGTCGATGAGCGGGGCGAAGTGTTTCGCTTCAAGGCGATCGAGCATCAGGTGGACGTCCATGGAAGCGCCGCGACGGGCTATTGCCGCCGCGGCGGTGGATCAATTGCGCGACGGGAAGATGCCTTCCAGGGCGATGCAGAAATTCAGTGCCAGGAACGGGTTCATCAGTCCCACCGGCTGGCTGCCACCAGCCGTGCCGACGGTGACTGTGCCACTGGTGCCGCCCATGGTGACCGGACCATTGAGGGCGGTCGACCAGATGTTTGCCGCTGTGGGGCCACCGCTCTGCGAGCCACCCAGGAAGCTGTTGGTGGCGGTAGGCGTGTTGTCCGCCCCGGTCGGTGTGCCCGCCACCTGTACCTGTACTGCAGCGGTGGCTGGGTGGGTGTGTGCGGGCATGTTGTTCACGGTCAGCGAGGCATTTTCGCTGCCGCCGACCTGGCCTTGCGCGTAGCTGCTCAACCCCGGGCCCTGCCCGTAGCTGATCGGCGTGCGTCCGCGCAGGTCCGGCAGCATGAACGTGGTCTGGCCATTGCCACCGTAGGTGACCCCCAGCAACGCAAACAGCGCGTTGTACTGTGCAATGGACATCGTCTGGCCGGAGCAGGTTGCCCAGCCGCGCGGTGCGTAAGTAAATCCGAACGGCAGGATGGTCCCGACAAATGCTTCCATGAGTTTCCCCTTCAGGTTCCTTGAGCGTGGTGGCCGTTGAGGCCGATTCAGAGCGCTGCCGGGGATGGGCTCCGGTCGGCGTCTGCGAATGTCGCGTTGCCGGAAGTGTCCATCCAGGCAGGCACGACAGCACTATGTTTAACGCAGATTCGCGCAAATGAAAATCTCCATCGCGTCGACGGCGTGCACGGTCAGGCGCCGGCTCTCGCCCACCAGGTCGAAGGTGGGGGTAGTCAGCTGCAAGAGCAGTGCTAACATCAGCCTCCCGTGAGTGTCGCGCGATGTTCCGGGCTATCAGGATGGGGGCTGATGGACCGCACTATTCATTTCATTTCGGGTTTGCCGCGCTCCGGCTCCACCTTGCTGGCGGCCTTGCTGCGCCAGAACCCGCGCTTCCACGCCGGCATGACCAGTCCGGTGGGTGCGCTGTTTTCCGGCATGCTCAAACAGTTCAGTGCCGGCAGCGAGTTTGGGCCGGTACTCGATCGCGACACGCGTCGGCGCCTGTTGAATGGATTGTTCGACAGCTACTACGCAGCCCAGACCGGGCACGCCGTGCTGTTCGACACCAATCGTCTGTGGAGCGCCCGGCTGCCCGCGTTGCTCGACCTGTTTCCCGCGACGAAGGTCATCGCCTGCGTGCGCAACGTGGCCTGGGTGATGGACAGTATCGAGCGGTTGTACCGCGCCAACCCCTATGAACAGACCAAACTGTTCAATGACGACAATGAACGCAATACCGTGTACAGCCGCGTCGACACATTGGCACAGCAGAATCGGCTGGTCGGTTTTGCGTGGTCGGCATTGAAAGAGGCCTACTACGGCGCGCAGGCCGATTCACTGTTGGTAGTCGAATACGAGTTGCTGGCGCAGGCCCCGGAGCGGGTACTGCGACTGGTCTACGAATTCATCGGCGAGCCGTGGTTCGAGCACGACTTCGAACACATTGCCTACGATGCGCCGGAGTTCGACGAGGCACTGGGCTTGTCCGGCCTGCACCGGGTGCGTCCGCGCGTGGCCATCGAGCCACGGCGCACCATGCTGCCGCCGGACCTGTTCGAGAAATACGCGAAGCTGTCATTCTGGCGGGACGGTGAAGGCAGTGCCGCCCATGTGATCCGCACGAAAACGGACTGATGCCGCCCATCGTGGCGGCTGTGCAACGAGGGGACATTCCAATGGCATGGTTCAAGCGCGACCCATCGAAACTTCCCGCCGCCCGCAAACCGGTCTCACCGGCCCGACGACCACTGGCGATGGCGCTGGAGCCGCGGGTGATGTTCGACGGCGCGATGGCCGTGAGCGCGGTATCGTTCCAGGCCGCACCCGATGTCCATGCGCCCCCCGCAGCGCACGCCGACGTGAGCCACGATATCGCCCTGCACGCGCCAGCGGCGATCCTGTCCGGAGAAACCGCGCATACGGCCCGCGACATGGACGTGGCATCGGCGACCACCGCGCCGGCCCACGACGTGCTGTTCGTCGACGCCCGCGTGGCGGACGCCTCGTCGCTGCTCGCCCATGTGCGCGCGGGCACCGAGGTGGTCTATCTGCAGCAAGGCCGCGACGGCCTGCAGCAGATGTCCGACTATCTCACCCTGCATCCGGGGGCCGCCTCGGTGCAGATCATCGCCCACGGCAACGACGGCGACCTGTGGCTGGGCAACACCTATCTTTCGGCCGACAACATCGGCGCGCA
>DHXA01000164.1:0-336 GCA_002413455.1 Rhodanobacter sp. UBA5168 | reverse complement strand
GATTGGGACCTTGAAATCAGCACTGGCCGCATCGACGCGGCACCCGTGCTGGCGGCTGTGGACCAGGCCGCTTACACGCACGATCTGGCGACGATCACCGTCACCAGCAATTTGGATAGCGGCGTCGGTACGCTGCGCAATGCGATCACCGGTGCTATCGCAGGCGACACCATCACGTTCGCCCCTGGCGTTACAACCATCGATCTGTCGACGCGCGCCTCGGGCGACTCGTTGCTGCTCATCAACAAGAACCTGACCATCGAAGGCGACATCAACGGCGACGGCACGGCTGACGTCACGCTGGATGGCCACTACAACGGCCGCGTGCTCGAGATC
>DHXA01000159.1:9440-9871 GCA_002413455.1 Rhodanobacter sp. UBA5168 | reverse complement strand
ATCACGTTTTCCGATCTGGCCGTCTGGTTGCTGGTGGCGTTGCACCGATCCTTGAAGGTCATCCAGCCGTTGCCGGTCTGCGCCAGCGTACGCATCATGCGGGCGTACAACTCGCGCGCCTTCACGCTCCTTGCGGCCAGGCCTCTTGCCTCCGCTTCGCGGTACGCCGCGTCGAATGCATCGCCCCAGCGGTCGACCAGATGCGGCGTCACTTTCGGATCGAACAGCGACCAGTCGCCGTCGCTTTCGACTCGGCGCATGAACTCGTCGGGGACCCAGTTGGCGATGTTGAGGTTGTGCGCACGGCGCGCATCGTCGCCGGTGTTGTCGCGCAGCTCGAGGAAATCCTCGATGTCGGCATGCCACGATTCCAGATACACGCAGGCCGCGCCCTTGCGCTTGCCGCCCTGATTCACCGCCGCGACCGATGC
>DHXA01000159.1:2580-9155 GCA_002413455.1 Rhodanobacter sp. UBA5168 | reverse complement strand
CGCACCCGCGAGTAGGCCAGCCCGATGCCGCCGGCGAACTTGCTGAGCTTGGCCACGTCGGCATACTTGTCGTAGATCGATTCCAGCGAATCGACCGGCGAGTCGAGCAGGTAGCACGAGCTGAGTTGCTCGTGGCAGGTGCCGGCGTTGAACAGGGTGGGCGAGCTGGCGATGTATTCCAGCGACGACAGCAGCCGATAGAGTTCAAGCGTTTCACCGATTTCGTTGCCGCCCAGTGCGCAGGCGATGCGCATGAAGAAATGCTGTGGCGTCTCGATCACCAGACGCTGCTGCGGATGACGCAGCAGGTAGCGGTCGTACACCGTGCGCAGACCGAAATACTCGAAGCGGCGCGTCGCCAGCGGATTGACCGCGTCGTTCAACTTGCGCGCGTTGATGGCGACGAAGTCGCGCAGGCGATCGTTGAGGATGCCCAGCTCGGCGCCGCGCGCGATGGATTGCGAGAAGCTCTGGATTTCCTGTCCGCTCACTTCTTTGTCGATGTAGGCGCCCAGCAGGCGCGCCGCGAGTTGGCCGTACTCGGGTTCCTCGGCGGTCAACGCGGCAGCGGTGCGGATCGACAGCTGGTCCAGCTCCTGCGTGGTGGCGCCGTCGTACAGGCCGCCGATGGTCTTCAGCGCGACGCGCAGCGGGTCGACCCCGTGCAGACCTTCGCTGCTGCGGGTTACTGCACGCACGATCTTGCTGACGTCGACGATCTCCTGGCCGCCGTTGCGCTTGGTCACGCGCATCTGGGCGGGGTTGTGCGGTGGCGTCAGCGCGAATGCGGTTTCAGGTGCGGCCGTTTCGGTGACGGTTGCGAGGGGTGGGTCGACGCGCGCGCCTGTGTGCTCGCGTTCGGCGGTATTCAGGGGTTGCATGGCTGGTGGCTCCCGGCTTGGACATCAAACGCCTGCTCCCTCGCGCAGGGCCTGATAGCGATGGGTTCCGGAGGCGGCGCGCAAGCCGGGCACCATGCGGCGCCCTGCTCCACGACGCACTTCCCCGCGGAAGCCGTCACTACGCACCGGGATACGTTCGTCCCGGTGTGTCGGCAGGTCTTCGGACTTGCGGACAGGGATCTTTGCGATCCGCCTACTTGCGCCCGCTTCCCAGCCCACGAGGGCCAGTGCATGTGGGTACGTTCGTTTCCGCTTTACCGCTGCGGGGCAGTTCCGGAGTTACACCGGATTCCCTTTTAAGCCCGACCGACGATCGCGTCTGGACGGGCACCGACGGGCACAACATATCGTGTGACCTGGACAGGGTCAACCCAATAAGTTGTGCATAGGTCTTCGCATAGGCTGTTTTGCGGCGATTGCCAGGGCAGCCGGTGGCGGGATTACAGCGCGTCGTGGTCCAGCTCGCCCGTGCGGATGCGGATGACCTGCTCCAGCGTGCTGACGAAGATCTTGCCGTCACCGATCTTGCCGGTGCGGGCGGAGTGCTGGATGGCTTCGAGCACGCGATCCAGCTGGTCGTCCGCAATCGCCACTTCGAGCTTGATCTTGGGCAGGAAATCGACCACGTATTCGGCACCGCGATACAGCTCGGTGTGGCCTTTCTGGCGGCCGAAACCCTTCACCTCGGTGACCGTCACGCCTTGCACGCCGACTTCGGCCAGCGCTTCGCGCACATCGTCCAGCTTGAATGGCTTGATGATTGCGACGACCAGCTTCATGGGTTTTTCCTGAGATGTTGACGGACATCGACGCGGTGGGCGATGGAAAGCACATTCTGCCTGCCCGGCCCGGTGTTGTCGCCTGACAACGAGGTGTGTAGGACAATCCCTACAATTTCTGACGGAGCATACCGATGGCGCAGCCGATTTCCATTCACCTAGTATTTACCTCGACGAGTGCGAGGCGCTGTCCATGATGGATAGGCAGGATATCGATCAGATCGCCCTGCGACTTGTGTCGTTGGTACCGCCAGGGTTGGCACAGGCGCAACAGGATTTGCGAGCCAACTTCCAGGATGTATTGGCGCATGGACTGCGCCGCCTCGACCTAGTCACCCGCGAAGAATTCGAAGTCCAGTCCCAGGTACTGGCGCGTACCCGCGCCAAGGTCGACGAATTGGAGCGACGCGTGGCCGAACTTGAGGCCGCTGTGGCTGCCCGCGGAAGCTAGCAACAACCAATCTCCCGGGAGCCGTCTCCGATCCGTCACCCTCACCCCGAGAACGATCGGAGGCGGTTATTTTATCCAGCGTTGATGGAGCCGCTCGATGTTCGTGTCTGTCAGCGCTCCATCTTCCCTGTGTCAGCGGCCTTTGGTTGCATGAGCCTTGCGGTTACCCTCAGCCGCGCCCAGGAAGGGGTTACCGCACCGCAGGTGATGGTCGAGGTGCACCTTTCCGGTGGCTTGCCGTGCACGAACATCGTCGGCCTGCCCGAAGCTGCGGTGCGCGAAGCGCGTGATCGAGTACGTGTGGCGATCCAGAACACCGCCTTCGAATATCCCAACCGCCGCGTCACCGTCAACCTGGCCCCAGCCGAATTGCCCAAGGACGGTGGTCGTTTCGACCTGGCGATTGCGCTGGGCATTCTTGCCGCCAGCGGCCAGGTGCCGCGCGAGAAACTGGACGATTGCGAATTTCTCGGTGAGCTGGCCTTGACCGGCAGCTTGCGCAGCGTCTCCGGAGTGCTGCCGGCACTGTTGCGGGCGCGGTCGCGTGGCCGGCGCGTGGTGGTGCCCCGCGAGAATGCCGGCGAGGCTGCGCTGGTTCCCGACGTGGATGTTCTGGTCGCCGACACGCTGGCCGAGGTGTGCGGCTGGCTGCGCGGGGCGCATGAGCTGTCCAGGCCGATCGGTATTCCCAGCGATGGCGGCGCGGAAGATGGTCCCGATCTGGCCGACGTACGCGGTCAGCTGCAGGCGCGCCGCGCTCTGGAAATCACCGCCGTCGGCGGCCACCATCTGTTGCTGATCGGCCCGCCGGGCACCGGCAAGACCATGCTGGCCGAACGCCTGCCCGGCATCCTGCCGCCGATGTCTGAATCAGAGGCCCTGGAGACCTGCGCCGTGCTGTCCGTGGCCGGACAGACGACCGATCTGGCGCGCTGGCGGCGGCGGCCGTTTCGTTCGCCGCATCACACGGCGTCGGCCGTGGCGTTGGTCGGCGGCGGTTCGTATCCGCGTCCGGGCGAGATCTCGCTGGCACACAACGGCGTGCTGTTTCTGGACGAGCTGCCGGAATTCAGCCGGCACGTGCTTGAAGTGCTGCGCGAGCCGATGGAGTCCGGCCACATCATGATTTCGCGCGCAGCGCGACAGTCGACGTTTCCCGCACAGTTCCAGCTGGTGGCCGCGATGAATCCGTGCCCATGCGGTTACGCCGGCGATGCAGGCCAGCGCTGCCAGTGCACCCCGGATCAGATCCAGCGCTATCGCTCGCGCATTTCCGGGCCGCTGCTCGATCGCATCGATCTTTGTGTGGAGGTGCCGCCGGTGCCGCTGGCCGAGCTTGGCTCGCAGCGCAGCGGACGGGATGAGGCGTCCGCCACCGTGCGCGAACGGGTACTCAAGGCGCGTCGGCAGTCATTGATGCGTGCCGGTCGTCCGAATGCGGAAATCAGCACGCGCGAGCTGGAGCGTGATTGTGCGCTCGGGCCAGTCGAGCGACGGTGGTTCGAGACCGCGCTGGAGCGGCTGGGGCTTTCCGCACGCGCCTATCACCGCGTACTGCGGGTCGCGCGAACGATCGCCGACCTCGATGGCGGTGCGGCCTTGCTCGAACGCGAGCATCTGGCCGAGGCGCTGCAATACCGGCGGCTATGACATGACGCCTGAGCGGGCCGTCGCCTTGGCTGGACGTGTCCATCAGTGCATGTTTCGATAGCGCTCTGACCTTCCCTGGGACTGCAATGACTATCGAGCTCGGCCTGATGCTCGCCGGCATGCTGATGATCGGCTTCCTGGCGCAATGGCTGGCGTGGCGAGTCAGGTTGCCGGCGATCCTGTTTCTGCTGCTGGCCGGGATCGTGCTGGGACCGGTCAGCGGCATGCTCGATCCGGACAAGTTGCTGGGAGGCCTGTTGTTCCCGATCGTCTCGCTGGCGGTCGCGCTGATCCTGTTCGAGGGCAGCCTGACCCTGCGTTTCCATGAATTGCCGGGAATCGGCAAGGCAGTGCGCGGGCTGGTCAGTTACGGCGCGGTGGCCTCGCTGCTGCTGCTGGCGCTGGCGGCTCACCTCGTCGCCGGCCTGGCCTGGCCGATCGCGCTGCTGTTCGGTGCGCTGGCCTGCGTCACCGGACCGACCGTGATCGCGCCGATGCTGCGCACGTTGCGCCCGAATGCGCGCATTGCCAACACGCTGCGCTGGGAAGGCATCGTGATCGATCCGCTGGGCGCATTGTTCGCGGTGCTGATCTACGAGGCGATCGTGTCGCGCCAGGAAGGCCATACCGTGGGCATCTTCGTCGCCACCATCGGCTGCGGCGCGGTGATCGGTGCGCTGTCCGCCTGGCTGATGGCGTTCTTCCTGCGCCGGCAGATGATCCCCGAATACCTGCAGAACTATGCGGTGCTGGCTGCGGTGCTGCTGGCCTTCAGCGTCTCCAATACGCTCACCCACGAATCGGGATTGCTGGCGGTGACGATCATGGGCATCGCGCTGGGCAATATCCGCGGCGTGCACATCGACGACATCCTCGACTTCAAGGAAAATCTCACCACGGTGCTGGTCTCGCTGTTGTTCATCCTGCTGGCAGCGCGGCTGCACTGGCCATTGCCGGACGGCATGCTGGGTGCGGGCATTGCGTTGTTCGTGATCGCGCAACTGGTGGTGCGGCCGGTAACCGTGGCGATCTCGAGTTTTGGCAGCGGGCTGAACTGGCGCGAGCGCACGCTGATTGGCTGGGTGGCGCCGCGCGGTATCGTGGCCGCGTCGGTATCGGCGCTGTTCGCGCTGCGCCTGGACGCCCTGGGCGTAGCCGGCGCCGAGGCACTGGTGCCGCTGGTGTTCACCCTGATCATCGGCACGGTGATCCTGCAGAGCGCCACCGCGCGGCCCCTGGCGATCTGGCTGAAAGTGGCCGAACCGGAACCGCGCGGCCTGCTCGTCTTCGGTTCCGACGGCGTGGCCCGCGCCATCGGCAAGGTACTGGATGAGGCCGGGTTTCGCGTGGTGCTGGCCGATGACGATTGGGACGGCATCCGCCAGGCGCGCATGGATGGGTTGGCCACGTTCTTCGGTAACCCCGCCTCGCCGCATGCCGAACGGCATCTCGACCTGACCGGCATCGGCCGTCTGTTGGCGGTGTCCACCCATCGCGAACGCAACTCGCTGGCCTGCGTGCACTATCGGCAGGAGTTCGGACGCGACCGGGTGTACCGGCTGCGCAACCTGACACCGCAGGAAAACACCGATCGCGCGGCGTTGTCCGGCAATCTGCTGGCACCGCCCCTGTTCGACGAGGAAATGACGCACCGTCGCTTTGCCGAGATGCTTGAAACGGGCTGGCGGATCAAGTCGACCCGGCTCAGCGCTACTTTCGACTGGCCGCATTTCATCGAGCAGTACGGTTCGAATACCGTGCTGATGTTTGGGGTGGAGGAGAAAGGCACATTGCGGGTGGCCTCGACCAAGCGGGAGCTGGAGCCAAGGCCGGGATGGCTGGTGATTGCGCTGGTGCCACCCACAAAGTCATAGGAGCGCAGGCGGTCCGCAAGGACTTCTTGCAGCCATGCGCGATACTCTCCAAACGTTACGGCAAAGGTATCGCGCGCGCTGTGCGTTGCATGTGTTACGCGGCTGAGGCCTGCTTGAACTGCGCCTCCTCGGTCGAGCCGGTCAGAGCGGTGGTGGAGGACTGGCCCTGCTGGATCGCCTGGGTCACCGCATCGAAGTAGCCGGTACCGACCTCACGCTGATGCTTCACGGCGGTGAAGCCACGCTCGGCGGCGGCGAATTCCTTTTCCTGCAATTCCACGAACGCGGTCATCTGGCGGCGCGCGTAGCCATGCGCCAGGTCGAACATGCCGTAGTTGAGGCTGTGGAAGCCGGCCAGCGTGATGAACTGGAACTTGTAGCCCATCGCACCCAGCTCCTTCTGAAACTTGGCGATGGTGGCGTCGTCCAGATTCTTCTTCCAGTTGAAGCTGGGCGAGCAGTTGTAGGCGAGCAGCTTGCACGGGAACTTCGCATGGATTGCCTCGGCAAACTTGCGCGCGTCCTCCAGGTTCGGCTTGCTGGTCTCGCACCAGATCAGGTCGGCATACGGCGCGTAGGCGAGGCCACGGCTGATCGCCTGGTCCAGGCCCGGCCGCACGCGGTAGAAGCCCTCGACGGTGCGTTCGCCGGTGATGAACGGCTTGTCGTTGTCGTCGATGTCCGAGGTCAGCAGATCGGCGGCATCGGCATCGGTGCGTGCGACCAGCAGGGTCGGCACACCGGCGACATCGGCGGCAAGGCGCGCGGCGTTCAGCTTGTCGATCGCCTCGCGGGTCGGCACCAGCACCTTGCCGCCCATGTGGCCGCACTTCTTCACCGAGGCCAGCTGGTCCTCGAAGTGCACACCGGCGGCGCCAGCTTCGATCATCGCCTTCATCAGTTCGAACGCGTTCAGCAC
>DHXA01000159.1:586-2397 GCA_002413455.1 Rhodanobacter sp. UBA5168 | reverse complement strand
CCGCCGAAGCCGGCCTCGGCGTCGGCCACGATCGGCACCAGCCAGTCGATGTCGTCGGAGCCTTCGGCATGGTTCAGCTGGTCGGCGCGCAGCAAGGTGTTGTTGATTCGCTTGACCACCAGCGGCACCGAGTTGGCCGGATACAGCGACTGGTCCGGATACATTTCACCGGCCACATTGGCGTCGGCGGCGACCTGCCAGCCGCTGAGGTAGATCGCCTGCAGGCCGGCCTTGACCTGCTGCATCGCCTGATTGCCGGTGAGCGCGCCCAGCGCGTTGACGAAGTCCTCCTTGTGCAGCGACTTCCACAGCCGCTCGGCGCCACGCCGGGCCAGCGAGTGTTCGACCGCGACGGTGCCGCGCAGGCGCACCACGTCCTCGGCCGAGTAATTGCGCTGGACGCCGGCCCAGCGGGGGCTGTTGTTCCAATCCAGGGTGATCTGTTCGGCGGCGGGCAGGGTGGTCTTCATGGCGTGACTCCGTGGCGAAAGTCTGAATGGCCCAGGTTGGATGGATCAGGCGAGCTGGTCGTAGGCGGGCAGGGTGAGGAAGTCGCCGAGTTGATCGGCATGGGTCATCGCCGAGAGCAGAGCGGCGGCGGCGCCGGCACGGACGGCACCGGGATGCTGGCTGTCGCGCAGGCGATGGGTGTGCGCAGCCACGGCGTGGTCGAACAGCGCGAAGTCGATCGGCGCGTGATCCGGAAATTCCAGGCTGCCGTGATGCAGCCACTGCCACAGCTGCGCGCGGGCGATCTCGGCGGTGGCAGCGTCCTCCATTAAGTTGTGGATGGGTACGCAGCCGAGACCCTCCAGCCACGCGGCGGTGTAGCGCAGGCAGACTTCGACGTTGTTGTCGAAACCGGCGCGGCTGATCGTGCCGTTCGGCGCCGCGAGCAGATGCTCGCGGGTCACGCTGACATCCTTGCGCATCACGCTGAGCTGGTTCGGCGTGGGCATGTACTGGTCGAAGATGGCCTGTGCCACCGGCACCAGCGCGGGATGCGCCACCCAGGTGCCGTCGTGACCGGCCTGCACTTCACGCAGCTTGTCGGCGTGCACCTTGGACAAGGCAGCTTCGTTCGCCGCCGGGTCGCCCTTGATCGGGATCTGCGCAGCCATGCCGCCCATTGCGAAGGCGCCGCGCCGGTGACAGGTCTGGATCAGCAGTTCGGAATAGGCCTTCAGGAACGGCACCGTCATCAGCACCTGGCCGCGTTCCGGCAGCAGGCGGTCGCGGTGTCCGCGCAGCGTCTTCAGGTAGGAGAAGATGTAGTCCCAGCGGCCGCAGTTGAGGCCGACCACGCGACGACGCAATGCGTGAAGGATCTCGTGCATCTGAAACGCCGCCGGCAGCGTCTCGATCAGCACGGTGGCCTTCATCGTGCCGGTCGGCAGCTGCAGCTCGTTCTCCGCCGCAGCCATCACCTCATCCCACAATGCAGCCTCTTCCATCGCCTCCAGCTTGGGCAGGTAGAAGTACGGGCCGCGTTGGCGGCTGTGCAGCGCGCGGGCGTTGTGGAACACGAACAGGCCGAAGTCGACCAGCGCGCCGGCCATCGGCGAGCCGTCCACGCTGAAAAACTTGTCGTGCAGATGCCAGCCGCGTGGGCGCACCACCAGCACGGCGGGATTGTCGTCGACGCGGTAGCTTCTGCCTTCGGGTGAGCGGAATTCGATCGTGCCGTTCACCGCATCGTGCAGGTTGAGCTGGCCGTCGAGCTGGTTGGCAAAAGTGGGTGCCGACGAGTCCTCAAAGTCGGCCATGAACACCTTCGCGCCGGAGTTCAGCGCGTTGATGATCATCTTGCG
>DHXA01000159.1:0-396 GCA_002413455.1 Rhodanobacter sp. UBA5168 | reverse complement strand
GGTGTCGGCGCGGAAATCCGGTAGCCCGCCGGCGTCGTAGACCGCCTGGCGCTCGCGCCGGGCTTGCAGCAGGCGCTGCCGCGTGCCCTCGAAGCGGCGATGCAGCAGCGCCAGGAAGCCCAGCGCCGAGGGGGTCAGGATGCTTTGGTAACCGGCGTGGCTGACATGGGCATCAGCCGTGCCGATATCGAGTCGTTCCTGCGGTACAGCCATGAGCTCGCTCCTGTCGTGGGAGCTTGAAGTTACGGCAGGAGTTATATATTTGACAAAGTGAATGTTTCAATCGTTATCATGAGCAAACTGCATACTTAATTCAACTTGCTGAAAATCCGAATGAAAAATCCCGATGTGCCGCTGAGGAAACCCAGAAAATCGCGTCGCAGCGGCGTGGGAAAG
>DHXA01000268.1 GCA_002413455.1 Rhodanobacter sp. UBA5168 | reverse complement strand
CGCGCTTCGCAGCCGTTGTCGCCGCATTAGGCAGGGATGTCCCAACGGTTCCAGCGGAAGCCGGATCGTGGCGCGAAGGCGTTCGCCGACGAAGCGCGCTAGTCGTAATCCACCGTCAGCACCGCAAACTCCGCCGGGCCGCCCGGCAATTCGGCCAGGAACTCGTCGTCGACACGCTTCTTCAGGACGGCTCGGGCCAGCGGCGAGTCGATGCTGATCCAGCCGAGCTTGGCGTCGGTCTCGTCCGGGCCGACGATGCGATAGCGGAGGACCTCGCCGGTGTCGGTGTTTTCGAGCTCGATGCGGGCGCCGAAGAACACCATGCCGCGGTCGCCGGGCGCACCTTCGGCCACCTTGAGCGAGGGAATCCGTTTGCTGAGATAGCGTGCGCGACGATCGATCTCGCCCAGTTGTTTCTTGCGATAGATGTATTCGGCGTTTTCCGAGCGATCGCCTTCGGCGGCGGCCGCGGCGAGCGCCTTCACCACTTCCGGGCGCAGGACGTGCCACAGGTGATCGAGTTCGGCCTTGAGCCGCTCGAAACCCTCGCGGGTAATGATCGCGGTCGAGCCCGGTGATGGCGGCCGCCAGCGGCTCATGCGAGGTTGCCCAGTTGTCGTCGTTGCGCATCGATCTCGGCGCGCAGGGGATGTTCGGGCCAAGCAGCCACGAGCCGGTCCAGCAGCGCCGCCGCTTCGACTCGCTGGTCGGCATGTTCGGCGAGCTGGCGCGCCGCCAGCAGGCCGTAATGTGGCGCCTGCTGATCGCGCGGCCAGTGCGCGAGAAAGCCGTTGCACAGATGCAGTGCGATCCGGTTCATGCTCAGCCGTGCAGCCAGATCGGCCAGCTCGCCGCAGGTGCGCGGATCGTCCGGAACGAACCCGCTATCGATGCCGCAGCATTCCTGCAGCAGGCCCAGCGCCCGGCGTGATTCACCCTGTGCGATCAGCGCGGCGATCCAGATCTGACCGTGCACCAGCAGGCCGTCGCGCAGGTTCTGCCGCTGCAGCAATCGACGATAGGCCAGGTGCAACGGTGCCGGCGCGACCCGATCCTGCATCCGGGCGACCAGCAGCGCGGTAGCGGCGGCTGGGTCGGCAGGTGCAAGCGCATCGACTTCGGCCAGCAGAATGGCGTCCGCGTCCTGTCCGCCGGCCCTGGCCAGTTTCGGTGCCTCCGGTTCCAGCCCAAAGCGCTCATGGCGCTGGTGGATCATCGCCCCCATCAGGTGGAACGCCAACACGATCAGATAGGTATAGGCGAAGGCAAACAGCGGTAACGCCAGCAGCCGAGGCAGCAGCGCGGAGGTGATCGAGGCAAGCACGATCAGCACGCCTAGCACCAGGTTGATCGCCACAGGTATCAGATAAGCGGTGCCAAAGCTGCCGATGACGCGGCCCCAGTTGAACGGGTTGAGCGCCAGCGCCAGGTTGCCATCGAACGCCAGCGACATGTCGATCGCCGGCAGTGCCAGTGCAGAGACCATCAGCACCGGCCACAGCAGGTGCGGAAAAAACACGATGGCGATCACGCAGGACGCGACGACCAGCAGATGAATCGCAGTGAGGCCCCAGCCACTGACATCGCTGCCGTCGCTGCCGACGTCGGGCGGGTCGGCGTAGCCGTGGGCGGTGTGCAGCATGCAGTCGGCGGCGTAACGCCAGGTGGCCGCCCACACCAGCGCGCTGGCCAGCGCGCCGATGTACGACGGCAGCAAGCCCACGTAGTGCAGCAAGGCCATGACCACGCAGGTAGGCAGCGCCGCACCTCGCAGGGGGTAGCCGAAGCCTGTTCTCAGACGTTCCCCGAACGGCGTGTCGGCAGCGACGGTTTCAACGCGTGGCATGTCGTCGCGCGCTCAGCGCTTGCCGCCGAAGATGCCGCCCAGCACGCCACGCAGGATCTGCCGGCCGAGCTGGCTTCCAGCGGTGCGCACCATCTGCTTGCCCATGGTTTCGATCATGCCCTGGCGGCGCTTGGTGCCGAACAGCGCATCATGCACCGCGCCACCCCATGCGGAGCCGGCAGCGGGTTCGCCGTCGGCCGCCTTGCCGGACGCGCCGGCGCTCGCAGTGCCGGCATCGGCGGCTTTGTCGCTGGCGCGTTTGGCCAGCATCTCGGCGGCCGAGTCGCGATTGACCGCGGTGTCGTATTTCGTGCCGACCGGCGAGCGCTGGCGGATGGTGGCGCGTTCGGCCTCGGTAATCGCGCCGATCCGGCAGCACGGCGTGGTCACCAGCACTTGTTCGACCGGTGTCGGTACACCGCCGTTGGCGAGTGTCGATGCGAGTGCCTCGCCGACGGCGAGCCTGGTGATCGCTTCGGTGACGTCGAGTTTCGGGTTGGCGACGAAGGTTTCCGCCGCGGCCTTCACCGCCTTCTGGTCGCGCGGGGTGAAGGCGCGCAGCGCGTGCTGGATGCGATTGCCGAGCTGGCCGAGAATCACGCCGGGTACGTCGTCCGGGTTCTGCGAGCAAAAGTACACGCCGACGCCCTTGGAGCGGATCAGCCGCACCACCTGCTCGACCCGCTGCTGCAGCGCCGGCGAGGCGTCGTCGAACAGCAGATGTGCCTCGTCGAAGAAGAACACCATCTTCGGCTGGTCGAGGTCGCCCACTTCGGGCAATTGCTCGAACAGTTCCGACAGCAGCCATAGCAGGAAGGTGGAATACAGCCGCGGCTTCAGGATCAGCTGGTCGGCGGCCAGCACGTTGATGATGCCGCGCCCGCTCATGTCCTGGCGCATCAGGTCGGCCAGTTCCAATGCCGGCTCGCCGAAGAACTGGTCGGCGCCGTCGCCTTCGAGTTTCAGGATCGCGCGCTGGATTGCCGCGATGCTGGTGGTGCTGATCAGGCCGTAGTGAGCCGAGAGGTCCTTGGCGTTGTCGGCCGCATAGGTGAGCAATGCGCGCAGGTCGGCCAGGTCGAGCAGCAGCCAGCCCTGGTCGTCGGCGGCCTTGAAAATCACCTCGAGCACGCCTTCCTGGGTGTCGTTGAGCTCCAGCACGCGGCCGAGCAGGGTGGGGCCCATCTCGCTGACCGTAGCGCGCACGGGGTGACCGAACTTGCCGTAGATGTCCCAGAACACCACCGGGTTGGCCTGCGCTTTCCAGTCGGTCAGCTTGAGTTGGGCCAGCCGCGCCTTGAGCTTGTCGCCCGGCTCGCCGGCGGCCATCGCCAGCCCGGCCAGGTCGCCCTTGGCGTCGGCCAGGAAGCAGGGCACACCGAGCTTCGAAAAACCTTCGGCCAGCACCATCAGCGAGACGGATTTGCCAGTGCCGGTGGCGCCGGCGATCATGCCGTGGCGATTGCCGTAATGCGTGTCGAGATTGACGCTGGCAGTGTCGTTGCGGCCGATCAGGATGTCAGTCATGGCAGTCAGTCCGTTGGTGGTCGGGCGATTGTAGCCAACCGGGTGATGTGGTCGATGGCGGCCTGGTTTCGTTGAGTCGAAACGCTGCGCCCGCTATGGTGGGCGTTTTCCGCGGGTGAAGTTTCCGATGTCGTTGGGTTTCTTGGTTCGTTCCACGCGTGTGCTGCCCTTTGCCGTGGCGCTCGGCCTGCTCGGGGCCTGCGCCAGCGCAGGCAACAGCAAGCCATCGGCTCCGGTCAACGCGCTTTACAGTCAGCTCGATCAGGCCAGCAAGGGCTACGAGACCGCCCTGCAACAATCGCGCGAAGGCAACCTGGACGCTTCGCAATTGACGCTGACCCGGTCGCTTGACCAGCTGAAGGCTGCCGCGGCGCAGTGTGGCAACACCGCCGGTTGCGATACCCAGCGATTCTTCTCGGTATTCGACCGGCTGCTGCGATTGAAGGACGGTGATTTCAGTGGCGATCAGGATCTCAACAGCGATGTCGATCCGGCGCAGCGGTCATTGGCGACCGGCAAGGCCGGCGCCGCCGCCCTGCCGCAGGCGCAGCGCAGCGTCACCCTGCTGCACGGGCAGAGACTGTCCGAGCTGATTGCGATGAACGGCCCGGTCAAGGCAGCGCTGGAAATGTGGCTGACCCAGTGGCGTCCGCAGCTGATGGATGCCTATATCAACTACCAGTACATGCGCTACGAGATGTGGCCGCAGTATGAAAAAGCGGACCTGCCCGAGGCGCTGCTGTTCGGCATCATGGCGAAGGAATCCGGCGGCAAGGTGCATGCCGTTTCGCGTTCGGGCGCAGCCGGGCCGTTGCAGTTCATGTATGCCACCGGCATGCGTTTTGGCCTGACCAGCGACGATGGCTTCGACATGCGCTTCGACCCGGCCGCATCGGCGCGGGCGAATGCCGAATACATCAACGAGCAGTTGCGGATCTTCAACAACAACCTCGAGCTCACCATTGGCGCTTACAACGGTGGCGAAGGCCGCATGCGCCGCACGGTCGGCGACGACACCTCGGTGAGCTTCTACGATCCGCGCATTTACAACCAGCTGTCGCCGGAAACCCGCGACTACGTGCCGTCCGTACTCGCTGCGGCGTGGTTGTTCCTGCATCCGGAGAGTTACAACCTGCGGTTTCCCAGGATTGACGGCGTGCCCGGCAAGGTCACCCTGAAGCGCCCGGCGTCGTTGTCCGAGTTGACTGTGTGCCTGGGCTCGGCCGATGGCATGAACGAGGGTTGGTTCCGCACCTTGCGCAATCTCAACCCCAGGCTTGATCCCCAGGTGATCCAGCCGATGGGCACCACGTTGCAACTGCCCAAGCCGCTGGAGCAGGCCTATGCGTCGCGCTGTGTCGATGGTCCGTGGCCGATCCTCGCCGGCGACCTGCATCGTGCCGTGGTGCCGGTGGTGCCGGCGCCTGTGGCCAGCGCGCCGGCAGCCCCCGAAACCAGCCACTACAAGGTTCGCCGTGGCGACACCCTGATCAGCATCGTGCGCAAGCTGCATTGCTCGAGCGTGCAGGAAGTGGCCGAGATGAACGGGCTCAAGCACCATCGTCTGTCTGTCGGCAAGACGTTGAAGCTGCCGGTCTGTCGCTGACTCGCGTTGACGGCTGACGCGTCAAGACAAAGGATCCCGGCCGAAGCCGGGATCGAGTGTCACAGGTGTCTGGCGCGTGACGGTTTAGGGTGAATAGTTGCCCAGCACGCCCAGATTCCTGAACGTGGTGACGGCATGGACGAGGACGTAGTAGGTGCCCGGCTGCGGCGTGCCGATCACCACCGACTCGTTGTTGCCGATGCGGACGGATTGGTAGTCGTGGCTGTCCACCGTCGGCGCCTGGCCGCGGCTGACATACAGCGACACGTCGCCCATGCCGCCGAAACTGCGCAGACTCAGGTTGTGCGCCCCGGCCGGCACCTCCAGCGAGAACCGATGCCGGCAGGAGGCTGCTTCGACATGCGGGCGGCGCTGCTGCCGGATGGTGGCGTGGAGATAGCCCTGAGCGACGACGGTTACGGCATGACGACCCAGGTGCGCCGGCGCATCTTCGAGCCGTTCTACACCACCAAATCGGCCGAGAGCGGCACCGGGCTCGGCCTGGCCATCGTGCACGAGCTGATCGGTCAGGCTGGCGGAAGCATTGCGGTGGAGAGCGCGCCGGAGCGTGGCTCCACGTTTCGCATCCGGCTTCCGCTGGCGATCGCCAGCGACGCCATGACCGGACGCGCGGCCTGAGGTTTCAGCTCACCATGACGTAACCCACCCCGTGCAGTGCGCGCAACGGCAATGCCTCCCGCGTGCCGCTGCTGACTTTGCGCCGCAGCCGGTGGATAAGCGTTTCGAGGCGATGCGGATCGAAGTCGTAGATGTCGGGCGTGAGGGCGGCGATCAGCGTTTCGCGTGACACGGCTTCGCCGGCCTTCGACATCAGCAGGCCGATGACGCAACGTTCCGCCAGGGTCAGCGTCACCGTGCCACCACCGGGTGCCACGAGGCTCCATCCGTTGGAGTGCAATCGCCAGCCGGGCCGCGCCTGGTCATGGGCCGCCACCGCGGCGAAACTGCCGAGCCGACGGCCGAGGCTGTGCAGGGTGGCTGCCAGCACATCCAGATTCACCGGTTTGGCCAGATAGGCATCGGCGCCCATCGACAGTCCATGGACACGATCGGCCGTACCGCCACGGCCGGTCAGCATGACGATGCCGATCGATGACGAGCTGCGCAGGTAGCGCGTCACGGTAAACCCGTCCTGGTCGGGCAGGCCGACATCGAGGACCAGAATGTCGAAGCTCGTCTGCGGCAGTTGCAGATACAGCTCGGCCTGGCCAGACCCGTCACTTCGAAACCCAGGTGGCGCAATCCGGGCAGCAGGATCTGTTCGCGCAGCTCGGCGTCGTCTTCGAGCAGCGCAATCGACAGCGCACGGCAGGGCACGGGAATCGGGGACAGGGCGATGGACGTCACAGGCCCCAAACTGGGCAGATATGCTTCATCCCTGGCGAGGCGGACGATGAGCTGCATCCTTCGCAACCGTGGCAGACCGGATGGACGGCAATAGCGGGTTTCAGGCAGCGGCGGTGTCATTCATCCAGCTTTCGACGGTGCTGCCGTTGCTGTGGACTTCCTTCAGCTCGCGCAGCAATTGCATCAACTGCCGGTGTTGCGGCTGCAAGCTGGTGTGCGGCGAATTCTTGGTCTCGTGGTAGGCCACCGCAAGCCACAGCGCGATGCCGCGCAAAACCACCTCGGGGTTGTTCGAACAGGCGCGTTCGTAACCGGCGTCGGTGCCCTGGCCCCAGGGCAGGTAGCGTGCTTCGGGTGCGGTGCCGTACAGATGCGGAAAGTCGCTGCGCGAAGCCTGGCCGATTTCGCGCAGGGTCAGGGTGCTCAGCCGTTCCCGGTTGCGCTTGGGCAAGGCCCGTATGCTGCGCTCGATATCGCGGAATTGGCGGCCGAGCTGGCGCGCTCGCATCATCACGAAAAATGGAGTGAGTATTTGCATGGGGATCCCTCGACGCTGGAGTTCGGCAGCACGTGGGACGTGCTGCGAAGTGGCGAGCGTAGCGAAGCGATCCCGGCAATTGCGCCTAGAGCGTCACAAAATGACGCGCGACGTCAGTTATCCAGTGATGTGGAGTTGTGCAGCGGCCTTCAGCCGTGACCGAGCCGCTGTCCCACCATCACGGCCTGCTGCGGCTGAAGCGCATCCAGGGTCGAGCCTTTCGGCAGCAGCACGATCACGGTGGAGCCCATGTTGAAGCGCGCCATCTCGGCGAAGCGTTCCAGCGTGATGTTCTGGCCGGCGAACGACTTGCGCCGGACCGATGAGGCATACGGCGGGATCACCAGGCCGTCCCACACGGTGGCCACCGACGAGACCAGGATCGCGCCGACCATCACCACCACGAACGGGCCGTGTTCGCCGTCGAAGTGGCAGACCAGCCGCTCGTTGCGCGCGAACAGCCGCGGGATCGCCGCCACCGCGAACGGCGCCACGCTGAAGATGCGGCCGGGCACGTGCACGGTTTCCTTCAGCGTGCCTTTCAATGGCATGTGTACGCGGTGGTAGTCGCGCGGCGACAGGTAGACGGTGACGAAGTGGCCGTCGCGGTACGGCGCGGCGGCCGCCTCGTCGCCACCGAGCAGTTCGGCGGCGGTGTAATCCTGGCCCTTGGCCTGGAAGATGCGGCCGTCGACGATGGCACCGGACTGGCTGACACGCCCGTCGGCAGGTGAGAGCAGGGTGCCCGGATCGGCATCGGCATGGCGTGCATCGGCACGCAGCTTGCGCGTGAAGAACGCATTGAAATGCTGATAGGCCAGCGCATCGGGCTGCGCAGCCTCGGCCATGTTCACGCGGTAATTGCGCACGATGGTACCGATCAGCCAGTTCTTCCACGGCGCGAAGGTCCAGCGGGTGGCCCAGTAGACGATGCGCGACAGGAAGCGATGCGGCAGGATGTACTGCAGGAA
>DHXA01000227.1 GCA_002413455.1 Rhodanobacter sp. UBA5168 | reverse complement strand
AAGGCGCTGAAGTTCGGCGCGCCGCCGCATGGCGGTCTGGCGTTCGGCATCGACCGCATCGCGGCGCTGATGGCCGGCACCGAGTCGATCCGTGACGTGATTGCCTTCCCCAAGACCACCAGCGCGCAGGATTTGATGACCGACGCGCCGTCCATTGTGAGCGACGTGCAGCTGAAGGAGCTGCATGTGCGCGTGGCGGCCAGCAAGGAGGCTGCCGGCTGAATCGCCGACAGCTCCCCGAGCGCATGACCGGCGGCATGCCATGAGCGAGCACGTGATCCTGCTGCATGGCCTGTGGATGCGCGGCTTCGCCCTGTCCATGCTGCATCGCCGGTTGATCGAGGCGGGTTTTCGCGTGCACCGCTTCGATTACCTCAGCGTGGCGGCCACCCAGCAACGCATCCTCGATCGGCTGCAGGCACGCATGACCGGGCTGGCGGCGGAGGCCGATGCCGTGCATCTGGTCGGTCACAGTCTTGGCGGTCTGCTGGCTCTGCGTGCCTGCCTCGGTAGCGACCTGCCGCCGGGACGCATCGTCTGCCTGGGTTCGCCGTTGAAAGGCAGTGCTGCCGCGCGCGGCTTCGCCGCCTGGGGCCGCGGCGGGGAGGTGCTGCTGGGGCACAACCGCGAATTGCTGGAGCAGGGTTTCGAGCACTGGGAAGGTTCGCGCGAGGTCGGCATGATCGCCGGCCGCATGCCGCTTGGGCTTGGCGCCATGCTCGGCCGTTTCGCCGGCGAGCACGACGGCACCGTGGCGGTTGAGGAAACCCGGCTGGACGGCCTTTCCGCCCACTGCGTGGTCGAGGCGAACCATACCGGCCTGCTGTTTTCTGCCGAGGTGGCCCAGCGTGTCGCACGATTCCTGCGCCAGGGCCGTTTCGAGGCCGATTGAACGGCACGAACTGCGCTATTCCGCCTCATGCCGGGATTCCGGCACGCGATCCGAAATCAGGTAAAATTCGCGCTTCGTTCAGCTGATCCGAGTGCAGGCACTGTCATGGGTAGAGGTCCGTCCATCGAAGGTCGCAAGAATGCCGAGGACGCCAAGCGTGCCAAGGCGTTCACCAAGCTGATCCGCGAAATCACCGTCGCCACGCGCGCCGGCGTTGCCGATCCGGTGGCCAATCCGCGCCTGCGTGCGGCGGTGGACAAGGCGCTCTCGGCCAACATGACCCGCGACACCATCGATCGCGCGATCAAGCGCGGCTCCGGTGCCGAGGGTGGCGTCGACATGCAGGAATTGCGCTACGAGGGCTACGGCCCGGCCGGCATCGCGTTGATCATCGACTGCGTCACCGATAACCCGGTGCGCACGGTGGCCGACGTTCGGCATGCGCTGACCAAGCACGGCGGTAACCTGGGCACCAGCGGTTCGGTGGCGTTCCAGTTCAGCCGCTGCGGCGAGCTGGTGTTCGCTTCCGCGGGCGATGCGGCGCTGGAGGAGAAGATCCTCGAAGCCGCGCTGGACGCCGGCGCCGACGACGTGATCAACGAGGCGGGCGAGAGCAGCGTGCTGTGCGCGCCGGAAAACTTCGATGCCGTGCAGAAGGCGCTGCTTGGCGCCGGGCTCAAGCCGGTAAGTGCGGACGTGGTCATGCGCCCGGCCAATCGCGTGGCGATCCCCGCCGAGGCGCAGGAGACCCTGCTCGACCTGCTCGACTGGCTGGAAGAACTCGACGACGTGCACGAGATCTATCACAACGCTGCGCTGCCGTCCGAGGCCGCCGAATAAGTCGCGAGGCCTGGCGCCTTTCGCATCGCATCTGCAGATGACCCGCATTCTAGGTATCGACCCGGGCAGTCAGCGCACCGGCGTGGGCATCATCGACGTGGATGATGCGGGCAAGCTCACGCACGTTTTTCACGGCGCGCTGGTGGTGGCCGGCGAGGCCACGTTCCCGCTGCGCCTGAAACGCATCTTTGACGAGCTGTGTGACATCATCGCCGCGCATCAGCCGGCCGAGTGCGGGATCGAACGCGTATTCATGGCGCGCAATCCGGATTCGGCGCTGAAGCTGGGGCAGGCACGTGGCGCCGCGATTTGCGCGGTGGTCAGTCGGGGGATCGCGGTGCACGAATACGCAGCAACCGAAGTGAAGCAGTCCGTAGTCGGCAGCGGCCGCAGCGACAAGACCCAGGTGCAGCACATGATCGGCATATTGCTCGGCCTCAAGGGGCCGCTGCAGGCCGATGCCGCCGATGCGCTGGCCATTGCAGTCACCCATGCACACACCCGTGCCAGCCTGGCCCGCGTCGGTATTCCGCGCTCGGCCTGGAGGCGGCGCCGGTGAAGGTGGCGCCGACGAAACAAGCATGGAGACCGTACCGATGATCGGACGTCTGCGTGGCGTCCTGATCTCCAAGCAGCCGCCCTCCCTGCTGATCGAGGTCGCTGGGGTCGGTTACGAAGTCGAAGCACCGATGTCGACGATCTACGACCTGCCGGGCACCGGCAAGGAAGTGGTCCTGCTCATCCATCATGCGGTGAAGGAAGACAGCGTGACGCTGTACGGCTTCCTGCATGAGAGCGAACGCGCGCTGTTCCGCAACCTGCTCAAGGTCAGCGGGATCGGCGCCAAGATTGCGCTGGCGGTGCTGTCCGGTGTCGCCACCGACCACTTCGCGCGGCTGGTGCACGCGGGCGATGTGGTTGCGCTGACCAAGATTCCCGGCATTGGCAAGAAGACCGCCGAGCGCATCGTGGTGGAACTGCGTGATCGTCTCGACGGCATGTCCAGTCTGCCGGGCGCGGCCATCCGGAATGGCGCACCGCTGGACGCGGCTGGCGAGGCCACCGTGGCGCTGCAACAACTGGGCTACAAGCCGGCGGAAGTCGCCCGGCTGGTTCAGAAGGTTGCCGCCGAAGGCGACAATGCCGAAGCCATCATTCGCAAGGCGCTGCGCGCCGCGCTGGCGGGTTGATGACAACCCTGCCGGACATCCTGCAATGGAGTTGATTCCGTGAGTCACGACAACCTGTATGCCGATCCGTCGCCGGACTCGAGGAAACGCCTCACCGCACTCGCGTTAGGCGCGATCGGCGTGGTCTACGGCGACATCGGTACCAGCCCGCTGTACACGTTGCAGACCGTGCTTGGCGAACGCGGCATCACGCCGGACCCGGTAAATGTGCTCGGCGGACTGAGCCTGATCTTCTGGGCACTGATCATCGTGGTGTCGATCAAGTATGTGCTGTTCATCATGCGCGCCGACAACAAAGGCGAAGGCGGCATCATGGCGCTGATGGCGCTGGCGCAGCGCAGTGTGCGGGACATTCCGCGACTCCGCTGGGTCATCGCGGTGCTGGCGATCTTCGGTGCGGCGCTGTTCTATGGCGATGGCGTGATCACGCCGGCGATTTCGGTGCTGTCCGCGGTGGAAGGTCTGGAAATCGCCGCGCCGGGACTGGCGCACTGGGTGGTGCCGATCACCATCGTGGTGATCCTTGGCCTGTTCTGGCTGCAGAAGCACGGCACCGACAAGATCGGCGTGGTGTTCGGTCCGGTGTGCGTGGTGTGGTTCCTCAGCATCGCGGCGCTGGGTGTCAACGGCATCGTGCATCACCCGCAGGTGTTATGGGCGCTGAGCCCGACTTATGGCGTGGAGTTCTTTCTGCACAATCATGCGCGAGGGTTCTTCGCACTCGGCGCGGTAGTGCTGGCGGTGACCGGTACCGAGGCGCTGTATGCGGACATGGGGCATTTCGGCCGCAGGCCGATTCGCCTTGCCTGGGGTTTCTTCGTGCTGCCGGCGCTGTTGCTCAACTACTTCGGGCAGGGCGCACTGGTGCTGGGTGACCCCAAGGCGGCGGCCAATCCGTTCTATCTGCTGGTGCCTCAGCCGTTGCTGTATCCGATGATCGCGCTGGCCACCGCGGCGACGGTGATCGCGTCGCAGGCGGTGATCTCCGGCGCGTTCTCGATGACGCGCGAAGCGATGCAGCTCGGCTATGTGCCGCGCATGCGCATCGTGCATACCTCGCGTGAGATGTCCGGGCAGATTTTCGTGCCATGGATCAATCGGATGCTGCTGATGCTGATCCTGGGCGCGGTGATCGGGTTCCGCTCGTCGGCGAACCTGGCCGCGGCGTACGGTATCGCGGTGACCGGCACGATGGTGATCACCACGATGCTGGCGTTGATCGTCGCGCGCTATCAATGGAAATGGAATCTGCTGCAGGTGGCCGGCATCGGCGTGCTGTTCCTCACCGTCGACGTGGCGTTCTTCAGCGCCAACCTGATCAAGGTCGAGCACGGCGGCTGGTTTCCGCTGGCGATGGGCCTGTGCGTGTTCATCATGATGACCACCTGGCGGCGCGGCCGCGAGCTGGTGGTGCGCGAGATCAAGCAGGGCGGTCTCGCGCTGGCGCCGTTCATCGAGAACATCGTCCAGCATCCGCCGCTGCGCGTGCCGGGTACGGCGGTGTTCCTTACCGGCAACGTGCAAGCGGTGCCGCATGCGTTGCTGCACAACCTAAAGCACAACAAGGTGCTGCACGAGCGCAATGTGATGCTGACGGTGGCGATACTGGAAACGCCGGTTGCCGAAGAGGACGAACGCATCGAGATCACGCTGATGCACGGCGAGTTCTACGGTCTCGAACTGCGCTTCGGATTCGCCGAGGACCCGAACATCCCGCAGGCGCTGACACGTTGCGCCCGAGCGAACCTGCCGTTCGACATGATGGACACCACGTTCTTTCTGTCGCGCGAAACCATCGTCGCCACCGATCGCCCCGGCATGGTGTTGTGGCGCGACAAGCTGTTCGTCTTCATGGCGCGCAATGCCTTGCCGGCCACGGCGTTCTTCCAGATTCCCGGCAACCGGCTGATCGAACTGGGTGCACAGGTCGAGATCTGAAATGGCCCTGGCTTTGGTAGGAGCCCGCTAGCTGGCTCCTACATGTGTGGGACAGGCCTGCCATAATGCGGACATGACCGACCACCGCATCATCACCGCTGCCGCCCAGTTCGACGACGACGCGCTGGAGGCCACCATCCGACCGAAGCGGCTGGCCGAATACCTGGGCCAGCAGGCGGTGCGCGAACAGCTGTCGATCTACATCGAGGCGGCCAGGAAGCGCGGTGGCGCGCTGGATCATGTGCTGATCTTCGGGCCGCCCGGTCTGGGCAAGACCACACTCAGTCACGTCATCGCCAACGAGCTTGGCGTCAATCTGCGTTCAACCTCGGGCCCGGTGCTGGAGCGCGCCGGCGACCTTGCCGCGCTGCTGACCAATCTCGAGGCGAACGACGTGCTGTTCGTCGACGAGATCCATCGGCTGTCGCCGGTGGTCGAGGAAGTGCTGTACCCGGCGATGGAGGACTTCCAGATCGACATCATGATCGGTGAAGGTCCGGCCGCGCGTTCGATCAAGCTGGATCTGCCGCCGTTCACCCTGATCGGCGCGACCACCCGCGCCGGCATGCTCACTGCCCCGCTGCGCGACCGCTTCGGCATCGTGCAGCGACTGGAGTTCTATACCGCCGACGAACTCAGCGCGATCGTGCGGCGGGCCGCGCGCATCCTCGGCATCGTCTGCGCGCCGGAAGGCGCGCAGGAAATCGCCCGCCGTTCGCGCGGCACGCCGCGCATCGCCAACCGCCTGCTGCGCCGTGTACGCGACTATGCCGAGGTGCGCGCCGGCGGCGAGATCACGCTGGCAGTGGCACAGGCTGCGCTGGACATGTTGAAGATCGATCCGGAAGGTTTTGACGAGCTGGACCGGCGCCTGCTCAGTCTGATCGTCGATAACTTCGACGGCGGTCCGGTCGGCGTGGAATCGCTGGCCGCCGCGCTGAGCGAGGATCGCGGCACGCTGGAGGACGTGGTCGAACCGTATCTGATCCAGCAGGGTTACCTGATCCGGACTGCCCGCGGCCGCATGATCAGCGCCAAGGGCTGGCGCCACCTCGGGTTGACGCCGCAGGTGCCTCCGGCACAGCCAGCAGACCTGTTCGATGCGGACGTCGGCGATGTCTGAGGCTTCGCCGAAGCTGCCTTTCAGTTGGCCGGTAAGGGTTTACTGGGAGGATACCGATGCGGGCGGCGTGGTCTATCACGCCGGCTACCTGCGTTTCATGGAACGCGCCCGCAGCGAGTGGATGCGGGCGCTTGGTGTCGATCAGATGGCCTTCAAGCAGACCACCGGGCTGGCCTTCATGGTGCGCGACATGCACATCGACTTCCTCAGGCCCGCCCTGCTGGATGATGAACTGTCAGTAACGGTCGACGTCAAAGAATGGCGCGCAGCCAGTATCCTGTTTACCCAAGTAATCACGAAAGTGGACGGCAGCTGCCTGATCCGCGCGAGCGTGCGGGTGGCCTGCGTCGACCTGCAGCGCATGCGGCCGGCACCGATTCCGGCCGACCTGATCCCGCAACCCGCACCCTAGACTGCACCTTAGACAACCAAGCCGACTGGCGGAGAACCTTCAAGCAATGAACGGTGGACTGAACATTTTCACGCTGATCGCGGATTCAAGCGTGCCGGTGCAGCTGGTGCTGCTGGTGCTGCTGGTGTTCTCGTTCCTGTCCTGGGTGATCATCATCCGCAAATACACGCAGACCAAGGCGGCGATGGAAGATGCCGAGGCGTTCGAGGAGCGCTTCTGGTCAGGTGGCGACCTGGCCCAGCTGTTCCGCGAGGTCAGCAATCGTGGCGGCAACAACGGCGGCATCGAAAACATCTTCGAATCGGGTTTCCGCGAGTTCGCCCGCCAGCGCCAGCGCAAGACGTCCGATACACGCAGCGTGATCGAGGGCTCCGAGCGCGCCATGCAGGTGGCGGGTACGCGCGAGATCGGCTTGCTCGAACGCAACCTGGAGTTCCTTGCCAACGTCGGATCAATCAGCCCGTACGTGGGCCTGTTCGGTACCGTGTGGGGCATCATGGGTGCGTTCCAGGGCCTGGGCGAAATGAAGGACGTCACCATCGCGGTGGTCGCGCCGCACATCTCCGAGGCGTTGATCGCCACCGCGATGGGCCTGTTCGCGGCAATTCCCGCGCAGTGGGCGTACAACCGCTACGCCACCAAGGTCGAGCGGATCGCCTCGCGCTATGACGTGTTTCAGGAGGAGTTCTCCTCCGTGCTGCAGCGGCAGATCCAGACCGACGACGTCGCCTGAGCGGAGCAGCAGCCATGCGAACCTCCGGGCGCCAGCGGCGCTACAAGCTTAAATCCGAAATCAACGTGGTGCCGTACATCGACGTGATGCTGGTGCTGCTGATCATTTTCATGGTCACCACGCCGATGATGAAGTCCAACGTCGATGTGAACCTGCCGCAGGCCGACGCCAAGTCGTTGCAGGACAAAAAGGATCCGGTACTGGTGACGGTCAAGCAGGACGGCCAGCTTTTCCTCACCTTGCCCGGCGCCGAGAAGGAGCCGCTGGATGCCGATGCGCTCAAGCTCAAGGTGGGCGCGTTCGTGCGCCAGAACCCGGACGTCAACGTGCTGGTGGCCGGCGACGACCAGGGCCACTATGGCGGCGTGGTCAAGGTGCTGGCCGACCTGCAGCAGTCCGGCGTTACCAAGGTGGGGCTGATGGCCCAGCCCATCGCGTCCGATCGTCAGGGCAAGAGCACGTCCAATGGACGAAAGTAAGGCGACGCCGAAGGCGGTCGTACTTTCCGCCATCCTGCATATCGGCATCGTGGGGTTTCTGTTCCTCGCGATCCTGCCGTGTTCGAGTTACGAGGGTGCCTTCGAGGCGCTGCATCTGCCGACGTGGATGAATCCGATCACCTGTTCCAAGCCATTGGAGTTGCAGGGCCAAATCATCGAGGCCACCCTGATCGGCCCTACCGGCAGTCCGCCGCCGAAAGCCGTGAAGACCAAGCCGGTCCCCGATACCGTGCCGCCACCGCCCACCGTGCCGCCGCCCACACCGCCACAGCCTGAAACTCCGGTGATCAAGACGCTGCCACCGCCGCCCGAACATGTCGATGTGGTGGATCAGGAACGTGTGGTCGAGGATGCGGCGCTGAAAGCGGAGGATGCCAAGAAGCTGCAGGAAGAGAAGGAACGTCAACGGCAGGCCGAGCTGGATGCGCAGGCGGCCAAGAAAAAAGAGGAAGAGAAGAAAAAGATCGATGCGCTGTTCGCCAAGATGGATGCAGCTTCGGCGCAGACCAAGCAGTTGGACAACAAGGCCAAGCAGGCCAAACAACAAATGGAAGACTTGAAGAACGCGCAGGACGACGGTCA
>DHXA01000253.1 GCA_002413455.1 Rhodanobacter sp. UBA5168 | reverse complement strand
GCGACCCAGATGCAAAAATTCCTGAAGTACGAACTGGACGGCTATCTGGCAGGCCGCGCCACCGAGAAGCTGGCCGAGGAACCCTTGGCCAAGGTGGAGAACCAGCAGTACATCCACTACAAAAAAGGCTCGCTGGTGTTCTACGCGCTGCAGGATTACGTCGGCGAGAACGTGCTCAACGCGATGCTGAAGCAATTCCTTCTCGACAAGGGGTTCCAGCAACCGCCATACACCGACTCGCGGGAATTCATGGACGCGCTGGCGAAGGCGGTCGATCCGAAGTGGCGGCCGTTGCTGAACGACCTGTTCTGGAAGATCACCCTGTTCGACAACCGCATCACCGATGCCAGCGCAAGAAAGCTGCCCGACGGAAAGTACGAGGTGACTCTGAAGCTGCACGCCGGCAAGGTCTACGTCGATGGCACCGGCAGGGAGACCGCGGCGAAGCCGGACGTCCCGATCGACATCGGCGTGTTCGCCGCCTCGCCCGGCGCCGGCAAGGACGGCAAGCCGCTGTATCTGGAAAAGCGCCTGCTTCCGGATGGCGACAGCACGATTACCGTTACCGTCGACGGCCTGCCCGCGCTGGCCGGCATCGATCCGTACAACGTGCTGATCGACAAGGTGTCCAGCGACAACCGCCGCGCCGTGACCGTGCAATAGACGTGCGCGCTGCGTACCGGAGCGGCTCGGCCTCGTCCGGGCACCGGCGCGGGAAAACCATCATCGATCGATCCCCGGGTCTGGACGTCCAGGCGTCTGAGTGCAGGTCTTGAAAGATGCCCGCATCGGCCTCGAAAACCGCCTGATCCCGGCCAACATGAACCGATGTCGTCCTTGGGCGACGCCTGTCGCAAGTTCGAATCGACACGCATCACGGCGGCTATGCGCGCAGTCGATGCGGCCCGAAGGGCCGATCGCGGCTGAAACTCAGCGGTCGGCGACTTTGTCCCTGTCCAGACCCGCCTTGTCATCGTTCCCGCTCTCGCGGCTCAGCAGTTGCAGGCGCGAACCGTCACCGAGGCGGAACTGGAACTGCGCCTGCAACCGCTCCAGTTCGGTCAGCCGCGGGCATAGCGCTTGCGCGCGTTCGCCGAGCCTGTCCGCCCGCGCATCGACTTCGCGGTCGATGGTCTTGTCCAGCGAATCGGCGCGCGCCTCCAGCGCCGCGACCTTGGCTTCGTCCCCACTGAGCGCGGCCTTCACTGCGTTGGCCGTGACCGTGCCGGCCATTTCGGACACGGCACTCTGCACACCGTTCTCGATCACCCCGGCCACATCGTGCTGTTTCCACACGCCGCTGCCGATGCCCTGATCGACCTGCTTCAGTGCCGCTGCATGCTTGCGGTTGAGCCGATCGAGCAGTTGCTCGCGCTCTTCGCCATTTTCGGCGAAGGTGGTGGCCACGGTCGTCATGGCGGAAAAGCCGATATCCAGCCCTTCACGCACGATCCCGGCCACTTCCGGCAGCAAGGCACGCACCTGGCCCTCGTACTGGCGCAGGCGATCGGCATCAGCGCCGGACAAGGCGAGCTGCCTGCCGTCCACGCGCAGGTGGCCGTCGTGCATGAAGACGCTGGCCGGCTTGCCGCCCTCGTGGTCAAACGCGATGCCATCGGCGTTCACCCGCACGTCGTAACGGGTGGAGAAACCGCATTGGTCGTTGTCGAAGTGCAGGCCATGCGCCTGCGTCTGCGCGGCAAGGGCCATGCCGACAGCCACCGTGAGCAGCGAAAGTGTCTTGCGCATGAGCGCATCCCCGTGGCGGTGGCCGCTGCACGATGAGCGACCGACGCTGTCACGATGCGCCCGACACCATCGCCGCGGCATGGGCCAGCCGTCATGCCCTGCCATCAGTCACGGGGCGGGATCAGAGCCGATGATCCTCGATCTCGCTGACCCGGCCGTCGACCAGGGTCACCACGGTGACGTGATCGCCGCGACGATAACGCCATTGCTCGCCGCCCTGATCGTTGCTCACTACACGTACGCCGCCGCGACGGCCCTTGGGACTGCGCGAGCCGTGCTTGTGCGACTTTGACGATGGTTTGCCCAGCAACTCGGTGACCCGCTCACGGCTGTCGCCCGCGGTGAGTACCTGGTTGCCCACGCGCAACGTGCTGGTCGCCTGCACGGCGGCACCGAAGGCGAACAAGACGACGATGAGGCGAATACGCATGACCTGCTCCTTGTCTGATGAAAACCGGTAATCCCTTCCGCTGCGTCGGCCTCGATTCAGCCGCCTCGACGTGATCCTCGCTCGCCGCGTCATTCCCCTCGGGCGATGTCAAAACCCCGCGCCCGGCTGGGCCAGATAAATCATTTCCTGCGACGTGCTGGGTCGGCCGAGCACGACATTGCGATGCGGAAAGCGGCCGAAGCGCGCAATGACATCGCGATGGTGCCGAGCATAGTCGAGATATTCCTCGAACTGCTCGCGCTGTTCCGCCGGCACTTCCGCGCACAGCGCCTCGAACATGGCTACCGAGCGCTGCTGCAACGCGCTGTTTTCGGCGTGTTCCAGCGGCAAGTAAGCGAACACGCGCTGCAGCGCCGGCAATTGCCGGTCGTCAGCGCGGGCAATGCCTGACAACGCGACGCGCTGCGCCTTGACGTCCTGCGCCCATGCCTGCGCCTCGCCCCGATGGAGATTGCGCGGGAGCTGATCCAGCGCGATCAGCAAGGCGAGCCAGCCGGACGGCGTGGCGGTCCAGCCGTCCAGCATGCCGCTGGCAGCGGCTTGCGCCGTCTCGCCGAAGCGTTCGCGCAACTGCGCGTCGAAAGCGGCGTCGCTGGCAAACCAGCAGGCCGCATGCGCCGGTGCAAACCAGAAATTCAGGAGATCCGGCGCGGCAGCGGTCATCGGCACGTCTCAGTAATGCGCGGTCCCGGTCAGGCTGTGCATGTCCAGGTGGATCCCGCGCAGACGTGGCAATTGCCGTTGCAAGGTCGGCGCCGAGGCCGGCGGTGCGGCGGCAATCGCCTGCTCGAACGCATGCAGCAAAGCGCTTTCGTGATGCGCCAGCGCACGAATCCAGACGCCGTCGCGACGCGCGCCGGCATGTGCCAGCCAGCCGGCCAGATGACGATGGGCGGCACCGCGCAAGCTGCCATGTTTGCTCGGCGTACCGCCGCCGGCCCGCCACTGCGCCTGCAGGTCGGCGATCAGCAGATCCAGCGTCTGAGCGTTTTCGTTCAGCACCACACGCAAACCCGGCTCGCAGGCCGCGGCGGCATGCCGATAGAGCCGGCGCAAGTCGATGCTGCGCCGGATCAGTGCATTGCAGGTGGAGGGTGGAACGTGGAGCGGCATGGGCCGCCTCCTGCCAGATCGACGGATGGAATCGTGGCCATCGTCACCCCAGCCTACTTAGCCGCGCATAAACCTGCCCCGCTCAGACGGCCGGCGGGTCAGCTGGCGGTCGGGATCGGGCGCAACCCACATTCACTGGCCCAGCTGCAGCAGGTTCAGCGGCGTGCCGTTGCTGCCGCGTACTCCCTGTTGCAATTCGGCCAGACGCTGGATCGACGGGCACAACGCCTGGACCTGCGGGCGCAGTGCCTGCATGCGCTGCTGCAGCCTGGGCTGCAGTTCGGTGGCGAGGTCGGCGGCGCGGTCGCGCAGACTTGCCGCGGCCTGCAAATCCCCGCTCATCGCCGCATTGATCGCCTGCTGACCGAGGTCGGCTGCCAGCAGCGGCAGCAGATCGGCAGCGATCTGGTTCATGTACTGGTTGGCGGCATCGCCTTGCCAGTCGTGGCTGCTGCGGCTGGCTGCAATGCGCCGCTTGAGTTCGCGGGCGTGCTCGTCCAGCCGACGGTCAAACTCGGCTCGGCTGTCGGAACCCAGGCCCATGCCATCGGCTTCGGCGCGCATCGCCTGAACCGCCATGTCCACCCCGTTCTGCGCCACCGTACGCACGCGTGGCGCCAGCGCGCGCAAGTCGCGTTCGAACAGCGCCAGCCGGTCCTGATCCTCCGCATTCAGTGGCGCGCCGACGCCATCGGTGCGCAGCGCTCCTTGCTGGAGTTCGACATGAAACGGCGCCGGCGATGCCCGGTCGAACAGCACGCTGTCGGTCTTCAGAGTGACGTCGTAGCTGCTGCTGGCATGGCAGGTCGCCGCCAGATCCTGGCCAAGCGCCGGACCGACGAGCGACAACGTGAACAGGACCAGCAGTCGCTGCAGGCGCATGGGGCGTTCCTCTGATTGGTCGCCCAGCGATAGCCGATGGCGTCGCAACCGCCGCTGAACTGCTCCGCTCAGCGCTGACGTGAACGGAACTGCGCGCGCACGGCCGGTCGCCCCAGTTGCCAGGCGAGCCACAACAACAGCGGTAACGCGAGCGCCTTCAACGCCAGCGCGACCTGCCAGGTGCGCTGCGCCCGCGCAATCATCCACAGCGCAATCTCGCCCAGCTGGGGTTGCGCCATAGCATGTTGCCGGGCGATCGCGAAATCGCCCCACTGCCGCAGCATGAGTGCGCCGGTGAGTAATGCCCACAGCGCCAGCGCAACGGCCAGTACCTGCATCACGGGTCGGGCCCACGCCTGTCGAAGGATGCATCCTGCGCACACCACGATCACCAATAGCGCGGCCACCAGATAGGCGTATTCACCATGCTGCAGATATTGCACCGCGCCCAGGGCCGCAAACAGCAGCAGGATCCACAAACCGATCGCCCACATCGAGAAACGCCGTGCCGACGCGGCGTCGGAACGTATCGGCAATGGCATCAGGGCGCCGCTTTCAACATGGCCAGATCGTGCATGACCTGGGCGGAATGCTTCTCCGGGTCGACATCCACATAGACCTTGGCGATCTTGCCTTGCGGATCGATCAGGAAGGTGGTGCGCTTGGCGTAGTGCATACCTTTGTGCTCGGTGAGTACGCCATAGCTGGTGGCCACCGTGCGGTCGGCGTCGGCCAGCAGCGGGAACGGCACGTGATATTTCGCGGCGAACTCGGCATGCGACTTCACATCGTCGAGGCTCACGCCAACCACGTCGGCACCGGCCTTGCGCAGCTTGGCGATGTCATCGCGAAACGTGCAGACCTCGGTAGTGCAGCCGGGTGTGAAATCCTTCGGATAGAAATACATCACCAGCCAGTGGCCATGAAAATCGCCCGGCGTGCGCCAGTGACCGTTCTGGTCCTGCAGGCGGAACGCAGGAGCCGCCTCGCCCACCTGCGGGCTGGCCGCAAACGCCGGCGCCACCAGCGCGCACAACAGGGTCAACACCAGCAAACAGGAAAGACGGCGCATGACGAAATCTCCAACCGGGAAAAGGGCGAATGCAGCGACGCAGTTTACGCCTGCACACGCTGTTCGCCAGTGCGATGCCGCGGAATTACCCCGGCACCTACCCGATATGGAAGGCCCCGAACCCGTTCTATTCTTTGAAGGAAGTGTTCAGCAGAGAGTCCACGATCGATATCGGGTGATAGTCAGGTACAAAACGTTCGCCGAAATCCCGTGCGAAATTATCGTATGTCGTCTCGGGCCGCGTCTCGACAATGCCGCAAATTGCTCGCGTGAACCGTTGCTTCATTTCCAGGCGCGGGAATGCGTCGACGATCCGAGCCATTCTGACATTGGCGATCGATTCGTAACTCCAACCGCCCCAATCGACTCCAACGCCCAGGGCGCATAGCGCAACCTCTGTTTCCTTGTGAAGACAGATCGACGGAGTGGCGTTGAGCGCAACACTGTCCCAGATCAACTGGGTGCGGCGCTCATCGAGGCCTTCCTTACGAACAAACGCACGTGCTGCGTTGGCGCCTTCCACCTCGAACCGCAGCGGGCCGCTGAAGGCTTTCGCCAGACCGAGATCATGCAACACCGTCGCCACAGCAAGAACCTCCGCGTCGTACCGAGTTCCCCTCAGATCCGCGAGCGTTACTGCGAATAGCCAGGATCGCATTACATGGTTGAAGAGATAGGGTTCGGAGCTGTCACGTGCATATTCGATGGCTCGGGAGACCAACGGGGTATCCGGCACGGCAATATCGGCCAGCAGACGCGTGGGCGACGACGGCGGCT
>DHXA01000007.1:8542-11711 GCA_002413455.1 Rhodanobacter sp. UBA5168 | reverse complement strand
CCGGCGACACTGGCCGGCGTGAGCACGGCTTCGCGGTCATTCCAGCCGCTGCGTTGCGGGTCGCGATGGAAGGTCGGCGCATCGGGCACCGCTGCACGTGTGGTCCTGTCCGGCGCCGCATCGCGCAGTTCGCGCGCGGCGACGCGCGTGGCGGCATCGGTCGCGCCCGCGCTCGCACCTTTCACCGGCACGTCCACGTGCGCCGTCCACAGGATGGCGTTGAGCAGGGTGCGACGCAGCATCGGCTGATCCAGCGCCACCAGGTAGTGGCCGCCGCTGAAGCCGAACGAGCGTCCGCCGCCCGTGCGCTGGTATGCCCAGGCGACGGTGGCCTTTTCCGGCCGATCCTCGATGAGGGATTGGCCGCCGCGATACTGCACATGCAAGGTCGCGGTGAGGATCGGCGCGACCTGCCCGGCGAAACGGAAGGTCGGATAGAACTCGTCGCGATAGGCGAAATCCTGCACGCCGCGCGTGACCGGATGCGATGGTGCCGCCACCTGCAAGGTGGCCGTTTCGGTGGTGCGATCGACCATGCCGAAACGGGCGCCGCCGAGCCAGCGCTGCAGCTCGATCGTCGTGTCGCCGGCGGGCACGGTCGACGCCTGGTGCAGGGCGACCAGGCCGACGCCACGCCGCATCAGCGCCTCGAACGAACGGCGATGCCGCGCATCGCGCAACGGATGCTTCATGTCGCCGTCGAAGTACAGCACGACGGTGGAGGCGCCATCGAGCGCGGCCGGGTCGTCCGGCCAGCCGTCGGGGTAACTCGCGATCGTGATGTCGCCACGTCGCGCCTCCGGCAACGCCCCCAGAAACGACGCGATGAGCCGGATGCCGTGGCCGTAGTCGTGCCGCGCCGGCCCTTCGCTTTTGCTGCCGCCGATCAGCACGATCGTCTTCGGCGCGTCATGGGCGTGGCACGTCGACGCTACGAGCAGGGTGACCAGCAGCAGGCAGCACGATGCGCGGCGCGGGATCATCGGACCGCGTCCATCAGGGCGCGTCCACCACGCAGCGAAAACCGACGCAGCCGGAGCGGTCCTTGCACGGCGCCATCAGCAGGTATTTGCCGTGCTGGTCGAGCCGATACGCCTGCGGGAAATACCAGTGCGAAGTCTGCGGCCGGTACGCGCTGCCGCCGCGCAGGATCGCCGCGCGGGTGTGCTCGTCGACGTATTCATCGGTCCACTGCCAGACGTTGCCGACCAGGTCGAGCACGCCGAACGGACTGGCCGCATCGGGATGCGCGTCGACGTCATCGGGCGCGTGCAACGTACGGCCGCGATTCGTCGCCGGCACCATCGCCCCGTTCCAGTCGTTGCCCCACGGATAGAGCCGACCATCATTGCCCTGCGCGGCGTACTGCCATTCCCACTCGCGCGGCAGCCGTTTGCCGGCCCACTGCGCATAGGCGCGCGCGTCCTCGATCGACACCCAGGTCACCGGCTTGTCGTCCCAGCCCGCCGGCGGCGCGCCGTTCTGCCAGTGGTGCAGGAAGTTGTGCGGGTCGCGCGGGCGCCAGCCGCTGGCGGCGAGGAATTCGCGGTACTGCGCGTTGGTCACCGGCGTGCGGTCGATATGGAAGGGCCGCATCGTCATGCGCCGGCGATGGCCGCGGCGCGCGCTGTCCTCCCACGGATACTGCACGTCGTTGCCTTCCCAGGTCTGGCCTTCGATCTCGACGCCGCCGACCACGAAATCGAATTCGCCGGCGGGTATCGTGACCATCCTCGGCGGCGCTTCGGCCACGGCCCGGGTGTTTTCGATAGGGACAAGTTGCTGCGGCAACGAGTGCCACTGATTCGACATCGAGCGCAGCGGCACGGCGGCCAGCGCATGCATGGACGCGAGGAAGTCGTCGAGACCATCGACATCGGTACCGCTGGCCACGGCAAGCACGGCGCCGAAGCCGCGACCCTCGATGGCAAGGTCGAAAATCGCCTGGTCGCCGTCGACACGCGGTTGCAGCGACACGCCATGCCAGACGTCGTAATAGCGCGCGCCGTCGCGGTGCGACACGGCGATCTGTTCGCCAGCCACGTCATACTCGTTGCGGTTCACCAGCGTCCACAGCGTGAGGACGTCACCCGGAAAGCGACTGGCGAATACGCCGGCCTGCAGGGTGCGGGCGTACGGCCGCCAGTCCAGGCTGACCATCAGCGGTGCGCACTGGCGCTCGATGGCGGCGATGCGGCGCAGCGTTTCCGCATCGCGCGGCGTGAGCTGGTTCCAGATGCCCCAGATGTTTTCCCAGGCGTTGTAACCGATGCCGTTGAAGAAGATGTATTGCAGGTCGTGGTTGCGGTCGCGGCCCCAACGGTTCTCGTAGTTGATCATGTGGCGCGGTTCCAGCCACTTGAACTTGGCCACCGGCGGAATGACCTCGTTCGGCGCCTTCTTGCCCCAGCTCTGCACATTCCAGATCAGCTGCTCCTCGGCGCTGATGGTGGATTCCGGTTGCAGCACGACCGGACAGCCGAGCGCGTCGCAGGCATCGAAGAACGCGCGCGGCACGCCGTTATAGGTGTCGCCATTGATGCCGTCGGCGCCGACCGCCTTGACCAGTTGCGCCATCGCCTGCCAGTCGTTCTGCTCCGGCTCGCGCGTGCCGTTGTCCCACGGCATGGTCGGCAGGAACACGCGCACGCCGCGCCGATGGAAATCCGCGACTGCGCCGCGCAGGCCGTCGAGGCCGCCGGGCAGGTCGTGCGCCAGGTCGGTCTTGTTGCGGTCGTCGATGCCGATGTTGGGATAGACGAACCAGATCAGCACGCTGTCGATGCCGCCGAAGCGTGCCTTCAGGTCGTCGAGGTAGCGGTCGACGGTGTAGCGGCCGGCGACCGGATCGAAGAAATAGCGATCCTCGACCATCATCTGCGCATGCACGAAGTTGCGCTGCGCCCACTGCAACTCCGGCCGGCGGTAGTTGGCGTCGTCGTAGCCGATCCGGGTGAGGTGCTCGCGCCGCCAGTCGGTCAGCTCGGCGATCCAGTCGTCGGCGCTGCCGTCGACATCCATCTTCCAGTGGCCGATTTCGGCGAACGGCCAGCCCGGCGCCCTGCCCGGCGTGGGCAGGTAGCGGCCCGTGGTGACGTGGGAGAACTTGTATTCGGTTTTCACGCGGGGCGTGGCGCTGTCGGTCGCATCGTCGCCGGGGGAATCGGCG
>DHXA01000007.1:6769-8326 GCA_002413455.1 Rhodanobacter sp. UBA5168 | reverse complement strand
GGGATCAGGTGGGGTTTTCATGGCGTGGCGTGGGACTCGGAGGGAATACTCGGATGAAAGCGGGGAATCAGGCGAAGCCGCAATACGCGGCGAGGTCGTCGGTTGTGGCGGGCTCGCGGTCGGCCGCCAGCAGGCGTTCGACCTCGTCGTGTGAGGGTACGCCGGCCTGGGCGCCCAGCCGCGTGCAGGCCAGCGCCGAGGCCGCGCAGGCACGGCGCAGCGCCGGCGCGAAGGGCATGCCGCCGCTGAGCGCGGCGACCAGTGTGCCGCAGAAGGTATCGCCAGCGCCGGTGGTGTCCAGCGCCGGCACGGCGAACGCCGGCTGCCGCAGCTGCTGCGTCCCGACGCGTGCGCAGCATCCGCGGCTACCCAGCGTCACCACCACGCAGGCGACCTCGAGCGCGGCCATGCCTCGCGCGATATCGCCTTGCACACCGGTCAGCGTGGCCAGTTCGCCTTCGTTGACGATCAGGATGTCGACGGCCGCCAGCAGCTGCGCGGGCAGTGTCCGCGCCGGCGCGGCATTCAGCACGACGGCGACCCCGGCGTCGCGCGCGGCGTGCGCCCACGCCTCGACGCTCGCCAGCGGCGTTTCCAGTTGCAGCAGCAGGTGCGTGATGCCGGCCAGCGAGGGCAGGTGCTCCGGGCGCAACAGGCTGTTGGCGCCAGGCGCGACGGTGATCGCGTTCTCGCCGGTGTCGGACAGACAGACGAAGGCGACACCGGTGGGCTGATCGTGCACCAGCACGATGTCGAGATCGACGCCGGCATCGCGCAGCGACGCCTCCAGTGGCAGCGCATGCGCATCGTCACCCAGCGCCAGCAGCAGGCGCGTGGAAGCGCCGCCCGCACGGGCGCAGGCCACCGCCTGGTTGGCGCCCTTGCCACCGGGGAAGGTGTCGAACGCGCGCCCGAGCACGGTTTCGCCCGGGGCCGGTACATGTGCCGCGCGCACCACGAAGTCGAGATTGGCCGATCCGGCCACCAGTACGTTGCCGCGCCGCGGAATCGTCATTGCAAGGCCTGGTATACGAGGTCGTAGAAGTTGCGGCTGATGCGCGGAAGGTCCTTGCCGCCATCGTCGCGCGGCAGGTGCTGCAGCATCAGGATCGCCACCAGATGCTCGCGCGCATCGATGGTGTAGTAGGTCGATGCGGCGCCGGTCCAGCCGAACTGCCCGGGCGAACCGAGCTGACCGCGTTTGGCCGCGTCGATCACCACGTAACCGCCGATGCCGAACCCTTCGGCGTCGCTGAACTGGGTGACCGGTGGATCGAGCATGGTGAGGTGGTTGCGCATCATCAGCTCCACCGTCTTGCGGCCCAGCAGTTCGTGTCCGTCCAGCGTGCCGCCATCGAGCAGCATCTGGGCGAAGCGGGCGTAGTCGCCCGCGGTCGAATACAGGCCGCCGGCACCGCTGGTGTAGGCGTTGAGCGGCTGACCCGGATGCACGGCGCTGGGACCGTCGGCGATCACCAGCCTGCCGTCCTTGCCCATCGTGGTGATGTCGACCACGCGCGAGCGCTGTGCCAGCGGCACGCTGAAGCCGGTGTCGTG
>DHXA01000007.1:0-6574 GCA_002413455.1 Rhodanobacter sp. UBA5168 | reverse complement strand
TCGGCAAAGCCGCGCAGATCGGTGGCGCCGTGCGGATCGATGCGTTCCATCAGCCTGACTGCCTGCTCGTCGCCCTTGAGGCTGGCGGGATAACCGGCGGTGTGCGTGAGCAGCGCGTGCAGGGTGACCGGCTTGTCCGCCGGCCGCAGTTTCGGTGCATCGGCGGTGCCGCCCGCCAGCACCTGCGGCTGGTCGAAACCGGGCAGGTAGCGCGAGACGGGGTCCTCCAGCGTGATCCGCCCTTCCTCCACCAGCATCATCACCGCGACCGAGGTCACCGTCTTGGTCATCGAGTAAATGCGGAAGATCGCGTCCTTGCGCATCGGGTCGCTGCGCCCAAGATCGCGATGCCCATACGCCTGCCAGTCCACCAGCCTGCCGTTGCGCAGCACCAGCGACACGCCGCCGAGATAGCCGTCGGCATTGGTGGCCTGGCGCATGTAGTCGTGCAATCGCTGCAGGCGTGCCGACGACATGCCCTGCGATTCGGGGCGGACCGCCGGCAGCGGCGATGTCGCGGTTGCCGCCAGCGGCAATGCGATCCACAGCAACACGGCCGCCAGCATCTTCGAGCTGCCCATGGTGCTGCGAACCTTGTTGCTGCGGAGATGGATCATCGTCAAGTCCTCGCCGCGGTCGCGACGGCCCGGGGAGGGAGGGGCGTCGCGACCGGTACCGTCACGTCCGGATCAGAACGTGATCGTATACGTCAGCGAGATCATGCGGCCGCGGCCGGCCCAGTAGTTCTGGTAGCCGGCAAGTTGCGACCAGGTCAGGATGTACTGCTTGTTGAACAGATTCTCCGCGCCCAGCGAAATCTTGCCGGCGCGCTGCAGGTCGTAGTTCACGCCCAGGTCGAACAGCGTGTAGCCGTGGGTCCGTTCGTCATAGCTGAAGGTCGCCCCGTCATACGCCCGGGTGTCGCTGCCGGAGACATGGCGGCTGAACAGCGTGGTGAAGCCCAGCGTGGCGTCGGCGTTGGGCAGGAAATTCCACGTGATCGCGGCGGCGAATTTGTCCGGGTTGATGTCGAGCACGCCCAGCGGCTTCTTCAGCCCGCCCGCGCCATAGTTGCCTGCCGGACTGGCTGACCAGAATGCGGTCTTGCCGGTGATGTGCGAGTACAGCCCGGTCACTTTCCACTGGTCGTCGAAACGCCATTCACCGGTGACTTCCGTGCCCTCGATCCGTACCGGAGCGCGGGACAGGATGAAGTCGTTGGTATTGGGATCGATCGCCAGCGAAGCGCCGAACGGCGACTTGGAGATGTAGTGGGTGGCGCCGAAGGCGGCACGTTCACCGCGCCAGTTGAAGCCGACTTCGTCGTTCTTGTAGATGATCGCGGCCAGGTCGCTGATGCGATCGACCGACTGGCCCGGCACGTTGATGTTGCGCAGCGGAATGCCGATGTTGGGCAGCGTGAAGCCCTCGCTGTACGAAGCGTAGATCGACCACTCGCTGCCGAGGCGCCAGATCGCGCCGAGATTCTTCAGGTTCTCGGTGTACTTCACGCCACCGCCCTGCACGAATTCGCGGTTGCGGTAGTAAGTCGTGGTGTAGCTGTTGACGGTGAGCTTGTCGTCTTCGCGCCGGTAGCCACCGCTGATGGTCAGCGGCCCGATATCCCAGGACAGCTGGGCGTACGGTGCGGTGCTCTTGTAGTTCATCGGCGGTACCCACAACCGATTGGTCAGGGCCAGCCGCTGCTGCGCCTGGTCCTTCACGAAATCGATGCCGGTGTGCAGCTCCAGGCCCTCCACGCTGAACAGGTCCGGGCGCGTCCACGAGGTGCGGATGCCCTTCTTGTGCGCGGTGATCTCCGACTGGTCGTACAGCGTTCCCAGCGGGGCGATCAACGGATCCTGCTTGTCGTCGGCGAGTTCCGGCAGATAGCGCATGGCCTGGTCGGCCTTGTAGGCATTGATGTCCAGCGAACCGCCGAAGAAGTTGCTGTGGCTGTACTCCACACTGTACTGCTCGAAGTCGTTGAACGCATCCTTGGAGCCGAAGATGTGTCCCTTCTCGGAGGTGTTGGTGCGCGGCACGTCGCACGGCGGGTCATCGTCCGGGCCACGACAGCCCAGCACCTGGATGTACTCGCCCTTGCCGTCGATCTTGAAGTGGCTGTAAGTCGCCTGCAGACGCTGCTCGTCGCCTTCGCCAAAGTTGACGCCACCCTTGACGAACAGGTTCTTCGAGGTCGAGTCGGCGAGCGAGCCGCTGGTGTTCATGCCGATGCGGCGACCGTTGCCGTCGTAGGAGATGCCGCGGTCGATGTACGACGCGGCGAACAGCAGGTCGTATGCATCCTGCTTGTGCGTGAAGGTGAGTCCGGTCTTCCAGCCCTCGCTGTCCGCGTGGTTCTGGGTCTGATAGCGCGTGGTGAAGGTGGTCTCGTTGCCCTCCTTGGTCGGTACCTTGGAGATGTAGTTGATGATGCCGCCGGCCGCGCCGATGCCTTCGGAGGCGGACGGACCATTGATCACCTCGATGCGGCCGATGATGCCCATGTCGGTGAACGTGCCATTGCGGGTGCCCTCGCGCAGCGGCGAGCCCTGCGGAATGCCGTCGAACAGGCGCAGCGGGACGCGCCCGCGCAATGTCTCGCCGGTGTTGCTCATCGCCTGCGAGGACTCCGCGTAGCCGGGCACGGTGCGCGCCAGCACCGCCGTCGCGTCTTCGGTCACCAGCAGGGTGTGCTGGATCTCGGCCTTGTCCACGACCGTGATCGCGCCGGGGATCTCGTCGACCGCCTTCGGGCTGCGCGTGCCGGTGACGATGACCTGCCCCAGGTTGACGGCCTTGTCCTTCTTCTTGGCAGCCTGCGAGGTGCCCGTGTCGCTGGCCGGCGCGGCGTCCTGCGCATGCGCGCTGCCGGCGATGGCGTAGACGAGCAGGATGCTGCTGATCGCTGCAGAAAGTGGCTTGATCATGGTGTGTCTCGTTGGTGTGCTTGGTGGCGGCGGGCTGGCCGAGATGGCCTGCCCGGTGCATTTCTCTGTGACGCATCAGCAACGATGCCGTCGATGTCGTCCACATGTGACGCCGCTCCCCGGCGTCGCGAAGGCCCTGATCCCCTTTTCGAGCGAGCCTATGCGCTTCGCCGCGCCGGTAGAACCGTCGCGGACTATGTTCAGAGACTAGTTTTTGTTGCTTACGACCCGGGCAAAAATTTGCCGCGACGCAGCATCGCTGCGCAGGCGGATGCCGTGTCCCGGTGGCGCGCCGTGCACGCCATGCGCGGGCTCAGCGTTGCCGGTCCAGCATCGCCTTGCGGCTTTCCTGCAGCAGCACGGTGACCAGGCGCACGCGCACGCTCGAGCGCGACCAGACGATGCCGATGCGGCGCGGCACCGTGGCGGTCGGCAGCGGGATGCGCGCCAGTTGCAAACCCTCCGGCCAGGGACGTGCCCAGTCGGGCACCAGCGATACGCCGAGACCGCGATCGACCATCACGGCGATCGCATTGAGCGCGTTCAGCTCGAAGCGCTCGCGCGGAACGATGCCCTTCGCACGCAAGTACTCGTCGGCCTGGCGGCCGCCCCACTGGTTGCGGTCGTAGCGGATCAGCGGCTGCGTCGCGAGCAGCACGTGCGGATCCTCCTCGGCCATGCTTTTCGGCGCCAGCACGATCAGCGGTTCCTCGCGCAGCAACTGCCACTCGCAGGTCTTGGGCAGCGGGAACGGCGCCTGCAGCACCACCGCCGCGTCGAGGTCGCCGGTCTCCACCGCGCGATAGAGATCCGCCGAATAGCCCGGCTTGATGAAGACGTTGATCTGCGGAAACGTATCGACCATGCGCGCCAGCACATCGGGAAGCATGCCGGCCAGTGCGGTCGGGCACGCACCCAGGCGCAATTCGCCGGAAACGCCGTTTTCGTTGGCGACGCTGCGCAGGTCGGCGACGTTGCGCAGCAGGTCACGCGAGCGCTGCAGGATGCGCGAGCCTTCTTCGGTGACGCTGACGGTTCGGCCGACGCGGGCGATCAACGTGGCGCCGATCTCCCGTTCCAGCGTCCTGATCTGCTGCGCCACCGCAGCCGGCGTGATGTTCAGCACGCGCGCCGCGGCCGCCATCGAACCCTGGTCGACGATGGTGATGAAGGTATGCAGGAACTGGGTGTCCACGGCGACTCGCTAGGCAGGTGCGGCAGGCTGCATGATGAGCCAAAAACCTCCCGCGGTGATCGCGGGTGTGGATGGCGGCGGTATCGCAGGCATCACTTTCGGAACGGTTTGAAGATAGCGTCGGATGCTTTGCCCGCGGTGGCCACGGGCGAACACCTCAGGGCGTCGGTGCGGCCACCGTCGGCGGCATCCACGTACTGCGCTTCATTCATCGCGGCCGGCACGATCGGCGTAGATGGTCAGGCCCTTCAGCGAGCGTCTTGGCGCCGGGAAGAACAGGCTCGCCAGGTAGCCGATCACGATGCACAGCAGGATCGAGATCGCCAGATAGAAATACGGATGCACCAGCTTGAACCACCACGCCAGCAAGGTCAGGCAGATGCTGGAGCCGATGCCGATGGCCACGCCCGGCGAGTTGGCGCGGCGGGTGAACATGCCCAGCGTATAGGCGCCGGCGAAACCGCCGCCGAGCAGTCCGGCCAGTTCGATCGACACGTCGAACAGCGAGTGCACGTCGAAGCGCGACAGCAGCAAGGCGAGGCCGATGCCGATCAGCCCCACCGCGATCGTCATCAGCTCGGCGAAGAACACGCTCTTCTTCTGCGTGGGGTCTTTCACCAGGCGATCATAGAAATCCACCGAGATCAGCGTCGCCACGCTGTTCATGATGCCGGACAGGGTCGCCATCGCCGCGGCGAAGATGCCCGCGATGATCAGCCCGGTCACGCCCATCGGCAGTTCCGCGGCGATGAACAGCGGGAACGTGGCATCGATCGGCAGCAGCGGATTCATCCGTTCCGGGTGCATCTTGTAGAACACGAACATCGCGGTGCCGATCATGTAGAACACGAATCCGCCCGGAATCATGATCGCCGCGAACATCCAGATCGAACGCCCGGCCTCCTTGTCCGACTTCGTCGACAAGGTGCGCTGCATCAGCACCTGGTCCTTGGGAAACGTGAGCACCACGTCGAACAGCACCAGGAACAGGAAACCCCACACGGTGGCCTTGGTGAGATCGAAGCTGAAGTCGAACAGGTGCATCTTGTGCTCGGCCATCGCCGTGGACATGAATTCGCCGACGCCGCCGTGCAGCCCCCAGATGATGAAGCCGATGGCGAAGATGGCGCCGCCCATCTTCACGATCACCTGCACGAAGTCGGTCCAGATCACCGCCTTCATGCCGCCCATCGCGGTGTAGATGATGGTGAAACCGCCCATCAGGATCACGCTCCAGGTGACGCTGATGCCGGTGATGGTGGCGATCGCCAGCGCCGGCAGGAACAGGATCACGCTCATGCGGCTGCCGAGCTGGGTGAGGATGCACAGCGCACTGGCCAGCATGCGTATGCCCGGATGGAAGCGTGTCTCCAGATACGAGAACACCGACATCAGGTCCAGCCGGCGCAGCAGCGGTACGATCCACACCGCGACGAACATCAGCCCGAACACCGCGATCAGGTTGTTGGTGAGGTATTGCCAGTTGCTTTCGAAAGCCTTGGCCGGGATCGCGATGAAGCTGATCGAGCTGGTGTTGGCGGCGTACAGGCTCACGCCCGCGGCCCAGTAAGGGATGGTGCGGCCGCCGACAAAAAAATTGGACGTGGAATTGCGCTTCTCGCGCAGGTAGAAAAACAGGCCGATACCGATCATGCCCGCGAGATAGACCACGATCACGATCCAGTCGAGCCACCTCAGCAGCAGCGTGGTGGATTGCACGCGCGCATAGCCGAAGTCGATGCGCTTGCCGCCCGCATCGCGTCGGGCCCAGAACAGGCCGTCGGTCCAGGAGCCAGTCGCGATCGCGCCGGGCACCGTGGCCCCCGGCAGGGTCGCCCATGCGCTGGTGATGACCTGAAACGTCATCAGCCGCGCCGGCGCATCGTCGCCCGCGCCGTCATGCACGAGATAGAGCGCATCCGCCTGCCCGAGCGCGTGCCCTGAGCCTGCCACCAGCCGGCCGGGCACGCGGCCGCGTTCGCGCCAGCCGGTGTCGGCGGTCCAGCGCAGCAGCCGTTCGTTGCCGCCGGAAGCATCGGGCACGGTGATGAAGACGGCCGCGGACAGGGCGACCAGCGAGGTGGGCGCGCCTGCGCCCGGCCATCCGCCGAGCGCGATCCACTGCGGATGTTCGGCGTCCGGCCGGATCTGCCACAGCTGCGCCGTACCCGCCGCATCGATACCCGCGACGGACACAGTGTCGCCGGACCACGCACCGCGCGCGTCGTGCAACCGACCGGGCAGCGGTGCCAGCGGCTGCAGCTGCAGTTCGTCGCCCCGCAAGCGGAGCCGGGCCACGCCCGTCACCTCCTGTGTGGCCGGCGCCGTGGTCAGCAACCAGGCTCGCGTTCCGCCCTCGATGATCCCCGCCGCTGCGGGCTGCGACGCGGGCCATGCCAGGGGAACCCAGCTCTGGCCTGCCTCATCGAGACGCCACGCCGCGCTC
>DHXA01000024.1:24914-26099 GCA_002413455.1 Rhodanobacter sp. UBA5168 | reverse complement strand
AGATGTGTATAAGAGACAGCGCCAGGCGCAAGCAGCGTCTCGGCGCGCTCATCATGTCGGGTTGCGGGCTGGACTACTGCGACGCCTCGCTGAATGCGCTGGACGATCAGTTGAAGCCGTCGCTCGCCCTGTTCGCCGATATCGTGCGCCACCCGGCCTTCCGTGAGGCCGACATCGCTCGGCTGCGTGGCCAGTGGCTGGCCGGCATCGCCCAGGAAAAGAGCCAGCCGACCGGCATCGCGCTGCGCACCTTGCCGCCGCTGCTGTACGGCAAGGGTCACGCCTACGCGATCCCGTTCACCGGCTCCGGTACCGAGGCATCGATCAAGGCCATGGACGCCGCCGACATGCGCCGGTTCATGACCGACTTCATCCGCCCGGACAACGTGAAGATCCTGGTCGCCGGCGATACCACGCTGGACAAGATCATCCCCCAGTTGAACGCGGTGTTCGGCAACTGGAAGGCGCCGGCCAGCAAGCTGCCGCTGAAGAATATCGGCAAGGTCGCGCCACCGTCGCAGGCGCACGTGTATCTGATCGACCGGCCCGGCGCGCAGCAGAGCCTGATCCTCGCCGGCAGTCTGGCGCCCTCGACCGAGGCGCCGAACGATCTGGAAATCCAGACCATGAACGGCGCGTTCGGCGGCAGTTTCACTTCGCGCCTCAACATGAATCTGCGCGAGGACAAGCACTGGGCCTACGGCGCTTTCAGCTTCCTGCGGCCCGCGTTGGGCCAGCGCCCGTTCATGCTGTACGCGCCGGTGCAAACCGACAAGACCGCCGCATCCGTGGCCGAAATGCTGAAGGAGGCCCGCAGCGTGATCGGCGGCCAGCCGCTGACCGAAGCGGAGATCAACAAGATCAAGGTCGGTGACGTGCGCAGCATGCCTGGTGGCTACCAGACCACCTCGGCGGTGATGGGCGCGCTGCAGGGTATCGAGCAATACAACCGCCCCGACGATTACGTGCAGACGTTGAAGTCGCGCATCGAGGCGCAGAGCGATGCGTCGGTGGAAGCGGCGGCCAGGGAGGTCATCCATCCCGACCGGCTGACCTGGGTCATCGTGGGTGATCTCAAGACCATCGAGGCGCCGATCCGCGCGCTGAAGCTCGGCGACGTGCGGGTGCTCGATGCCGACGGCCAGCCGGCAAGTGAAACCGCCAAGGCGGCGAAGTAAGGTCGCG
>DHXA01000024.1:0-24710 GCA_002413455.1 Rhodanobacter sp. UBA5168 | reverse complement strand
CGCGTTTTGGATCCATTGGGGACGCCGCCGCGTGCGCGCGTTAGGATGAAGGCATTCCTTCAAAGTCACTGCCGCGGAGCCACCCATGCGCAAGACCCTGCTGTTGCTCGCCCCCGTATTGCTGCTGAGTGCCTGCAGCTGGGGCATCACCATGGACGATGCCGCAAAGAACGTGCGCACGGCCTGGAGCGGCGACGTTTCCAGTTGCCGCGATCTGGGCAAGGTCACCGTGTCGGTGATGGATCACGTCGGCCCGGTCGATCGCAACACCATCACCGTGCGCGACGAACTGGAAGTGCTGGCCCGCAACGAAGCGGCCAAGATGCACGCCGACACCATCAAGCCGTTGGCCGAACCGGCCGATGGTTCGCAGCCGTGGGGCGCCTATCAGTGCGGCAGTCGCCAGATCACCCCGGCGCCTTCCTCGAGCCGGCCGGCGAGCTCGCCGGCCGCGCCCGGCAACGCACAGACCTTCCCGGTGCATAGCGGCTGAGCGGCGGCGACATCCGCATTTCGTGAAAGGTGCCACTCGGCACCTTTTTCGTTTTCATGGAGGGTGCCGCCCACATGGCGTACCCGACTGGCAAGGGCGCCCCCCGCAGCGCGGAGCAAGCCTGCCGGTAGGCGCATCCGCGAGGGTTTGCGATGATGGGCGCTGTCGTTTCACCGATGTCGCCATGAACACGCTGATCAACACGTCCGGTCGCCTCGCACGCCGCATGCTGCCGTTCCGGCGCAAGCCGAAGACATCCGCGGCGCCGGACGGCTCGCCATGCTTCGCGGTGCCGGCCAGCGCCATCACGGTTTTGCCCGACCCCGCGGCATTCCGCCAGACGCTGCTGCAACTTGTCGCGCAGGCCACCCGCCGCATCGTGATCGTGACCTTGTACCTGCAGGACGACGACGGTGGCCGCGAGGTGCTCGATGCGCTGTATGCGGCGAAGGCGCGACATCCCGCGCTGCAGGTCTCGCTTTTCGTCGACTGGCACCGCGCGCAACGCGGATTGATCGGCAAGCAGAAAAGCGCTGGCAATGCGGGCATGTACCGCGAGTATGCCGCGCGGCTGGGACCGGGCGTGGACATCTACGGTGTGCCCGTACAGGGGCGCGAGCTGCTGGGCGTACTGCACTTGAAAGGTTTCGTGATCGACGACGCCGTGCTGTACAGCGGCGCCAGCCTCAACGATGTCTACCTGATGCAGCACGGACGCTATCGACTCGATCGCTACCATCTGCTGCGGCATCGCGGGCTGGCCGATGCCATGGCAGCGTTCGTGCAGCGTCATTTCCTCGGCAGCGACGCGGTGCGCCGGTTGAACGTGGCCGACGTGCCCGCCACGCGCATGTTGCAGCCGGCGATCCGTGAGTTCCGCCAGGATCTGCAGCGCGCCGCCTATGAGGTGCCCTGCGATGCGCTGGGGCCGGCCGATGTGGCGGTCACGCCGCTGCCGGGTTTCGGGCGCAGCGACAATGCGCTCAACGAAGCATTGCTGGCGGTGTTGCGCGGTACGCGTGAGCGGCTGATCCTGCTGACGCCGTACTTCAATCTGCCGCGGCCGGTGCGGCTGGTGCTGGGCCAGCTGCTGCGTCGTGGCTGCACGATCGACATCATGGTCGGCGACAAGACCGCCAACGATTTCTATATTCCGCCGGGGCAGCCGTTCAAGACGATCGGCCTGCTGCCCTACCTGTACGAAAACAACCTGCGCCGCTTCGCGCGAGCGCATCGCGCGCACATCGCCAGTGGCCAGCTGAACATTCACCTGTGGCACGACGGCGACAACAGTTACCACCTGAAAGGCCTGTTCGTCGATGATGACGTGGCGGTGCTGACCGGCAACAACCTCAACCCCCGGGCGTGGACGCTGGATCTGGAGAATGGGCTGGTGGTGCGCGACCCCGCACGGCTGCTGCACGCGAAACATCAGGCCGAGTGGGCGGCGTTGAAACGGCATGCCACACGGCTGTCCGATTACCACGCCCTGGAAAGCCCGCGGCATTATCCGGCGGTGGTGCGCAAGCAGCTCAAGCGGCTCAACCGCACCCGGCTCGACCGTCTGGTCAATCGGCTGCTGTGAGGCTCAGCGCGTGGCGAGCCGGCTCAGGCGCATATCCAGCCAGCTACCCACCTGGGGCCACTCATCCGCCACGATGCTGAAGCAGACGGTATTGCGCAGGCTGCCATCGGTGCGGCGTCTGTGGGCGCGCAGCACGCCTTCGCGCCGGGCGCCAAGGCGCTCGATGGCGCGTTGCGAATCCTCGTTCTGCTCATCGGAGTGAAACGCCACCGCCACGCAGTGGAGCACCTCGAAGGCGTGTTCCAGCAACAGGCGCTTGCAGGCGGTATTGAGGTGACTTTTCTGCCAGCGTCTGGCGTACCAGGTGTAGCCGATGGCAAGGCGCGGCAGTTCGGCATCGATCTCGTAATAGCGGGTGCTGCCGACGATCTCGCCGCTACCGGCCTCGCGCACGGCGAACGGCAGCATGTCTCCGGCAGCCTGACCTTGCAGCGCTTTTTCGACGTAGCTGCGGGCGTGGCCCGGAGGCGGCACGCTGGTGACCGTCAGGTTCCACAGCTCGCCGTCGGCGGCGGCCATTTCCAGTGCCGGCGCATGTTCCAGGCGCAGCGGCTCCAGCACGACGTAATCGTCCTGCAGGCGGATCGGAGTGAACGGGTTCATCGAACGTCCGGGTTGGCGGGGGCTCAGGCGTCGAGATCGGGGATCAGCTTGCTCTCGAGCCGCGCGATATTGTCCTTCAGCAGCAGCTTGCGTTTCTTCAGCCGCGTCAGCTGCAGCTCGTCGCGACCGATCACGTTGGTCAGCTGCACGATCACCACATCCAGGTCGCGATGCTCCATCCGCAGCTCGGCCAGAAGATGGACGATTTCGGCGTGATCCTGAACCTGCATGGCGATAGCGGCGGCTTGGGGCGGTTCTTCTAGTCTAACGCGGTTTGCCGGTTCGGAAGCCGGGCGGCCGGGCCGCTACAATGGGGGTTCCTTCTGCCCGATCGGTCGTCATGTCAGCCCAGCCCGAACCTACCCCTGCGCCGGCTGCCGAGGCCGACAAACTGGCCAGGCGCCTGCGTCGCCAGGTCGGCCAGGCGATCGGCGATTTCGGCATGATCGAAGACGGCGACAAGGTGATGGTGTGCCTGTCCGGCGGCAAGGATTCCTACACCTTGCTGGACATGCTGCTGCAGCTGCAGGCGAGGGCGCCGGTGCGCTTCGGGCTGATCGCGGTGAACCTGGACCAGAAGCAGCCGGATTTCCCCGGGCATGTGTTGCCCGGTTACCTGACTGCGCGCGGTGTGCCGTTCCACATCATCGAACAGGACACCTACAGCACGGTGATGCGGGTGATCCCGGCCGGCAAGACCATGTGCAGCCTGTGTTCGCGATTGCGCCGTGGCGCGCTGTATTCGTGGGCCGCCGCGAACGGCATCACGAAGATCGCGCTGGGCCATCATCGCGACGACATCCTTGCCACGTTCTTCCTCAACATGTTCTATCAGGCGCAGCTGAAGGCGATGCCGCCCAAGCTGCGCTCGGACGACGGCCGCCACGTGGTGATCCGGCCGCTGGCGTATTGCCGCGAAAGCGACATTGCCGCCTATGCACTGAATCAACATTTCCCGATCATCCCGTGCAACCTGTGCGGCTCGCAGGACCACCTGCAACGCAAGGCGGTGCAGCGCATGCTGGCCGAATGGGAACAACTGCAGCCCGGGCGCAGCGAGAACATCTTTCGCGCGCTGGGCCATGTGTCACCCTCGCAACTGGCCGATCGCCAGCTGTTCGACTTCACGCTGGGCGCGCAAGCTGCATCGCCCGCGTGGCTGGTCGACGCAGCGGATGAGACCGCGGCCGCGCAAGCTTGAATATTCCGTTCTCTCTACCTGTCGAGTAACCGCCGTGTCCTTCTTTGCATCCGTTGAAATGGCCCTGGGCGATCCGATCCTGGGCCTGACCGAGACCTATCTGGCCGATTCCCGCCCCGGCAAGATCAACCTGGGTGTGGGCATCTATATCGACGAGCAGGGCCGCATCCCGCTGCTGCCGACGGTGCATGAAGTGGAGCGGGCGCTGGTCACGGCGGGCAAGCCGCGGGGCTACCTGCCGATCGACGGCCTGGCGGCGTACAACCGGCTCACCCAGCAGTTGCTGTTCGGTGGCGAATCGTCGCTGCTGGCAGCCGGTCGCGTGGCGACCGCGCAGACCATCGGCGGCAGCGCGGCGTTGCGTGTGGCGGCCGATCTGCTGAAGCAGGTGGCCGGCGCCGGCGCGAAAATCGCAATCAGCAATCCGAGCTGGGGCAACCATCATGTGGTGTTCCGCACGGCCGGCTTCGAGCTGCTCGATTACCGTTACTACGATTCGCCCAGCCATGGCCTGGATTTCGCCGGCATGCTGGAGGATCTGGGCCGGCTTGCGCCCGGCACCGTGGTGCTGCTGCATGCGTGCTGCCACAACCCGACCGGTGTGGATCTCGATGCGGCGCAATGGCGGCAGGTCATCGCGCTGTTGCAGGAGCGCCGGCTGCTACCGTTCGTCGACATGGCCTATCAGGGTTTCGACCAGGGCATCGAGCAGGACGCCACCGCGGTGCGCCTGCTGGAGGCATCGGGGATCGAGGCGTTCGTGGTCGCCAACTCGTATTCCAAATCGTTCTCGCTGTACGGCGAGCGGGTCGGCGCGCTGTCGATGGTCGGCGCCGATCGCGACGAGGCGGCGCGGCTGCTGTCGAAGATCAAGCAGACCATTCGCGCGAACTATTCAAGCCCCTCCACACACGGCGCCAGCCTGGTTGCCGGCGTACTTGGCAGCACCGAGCTGCGCGGGCGCTGGGAGCAGGAGCTGGGCGAGATGCGTTCGCGCATCCACGCGATGCGCGCGGGTTTCGTCGACAAGCTGGCTGCACTGGGTGCGCCGGATTTCGGCTTCATCAACCGGCAGGCCGGCATGTTTTCCTATTCCGGCCTGAGCAAGGCGCAGGTGCATCGGCTGCGCGACGAGTATGCGATCTACGCGCTCGACAGCGGCCGCATCTGCGTGGCCGCGCTCAACCGCAGCAACCTCGACACCGTGGCCGCCGCCGTGGCGGCCGTCAGCGGCTGATCGCGGCGGGCCAATCATCACGCAGTCATTCCGGCTTGCGCCGGAGTGACCATCAAGCAAACCCGCCTTCGGGCCGCACCTCATCCGGATATTGAATGTTCTTTCGCAATCTCACGCTGTTCCGCTTTTCCCCCACCGTGGCCACCGATCTGAACCGACTCGACGAAGCGCTGGCCGAACACCGGCTGCGGCCGTGCGGGCCACTGGAGATGTTCACCAAGGGTTTCGTGCCGCCGGTCGGTCGCGGCGAGGCCGAGCCGCTCACGCATACGGTGAAGCAGTGCACCCTGCTCACCGTCGGCGGCGAGGACAAACTGCTGCCGGCCGCCGTGATCAACGACGAATTGCATCGCAAGGTGCAGAAGATCGCCGAAGAGGAAGGCCGCAAGGTCGGCGGCCGCGAGCGCAAGCGGATCAAGGAGGACCTGCTGACCGAGCTGCTGCCGCGCGCGTTCGTGCGCAACTCGCGCATGTCGGCCTATGTCGACAGGAAAAACGGCTGGCTGGTACTGGACACCTCCAGCCGCAAGTCGGCCGAGAACGCGTTGACCCAGATCCGCGAGGCGCTGGGCAGCTTTCCGGCGGTGCCGCTGGCACCGGAGGAAGGCCCACGCGTGCTGATGACCGACTGGCTGGCCACTGGCAACCTGCCCGCCGGGCTGGCCCTGGGCGACGAATGCGAGCTGCGCGACCCGGCCACCGCCACCGGCGCGATCGCCCGCTGCCGCCGGCAGGATCTGGACGCCGAGGAGGTCAAGGAGCACCTGCGCAACGGCAAGCAGGTGTTTCTGCTGGGGCTGACCTTCGACGATCGCATCAGCTTCGTGCTGGGCGAGGACCTGATCATCCGCAAGCTGAAGTTCCTGGATGTGGTGATGGACGAGCTGGGCGACAGCCAGCAGGACGCCCAGGCCGAGCTGGACGCCAGTTTCGCCCTGCTGACGCTGGAACTGGAGCGCCTGCTGGGCAAGCTCGAGGAATGGTTCGGCCTGCCTCGTCCGGCGGACAGCTGAACGAAAAATCCATTCCCGTTTCACTGTCCTGCGCGCCATACTGGGTGTCCGGCCGTCGCAGACGGTGCGGATTTCCCCCATGTTCACCAAACTAGGGCGAGGTGCCAACGGCAGGGTCATGGCGCAGCATCTGGAAGGCGATTGGCTGGAACTGGCGACGGTGGGCGGCAGCATCATTCGGGTGCTGAAGGCCGCCCATCCGCGCGCGCGCCGGCTGCGCCTCACCATCACGGCCAAGGGCGCCCGGGTGACCTACCCCAACGGTACCCATCCGGCCCAGGTCAGCGCATTCCTGCGCAGCCACGCCGACTGGCTGGAGCAGAAGCTCGACGAGCTGAACCTGATCGTGAAGCCGCTGCCGCCGCTGCGCGTGGGCTATCCGTGCACGTTCCCCTTGCGCGGCGAGCTGGCCGAGCTGGACTGGGCTGAAGGTGCCTACCCGAAGATCGAACCGCATGAGACCGGGTTGACCCTGGTGATCCCGCGCCCGCATACCCGCGCGCTGCCGATTGCCCGCGGCCTGCTCGCCTCGCATCTGGAAGCCTTGATCCGCCGCGACGTCTCGCGCTGGCTGGCCAGCTACGTGCCGCAGCTCGGGCTGGCGCCGACCGCGCTGAAGATCCGCCCGATGAAAAGCCTGTGGGGCAGCCTCGACACCCGTGACCGCATCAACCTCGATCTGGCGTTGGCGCTGGCACCTCCGGCCGCGCTGCGCTACGTGCTGGTACACGAGCTGTGTCACCTCAAGGTACGCAACCATTCGCCGCGATTCTGGGTGCAGGTGGAACACCTGTTTCCAGACTGGCGCGAGCAACGCAACTGGCTGCGCCAGCACGGCGCCATCCTGAAGTCCGAACTCGATCGCCTGATCGATGACGTTGCCGATTGACGCCCGCGCCCATCGGGTGAGAGGGGTCGCGATGTTGTACTCCTGTACCCGCGGACCCTCAGAGAAGTCAGGTCGAAGACTACAAACAGCGTGTTGATGCAGCGATAGTCGTGCAACGCCCGGTTGCGTACGATGATGCGCTGCGTGAACGGCCATGGCGTGTCGCGAGGTCCGGATGCCGCATTCTGAAGTCAGTCAAGGAGGATGTTCGTGATGCGTATATTGGTTGCGGCTATCGCAGTGTCGATGAGCGGTGCATTGGCTGCCCAAGCGAGCGGGCAGGACGCACTGGGCCAGATGCGCCATTTTTCCCTGTATCAGCAGGCCGTCCAGAAGGTCTATCAGGAATACGAGAGCGGTTTGTCGACGCGCTGTCCGCGGATCGCTCTGGACATGAGCAGCAGTCACGCGACGGTGCTCGTTCCGCTGCAGCTCGACGCCAACGGGCATATCGCCAGCGGTGCCTGGACCGAGCGGACCGAGGGCGTCGCCTGCGGAGAGAGTCGCCGGTACACCGCCTTCGTGACGTTCAGGGACGGCACGCCATCGGTCTACGCGTTGCTGCCTGGCGATTCATACGCCTCTCCGCTGCTGCAGCGCGACGCGAAGCAGCAGTTGGCGAGCGCCATGGCGGTGGTCGGCTCATCCTGCCCGTCCGATGTGATCGATACGGTATTGCCCGCGGGCACGCCAAAGGATCCGGGCATGGCGTGGGACGAGAAATGGAGCGTACGCAGCTGCGGCAAGTTGTATCTGGTACCGATGCATTTCGTACCGGATAGGACCGGAACCGGGATCAACGTGAAGCCTGCAGAGATAGTCAGCCTGTCCGGCAGGACAGTGCAGTGAGCGCGATGCCTGGCGTGCTCAGATCTTTCTGGCTTGTCGCACGTAACGCGTACCCAGCAACACATCCCACAGCGGTGTGGTGAGGCCGAAGTTGCTGTCCGGGTGATAGTGGTGCACGTGGTGGGCGCCGGCCCAGCGGCGCAACCACGGATGCTTGAAGCGCACGTGGTGGATGATGAAGTGGCTCAACCCGTAGATGATGTAGCCGAAGGTGATTGCGCCAGCCATCAGCAGGGCGAAACCCGTGGGCATGATCAGCATGAACATGCCGGCCAGCGTAAGCAGCACCACCGCCGGCAGGAAGAACGGCAGCGAGTCGTAGCCCAGCGGCTGTTCGTGATGCGTGCGGTGACCCTGTTCGAACAGCGGAACCCGCGTGTGGAACATCCAGCGATGGAAGAAGTACTCGATGAAGCTGAAGGCGAACAGCCCCAGTCCGACGGCCAGCAACGCGGTCAGCGGGCTGCCGGCATGCAGCCGCCAGCCTTCGACGACCAGCAGCATGCCCAGCGTGGTATCCACGCCGAGTTCAGCCCAGTAATTGGTGCGGGTGCTCGACATCCGCACGATCGCATCCACGCCTGAGCGTATAAAGCTTTGCTTCATCGGTTGCTGCTGCATCGTTCCGTTTTCGTGCAAGGAGGCAAGGGCTCACTGCGGGCAATGAGTCCATTCTCCCATGTTGTCATCCGCAATTCACGATGATGTGCTCGGGGTGGCTGACTCGCGCGTGACCGGAGCGATACGGCGGCGCCGGCCGGGCAGCAGCGATTCAATGCGACAAGGCGAATCCCGTGAGGATCTGCGCGGTCTGCTCGGGTTTTTCCAGCATCGGCATGTGGTTGCAGCCATTGATCATGCTGGTGCTGATCGTGCTGGCGGCGCTCAGGCCGTTGCGCAGGGCGTCCAGCGCGGAGATATCGACGATCCTGTCGTCGTGGCACCACAGCCCCAGCACCGGCATGTCCAGCTGGCCGAGCCGGCTTTGCACGGCAAGATATTGCGATGGTTCGCGCAGCTCGTTGAAGCTGCGCTCGATGAAGGCGCGATCCTGCTGGTTGCGCCTGACCAGCACGTCGACGAAACGACCGGGTAGATTTAGCGGCTTTTCGAACGCCAGCGCGGTGGCGCGGGCAAACCCGGCGCGGTCGTCGAACACGAACGGGTTCCTGCCGGCCAGCGCCGCGCGGTCGAACGCGTTCGGCGTGGCCTTCAGGCCGAAGCTGTCGACCAGTGCCAGCTCGGCGACATGCTCGGGGTGCGCGCTGGCGTACACGCTGGCGATCGCCCCGCCCGTCGAATGGCCGACCAGCACGAAACGCTGCAGGTGCAAAGCCTGCACGAACGCATCCAGCCGTGCGGCCTGGGCGTCGATGTTGTAGCTGGCGCCGGCATCGCGCGAGGACTCGCCCCAACCGGGCAGGTCCGGAATGATCAGATGGAAATGCGGGGTCAGCAGCTTGGCCACGGGCAGCCAGACGTTCCGGTCCGCAACGAAACCATGCAACAGCACGATGGTCGGGCCATCACCGCCTTCGTAGTAGACCCAGCGCGTGTCGCCGGTCTGCACCGAATGCTTGTCCAGGTGCGCGGCCATCGCTTCGCGCTTGACGTTGGCCTGCATCAGCCATTGCGGCGCAAAAAGGTAACTGCCGCCCAGCACGATGACCAGCAGCGCCACCAGCCACGCCAGGAATTTCAGCCGGCGGAACAGCATGCGTTTCCAGAGCGGAGTGGTGGTGTTCGTTGATGGCGACATGATGATTTCTTGGTGGGGTCGTGACGGGAATCAACCCCCCCCCCTGCTTCGCAGAGGAGGGTCTCAGGCTTACTTATGCGCAGTTTTTGCCGAGGCAAAAACTGACTCCACCACCTGCTGGGTCAGCGGGTGGTAGCCGGCTTTCGCGCGGGCATAGACTTGCTCGGCATAGGCAAGGCCGTCCGGTGTTTTCACCAAGGCCTTGTACAGGGGCGTGGTCAGGTAGAGCCGGCCGATCCGGGTCATGTGTTCGGCGGCGGCTGTCCAGACGTCTTTATCACCGCCGGCGATCGCATGGCTGTACCAGCGCATGCCGATCTCGGCATTCGGCGTGCCGGTGAGGTGCCATGCGGCGTCCAGCTGCTGCAGCTTGTCCAGCGGCGCCACGTCGGGCAGGCGATCGAGGAAGTACATCCATTCCTGCGTGTTCCAGCCCTTCGCATCGAGCTTGTCGGCGGCCAGCTTGCCGGCGAGGAAGTCGCTGCGCTCGCGGTCGAGCGCGTTGAAGCGCGGCGAGTCGGGCAGCGGCGCGTTCTTCGGGATGCCGGTGCCGTAGACCCATGCCTTCACCTCGTCCCAGCTCATCTTGCCGGGGTACTTCTCGATCAGGTTCGGCTTCATGTAGTCGAGCATCTGCTCGGTGGTGATGCTGTGCCAGGCGAAATGACTGAAGTAGCCCTTGAGATAATCGTCGAACGCCGCGCGGCCGAAGCGCAGCTCCAGCGTGCGCAGGAACCACGAGCCCTTGTCGTACGCCACGTCGGACAGCGAGTCGTCGGCGCCCACGCCGCGCGGATCGGGCGCCAGCTTCTGCGAGTTGGCCGGCATCGCGCCGATGCCCTTCTGCAGCGCGCGTGCGGACAGCAGCGCTTCCTCGTCGGCCAGCGGCTTGCCGTAGACCGCCTCGGTGATGCGGCCCTGTACGTAGGTGGTGAACCCCTCGTTGAGCCAGATGTCGCGCCACGCGGCGCTGGTCACCAGGTTGCCCGACCACGAATGCGCCAGTTCGTGCGAGACCAGCGAGACCAGGCTCTTGTCGCCCACCAGCACGGTCGGCGTGGCGAACGTCATGTTCGGGTTCTCCATGCCGCCGTACGGGAACGATGGCGGCAGCACCAGGATGTCATAGCGTCCCCACGCATACGGGCCGTACAACAGTTCGGTGGTGGCGATCAGCTTCTCGGTGTCCTCGAATTCGTGCGCGGCCTTGTCCACGATCGACGGCTCCGCATAGACGGCCGAACGCGGCCCGGTTTCCTTTGCCGCGATGTCGCCGGCGCCGATCGCCAGCAGGTAAGACGGGATCGGGTGCGGCTGGTCGAACGTGAAATCACCATTCAATGGGTGCTTCGCATCGTTGATCGCACTCATCACCACGCGCACGTCCTTCGGTGCGCCGACGTGCGCGTGATAGGTGAAACGGATCACCGGCGAATCCTGCAGCGGCACCCACGAGCGCGCGTGGATCGATTCGGACTGCGAAAACATGAACGGCAGTTTCTTGTCAGCGGTCTGCGCCGGCGTCAGCCACTGCAGACCGGAGGCTTCGGGCGAGGTGGTGTAGACGATGCGTACCTGCGCCGGATGCCTCGGCGTGGCGATGGTCAGCTTGCTGCCGAGCTGCTTGTCGCGCGGCGCCAGGGCGTATGTCAGCGGCGTCGCCCGGCCGTCGGCGCCGAGCGCCTCGATCTTGGCGATCTTCAGGTCACGCGTGTCCAGCACCAGCGACTGCGCCTTCGGATTCTTCCAGTCCAGCTTCAGCGTGGCCAGGCCGTCGAGTTGCTTGCGCGGGAAGTCGATCTTCAGATCGAGATCCAGATGGGTCACGCGCACCTGGTCGGGCTGCGCGTAGGAGTTCGGATCGTTGGCGTAGGCGGCCAGCGGCAACATCAATGTGCCGAAGGCGAGGGCAGGGAGCAGGCGCATGGGGAACTCTCGGGCCGGAAAACCCCGAGTATGCCATCGCCGCCGCTGCCACCGCCCGTGACGAAAGCCGGGTCAGGGCAACTCGCGCATCGAATACGGATCGATCGAGTACGGATGCGTGGTGGCGAGAAAGCCCGGCTGTGCCTCGACGCGCGCGGTCCACGCACGAACGTGCGGGTACATCTCCAGCGACAGGCCGGCTTCCTCCGCGCGGCTGGCATAGGCGAATATCGCCATGTCGGCGATGCTATAGCGGTCGCCGGCGATGAATGGCCGCGTCGACAATTCGCTTTCCAGAATGCCCAGCGACCGCACGGCGGCGCTGCGCTTGGCCCCGATCAGCTCTGGCGAGCGACGCGCCAGCTTGCCGGTCATCGTCCAGTGGCGCAGCGATCCGATCACCGATTCCACCCGCTCCTGCTCGAAATGCAGCCATTGCTGCACCTTGGCGCGGTCGAACGGATCGCTCGGCAGATACGGTGTGCCCTCGGCGAGGTACGCGAGGATCGCGTTCGATTCGGCCAGCACGCGACCATCCTCCAACTGGATCGCCGGCACCGTGCCGGTCGGATTGATGCGCCGGAACTCCGCGGTCTGGCCTTCGCCCTCGAAGATGCTGATCGGTACGGTGCGGTAGGGCCGGCCAAGCTGATTCAGCAGCAGCCGTACCTTCCACGCGTTCCGCGAAGGCAGATAGTCGAACAAGGTCAGCATGGCGCGCATTCCTGTAGGGGTTGATGCGCAGTGTGGACGGCACCGCCACCCCGAACCATCCGTTTCTTGCGCCGGTTCAACGTCGCCGGTGATTAACCGCCGGGTTCCACCGGGCAGTTGGCAACGCGGCGCAGGCACGGAACGCCCACGCTCCACCATGCCATCACGCAAAGCTCGCCATGCTGGGCCGTCCATGTCACGAACCGAACCTGATGCGCATACTGTCTTCACCCATGCGTCGACTGCTGTGGCTGTTGGGTGTGCTGTATGCGCTTTACCTGATCGGCGGCAATCTCTTTCTCAATAGCCCGCTGGCTCCGGTCGAGGTCAATCGCAAGCCGGAAATTTTTCATGCGCAGTGGGCCTGGGCGTGGACGCTGTGGCCGGGACAGATCCATGCGTATGAGCTGCGGCTGCATGGTCACGCGCGACAATTGCTGTGGAGCGCGCGGGGCGATGCGGCGAGCGGCCGCATCATGCTGTGGCCGCTGCTTCGGCACGAACTGCGTTTCGGGCCGGTCCACACCACGGCGGTGGACCTCGATGTCCAGCCGACCAGCGTCGACCTCAAGCCGCCGCCGTGGCGGAGCGATGCCTGGCGCATCACGGCCGATCGCATCAGCACGGTGTCGTTGCGGCAGGTGCGCCTGGGTGATCTGGTCGCCGAGGGTGATGGCGAGGCCGAGCTTGGCTTCACCCATCAACTGCGCGGCGGTTCGACAGCCATTTCCCCCTCGCACGTCCTGATGCCGAAGGCGCGTGTGCACTACCGGCAACTGGAGCTGTTGCGCGATGCCAGGCTGGACGTCCACTTTGCATTCGATCCCTTCACTCACGAGCAACCGCCGGGTTGGCAGAAACTTGAGCGCGCGAAGATCCACGCCGTTGCGGAAGGCGCAACGCCGGCGATCGCGCTGGGTGCCGACAAGGCCGGTGCGCTGGCGGTCAGGCTGTCGCCGCGGGGCGGTCACCTGAGCGCGAATTTGCTGCTGGATCACGGCACCCTGGCGCCCGGCGGACATCTGCAGTGGAACGCGCCGGTGGCTATCACCGATGCCGATGGATCTCAGCAACAGCGCCGCGGCCAGCTCGATCTTGCCGTGCAGGCCGACGCCGTGATGATCGACGCAAGGATCCCGCCACCGGCGGGCAGCGGCAGCGCCACGGCGCCCAACCAGCTGGAAGCGCATCTGCGATTTGCCAGTCGGCATGTATTCCCGCGGCGTTCGGCCAGCGAGGTGCTGCGGCTGCTATCCGGCAGCGTTGAAGGCCGCTGGCACTTCGCTTCGCTGAGCTGGCTGACGCCCTTGGTGATGTCCGCACCCTGGCTGCAACTGGACGGCGCGGGCGATATCGTCGGCGCCCTGCACGTCGATGCCGGGCGGCTGGCGCCGGGCACGCGCGTCGACGTGCCGCAGGTAGCGCTGGCGGCGAACATCCTCGACAACGTGTTCGCCGGCAATGCGCAGGCGCAGGCCCGCGTCGTCGCCGGCGCGGGTGGCGCGCGCCTGCTGGCGGATCTCGCCATGAAGCGTTTTACGCTGGCGCCACGCATCGCGCCGAGCCAGCCCTATCTGCGCGGTCACGCGCTGCAGGTGAACCTGCAGTCGTCAGATGACCTGGCCAGGTTCCGCCAGGCGTTCACCGCCCGGCTGCATTTCGCCGGTGCGGACATCCCCGACCTGCGCGCCTACAACCGCTATCTACCCGGCAAGAGTCTGTACTTCCTGCAAGGCACCGGTCAGATGTCCACCGACTTCAGCATCGATGGCAAGGGCGATGTGAGTGCTGGCCGCATGCAGATGAGCAGCGCGGCCGCACGATTGGCGCTCGGCGTATCGCGCCTCGCCGGCAAGCTCACGATGGATACCCGGATCGATCGCGCCCAACGCGCCGGCCACGCCTTCGATCTGAAGAACTTCACGCTGAATCTGGACGGCGTGCGCGTGGAGGGTTCCAGCGCGCCGCCGTGGTGGGCCAGGGTGACCTTGCAGCATGGACGTCTGGATTGGGATCACCCCATGCGTTTGCGCGGCAGCGCCACGCTGGTGATGAAGGATGTCAGCCTGCTGCTGTCGCTGTTCGCCGATCGCAGCGCATTCCCCAAATGGATCGCCAACATGATCGACGACGGCCAGGCCACCGCGCATGCCGAGGTAGAAGCGCAACGTGGCGATTTCATCCTCGATCATCTGGTGGGGAGCAATGAGCGCATCGACTTGTTTGCGCATCTGCGCGTGAGCGACGGCCAGCCGCGTGGCGATCTCTACGCGCGCTGGGGCGTGCTGGGGCTGGGCGTGGCACTGGCCGACGGCAAGCGCCACTTCCATCTGCTGCATGCCCGGCGCTGGTACGAGGCGCAGCCGGATCTGATTCCGGCCGAAGCCACCTCGACGCGTTGAGCCGGACGCGTCAGGCTAGACGTATCGATCGGCCAGCCGGTCGGTAGCCTGCACCAGTTGATCGACGATCGCCGGGTCGGCCGCACTGTGGCCGGCCAGCACCACGTGCAGGTCCGCCTCCGGCCATGCCTGGCTCAGGTCCCACGCATTCCGCACCGGGCAGATGATGTCGTAGCGGCCGTGCACGATGGAGGCTGGGATGTGCCGGATACGATCGATGTCGCGCAGCAGCTGGTCGGGTTCGAGAAAGATGGCATGGCGAAAATAGTGGGCTTCCATTACGGCCAGGCTGACCGCCTTGTGCGGATCGTCGAAATCGCCGCCACCGTCGGGATCGTGCAGCAGCGTGGTGCTGCCGCCTTCCCATGCGCTCCATGCCTTTGCGGCGGCAAGGCGCACCGCTTCGTCGTTGCTGGTCAGGCGGCGCCAGTAGGCGTCCAGCATCGAGTCGCGTTCCTCGGGCGGGATGAAATCGAGGAAGCGCGCCCAGCGCTCGGGGAAAATCTGCGAGGCGCCGCCGTCCACCTCGTTGAACCAGCTCAGCTCCGGCGGCCGCCCCAGAAAGATGCCGCGCAACACCAGCGCGAGTACGCGTTCGGGATGCGTCTGCGCATAGGCCAGCGCCAGCGTCGATCCCCACGAACCGCCGAACACCACCCAGCGTTCGATGCCGAGCTGCTCGCGAATCGTCTCGATGTCGGCGACCAGGTGCCAGGTGGTGTTGTCGGTGAGTTCGGCGAACGGGGTGGATCTGCCGGCACCGCGCTGATCGAACAGCACGACGCGGTAACGCGCCGGATCGAAGAAGCGTCGGTGGTAGGTGGCCAGTCCCGCGCCGGGGCCGCCATGCAGGAACACCACCGGCAGACCGTCGGGGTTGCCGCATTCCTCCACATGCAGCGTGTGCAGCGGGTCGACCGCGAGGCGGTGGGTCTGGTACGGCTCGATGTCGGGGTACATCTGGCGCATGGGAAGGTCGTCCGTACAGTCGGGTGATCAGCTGGCGTCGAATTGCAGGGCGGCGGTGAGGTCGCCCGGTGGCGGTCCGCCGGCAGCGATCATGGCGGCATCGCGCAGCTTGAGTCCGGGCAACTGCTTCAAGCCAAAGCGGCGGGTGATGAAACGAAGGATCGAGCCCGTGTCGTAGATGGTGTGGTCGACAAAGCCTCTTTTCGCGAACGGCGACACGATCAGCGCGGGGATGCGCGAACCCGGCCCCCAGCGATCGCCCTTGGGCGGTGCCACGTGGTCCCACCAGCCACCGTTCTCGTCCACCGTAATCACCACCAGCATATGCGGCCATTGCGGACTCTTCCGCATTGCCTCGATCACTTGCGCCAGGTGCTGGTCGCCCGCGGCCACGCTGGAATAGCCGGCATGCATGTTGAGATCGCCTTGCGGCTTGTAGAAGGACACTGGCGGCAGCGTGCCGGCCTCGATCGCGGCAATGAAGTGGTTGCTGTCGGCGGTGCTGCCGACGCCGGCGTCGCGCAGGTGCTGCTGCCGTGCCGACGTACCCGGTGCGAACTGGCGGAAATAATTGAACGGTTGGTGATGGATCTGGAAATTCGGTACTTCCGGAAACACGTGGTGGTCGCCATCGCCGTGACCGTCCAGCGCGAGCTGCCAGCCGCCGGCGTACCATGCCCAGTCGACACCGGCCTGCGACAGCGCATCGCCGATGGTCGGGTGCGCCTGGGGCGGCAGTGTGGACGGACTGGTGGCATCGGCGCTCAACGGGTCGTGCTTGTCGTGGGTGAAGGCCGGCGCGTAGGCCGGACCCATCGTGTTGACCGCCCAGAAATCGGGCGTGAGGGCGTCGGGTGCGGCGAATTTCGAGCGGCCCTGCATTGCGCTGGCCGGCGAGTCGTCAGCCAGTTTCGGACGGATGCCGGCGGGATCGTCGCCTTCCACCACGGCGATCTGGATCTTGGCCGGGCTCCGATCGGCATCCGGATAGAACGGCGGCTGTGCGGCGGCGAGGTAGTGATGGTTGAGGAACGAGCCGCCGAAGGTGCCCATGAAGAAGTTGTCGCACAGGGTGTATTGCTGCGCGAGCTGCCATAGGCGCAGGTTCGCGGCGCCGTCGGCGTAGTGGCCCATCACCATCGCGCCGGTGTTGCCCCAGGCGACAAAACCGTCGTTGCGGCCACCGTTGATCTGCAGCTGGTTTTCGTAGAAGCGATGCACCAGGTCGCGGGTGACCACGCCGTGTGGCAGCGGTGCACCCTCGGCGGTGCGCAGCGCGAACGGCTGGTTCGGCAGACCGGTAATCGCATGCTCGTCGATCTGGTAATGCCGGCCGTCGAGGGTTTGCGCATGCGGCGCGAGGCCGCCCCAGATCGGTGGCAAGGTAGTGAGCAGGCTGCCGTCGCGATCGCGTTGGCGGTATTCGGGCGCGTCGAGGTTCTTCAGCGGTTGCGCCAGCCCGGGGAATTGCGCAAACAGATTGTTGAAGCTGCGGTTCTCGGCGTACAGCACCACCACCTGCTGGATGTGCTGGCGCAGCAGCGCATCGAGCACCGCGGCAGGCAGCTCCTGCGTGCCGGCCGCGGCCGGGCGGTTGCCATCGAGCGGTGTGCAAGCGCCCAGGGTGAGTGCCGCACCAGCCATCGCCATGCCGCCGAGAAGGCGGCGGCGTTCGGGATTGAGCGGTGCGTCGGTGGACGGCGCGGCTGGCTTGTCGGTGGGTTGGTCAGTCATCGGAATCGATCAATGGGAAAGGGTATTGAGCATGCCGTTCGAAGGTGTGCGGGCTCTTCATCGAGGTGCGAAGGGCTCGTCGCGACCCGCTCCAGCACGATCACATCGAGGCCGATGATAGGCCCGAATGAAAACCGGACTCCAGCCGCCGCGGTGGCCGGCGCAGAGCATGCCGTGTCGGCATGACGCTCAATCGCGCGACATGGCCACGGCCGCGTTCCACATCGCCCGGGTCAGCGGCCGGTGCTCATGCGGTGTCTGCAGCACGATCAGGGTGGTGGTGCTGTTGCTGGCGCCGGTTTTCAGCAGCCGGTCGAGCACGGATTCCAGGTGGCTGATCGACATGGCCACCACGTGCAATAGCGCCGAGTCCTCGCCGGCCAGGCGGCGGCATTCGAGCACCTCGGGGATGTCCTCCACCAGCGCGCCGATGCGCGCGCAGGTGATGCCGTCGCAACGCAACCGGACCATCGCGCTGATGCCGTAGCCCAGTCGTTTGGGATTGACCGTGGCGCGGTAGCCGCTGATCACGCCAGCCTCCTCCAGACGTTTTACCCGCTCGGCCACGGCCGGGGCGGACAGTCGCACCTTGCGACCCAGCTCGGCGTAGCCCAGGCGCGCGTCCCGTTGCAGCGCTTCCAGCAGCTGCCAGTCCTTGCTGTCCAATTCGGGTTTCGATTCCAAGGCGGGCTCACTCGTGGATGGCTTCGATCGTCGGCGAAGCGTCATGAAAACGATTCGATGCATTATTCCCCGGCGCCATCGGCAAGACTAGGATGCGCACTTCCCATCTCAGGAATCCGTCCCCATGGATACCGCTCGCCTCGACGGTCGCGTCCTCTGCTACATCGGCATTGCCCTGCTGACCTGGTCGTCAGCGTATGCCGCGATCGCCTACGCGCTGGCCTCCTTCAAGCCCGGTGAGGTGGCCCTGGCTCGCCTTGCCATCGGTTCGCTGTGTTTTGCGGCGCTGATGGTGGTCAAACGGATATCGTTGCCCGCACGGCGCGACTGGCCGCAACTGGCGTTGCTCGGCGTGACCGGCCTGACCGTGTATCACTTGTGCCTCAACTATGCCGAAACGCGCATCGCCAGTGGCACCGCGTCGATCCTGATCTCGCTGATACCGGCCGCCACGGCGGCGGTGTCGGCAGTGTGGGTGGGCGAGCGACTGTCGCCGCGCATGCTGGCCGGCCTTGGCGTCGCCCTGATCGGGGTGATCCTGGTGGTGTTGGCCAGCGGCAAGCAGGTGAGGTTCGAACCGATGGCGGCGCTGGTGCTCATCAGCGTGCTGGTCTCGGCGTTCTACTGGGTGGGGCAGAAACCGCTGTTCGAACGCAGCAGCATGCTTGGCGTCACCGCCTTCACGTTTTTCGCGGGCACGCTCGGCGCCCTGCCATTCGGACTGCATCTGCCGCAGGCACTGGCGACCGCGCCGTGGACGCATATCGCCGCGCTGCTCTGGCTGGGCATCGCGCCGACCTTCGTCGGCTACCTCGCGTGGAACGCCGCGTTGCGTCAGGCCTCGGCCTCGCAGGTCTCCAGTTTCATCTACTTCTCGCCGCCGATCGCGGTGCTGATCGGCTGGTTGTGGCTGGGCGAGCAGCCGGGTGCGCTGACCCTGGTCGGCGGTGCGATCACGGTGAGCGGGGTAGTGCTGGCGAATGCGCGGCGTCGACCCGCGCCACAGTCGGTGGCGCAGGTTGCCGCGTGCGAACGATGCTGAGGCGAGGCGATGAACAACCCGGTTGACTTGCAGCGGAGCGCCGCTCTGCTGGACCAGGCATGGTGTTCGAAGCTGGTCGCGCGCATTGGCGATGCCAACCTCAAGCTGTTGCGCATGGATGCACAGCCCTATCCGGCCGAGGAGCACGCTTATGCAGAAGGCTTGCTCGTGCTCGACGGCGAGTTGCGCCTGGATGTGGCCGGACAGACAGTGACGGTCGGTGCGGGCGGGCTCTATCTGGTGCCGGCGGGCGTACCGCATGCGGTGGCGCCGGGCAGCAAGGGCACGTTGCTGATCCTTGACGTCTAAGCGGGCGCCGTCGCTGGTCGCGTTCGTCGCGGCCGAGTTGTGGTGATCGGTGCAGCGGTGTCGGGCTCGATCACTCGGTGGACAGGCTGGTGATGCCGAAGTCGATCACGATCGCGCCGGGATCGCGCTGGCGATAGACGACCGTGAGACTTTCGCCGAGCCGCTCGCGCAGTTGGGCGATCAGCGGGAGCGGATCGTGGTCGTTGACGAAGCGCATGGTCTCGCCCGAACGCAGCACGCCGATCGCGCCGAAGATCGCCGAATGGCGGAAGCGTCGCGCCACGCCGCGCGCGTCAAAAGTGTGGACGTTGGGTTCGATCACGGTGTCGGCAGACATGGCACGGGACTCGCCGGGGAAGAGAACCCCAACATACGCCGCCGACCTTGCCGGCCCACTGATCTGGATCAGCCGAGCGGCAACCACTGACTTTGCCGCTACAACTTGTACGCGCGATGGATCGCCACGATGCCGCCGCTCAAGTTGCGCACTTCGACGCGGCCGAAGCCGGCGCGCTCCATCATGCCCTTGAGGGTTGCCTGATCCGGATGCTTGCGGATCGACTCGGCCAGGTACTGGTAGCTGTCGGCGTCGCCGGCGAACAGCTGGCCGAGCCTGGGCAGGATCTTGAATGAGTGGAAGTCGTACAGTTTGCCGAACGTCTCGCTTTGCACCTTGGAAAATTCCAGCACCAGCAGGCGGCCGCCGGGCTTGAGCACGCGGCAGATGTCGGCCAGCGCCGTGTCCTTGTCGGTGACATTGCGCAGGCCGAAAGCCATGGTCACCGCGTCGAACGAATTGTCGGGGAACGGCAACACTTCGGCGTTGAGCTGGGCCCAGCGCAGGCCGCTGACCAGGCCGCGGTCGGTCATGCGGTCGCGTCCCACCCCAAGCATCGCCGCGTTGATGTCGCCGACCACTACGTCGCCCTGGTCGCCGACTACAGGCCTGAGCAGCGCGGCGATATCGCCGGTGCCGCCGGCCAGGTCCAGCACGCGATCACCGCGGCGCACGCCGCTCACGGCGACAAAGTGGCGTTTCCACAAGCGATGCACGCCGAACGACATCAGGTCGTTCATCAGGTCGTAGCTGCGCGCGACCGAGGTGAATACCTGGCCGACCAGCTTCTGCTTTTCGCCAACCGGCACGTCGCGGAAACCGAAGTGCGTGGTCGAGTCCGGAGTCGTTTTGGGTTGCTGTTCGGTCATGGGGTCATGCTACAGGATCGGCCGTGGAGGCTAGAGCGGAAGCTCGGGTTGATCGGGGTCCCTGGCGCGTTCGACGCGGGCGACATGGGCATGCTCGTGCTCGTGCTGTTCGGCATCCACGTGGCGCCGGTGCAGGTCGGCCGCCGCGGCGTCCGCGGGCAGATGGTCGTCGCGGCCGCTCGTGGACGTTGCCGATTCCGGTGACGGAATCGCCGGCGTCGTATCGCTGTCCCGCGCATCGCCCGCGGGCACGTCCTTCTCGTGGCTGCCGGGAGTGATTTTGAGAATCGAGTGGCGCACCTCGCGGGAAAGGATCACCCGCGCGTCGCGCACCATGCCTTCCAGCGCGCTGTCGTAATCGAGCTTGCCGCCGTCGTCGGTCCAGACCACGCGACGCTCGCGCAGTTTCTGGATGAAGCCGCGGAACAGCGCCTTGTCGAAGAACTCCGGTGCGGACAGTTCGTTGAGCAGGCTCAGCCGTTGTGCGGTGAGCGTGCAGGCGTTCTCGAGTTCGGCACCGGTCAGCGTGTGCGGGCCGTTCTTGGCCAGCGCGGCGATGGTGATGTAGTAACGCTCGAACGCCTGGATCAGGCTGCGCGCGATCACCTTGAGCTGGAACGCGCTGTCTTCCTGGCCGGCGCTGCGTTCCAGGGTGCGACCGTCGTTGATCGACTCGAGCAGGCCGCGGCGCACGAAAAAGTCGATGGTTGCCTGCAGCTGGGCGGCAAAGCCCTCGCCATCCCACGGCAGAAAAAGTTCGCCCTGGATGAACGGGTAGATGATGCGACCCAGCCGCAGCACCGAGGCGCGCGACATGCGGCGATTGTTGAGGAAACAGCAGGCGACCCACGCGGCAGTGGCGGTCAGGTGCAGCACGTTGTTGCGGAAGTAGCTGAGCAGCACGGCCTGTTCACCGGTGACGGTGAGCACGTCGCCCAGTGGGTGCTGCACGCGCTGGATCCAGCCCATCTGTTCGCCGTAGGCGATGATCGCGGGCGGGTTCATCGGGGTCAGCGTGACGCGGTCGGAATACGGCAGTTCTTCCAGCAGCGTCTTGCTCAATTCGAGCTGGGTCAGCAGGTCGCTCTCGGCCATCGCGTGCTTGGGCGTAGCCAGCAGGGCCAAGGCCAGCAGGTTGATCGGGTTGACGTCGGCGGCGCGGTTGATGTTGATCTGGATCTGTTCGGTCAGGCGATCGGTCACGCCGTTGAGCCACTCCGGCTTGGCATCCGGGTCGGCACTGGCCGCGCGCCAGTCGGTGCTGGCCGCATCGAGCAACGGAGTCAGCGCGATCGGTTCGCCGAAATTCAACGCGACATGGCCGTAGCGCTGGCGCAGCACTTTCAGTCCGCGCAGCAGGCCGATCAGGGATTCCTTTTCCTTGGGCTGGCCGCTGAGTTCGCCCGCGTACGACTTGCCTTCCATCAGCTTCTCGTAACCGATGTAGACGGGCTGGAACAGCACCGGCCGTCGCGGCGCGCGCAGGAACGCGCGCACGGTCATCGCGAGCATGCCGGCGCGTGGTGCCAGCAGCCGGCCGGTACGCGAGCGGCCGCCTTCGATGAAGTATTCGATCGGTACGCCACGGTCGATCAGCTGGGCCAGGTATTCGTTGAACACCACCGAATACAGCGCGTTGCCCTTGAAACTGCGGCGCAGGAAGAACGCGCCACCGCGGCGCAGGATCGGTCCGATGACCGGCAGGTTGAGGTTCACGCCAGCAGCGATGTGCGGCACCACCACGCCGGAGACATGCAGCTGATAGCTCATCAGCAGGTAGTCGGCATGGCTGCGATGGCAGGGTACGTAGACCACTTCGTGACCGGGCGCGGCGGCGCGGGCCTTGTCGAAGTGATGCATGGCGATGCCGTCGTACAGCTTGTTCCAGAAATTCGCCAGCAGGAACGAGACCGAACGAACCACCGGGTGCGAATAATCCGCCGCAATCTCCAGCACCAGCGTGTGCGCCTTGCGCCAGGCCTTGGCGTGGCTGATCTTTTCCTTGGCCGCGGTGGCGGCGATCGCGGCGCGCACCGGTTCGGCATTCAGCACGGCATCGACTACGGTGCGCCGGTGTGAAAGATCCGGCCCGATCACCGCGGCGCGAATGCGATGGAAGTGAGTGCGTAGTACTCGGGCGATTTTGCGCGTGAAGCGTTCCGGTGCGATCTCGCCGGATTCGGCCAGTACGCTGCGCAACGACACCGGCGCGGAAAAATGCACCACGGTGTCGCGGCCATTCAACAGGAGCGCCAGCAGCCGGCGGAAGCGGCCGACCATGACCCAATTTTCCGAGAACAGCACGCGGAACCAGCCGCTGTCACGGCTCGGCGCGCGGCCGACGTAGATCGACACCGGCACGATCTGGATGTCGCGCTCGGGCATGCCTTCCAGCGAGCGCACCAGCTGCCTTAGCGGTTCGTTCGGCGCGCGCTGGCGGGTGCGACCCAGCAGCCGGCCATCGCGCCGCGCCAGCGCAAACACCGAGCGGCGTCGGCGAGTGCCGGCCAGCGGCTGCATCGGATTGGGCAGCCCGGCTTCGCGGCAGGCGCGCTGCAGGATCAGCGCATCGGAAAAGCCGTCGCGCTCGATCACATAGCAGACCGGCACGCCGGCCTGCAGCAAGGTGGCCGGCTCCGCCGGGTCGCGACGGATGCGCACCCACGGCTGCAGCAGCTGGCCGGCCAGGTTGAACCACCAGGGGGCGCGTTGACGAGCGATAGGATCGGCGGTGGGGGTCGTTTGCATCCGTCTATTCTAACGGTTGCGCCGTTCAGTCCTTCATGACCGCGCTGCTGGCGGTCCCGGCCGGTGCTGGCTGGGTCGCCTGCAGATGTGCCTTGCGGGCGTTGTCCAGCATGTCCTCGCTATACCAGCGGCCATCCTGTTGCACCAGCTTCGATTCGGTCGACAGCGGCTTGCCGAGCAGGGTGTAGTCGACCTTGACCACGGCGTGACCATTGCTGCTGGACACCGGCGTGAGCTTGATCGAGTTCAAGGTCTCGTCCACCGACAGGCCGTAGATGGCCAGCAGTTGCTTGAGCCCCGCATAGCCCGTCGAGTACTTGCCCATCGCCGCGTCGAAATCCATCGTGCGCAGTTGCTCCGGGGTCTTCAGATCCAGCTTGCGTGCGGTCGCCACCGCCACGCTGACCGCCTGCTTCGCCCTGGCCTGGTCGAACCACGGTGTCTGCTGTGCCCAGGGCGCGAGCACATCGATCACGCTGTTGGCTTGGGTCTTCTGCACGTCGCTGAGGCTCTTGCTTTGCGAAACGCCGCTTTTCACCAGTGCCTCACCCACGCTGATCAGCACCGGCAATTGATCCTTGTACTGCTGCTGCATGTTGATCAATTTTGGTTGCAGTTCGGCGTACAGCTTGGTTTCCGCATCCGGCTCGGTGAGCTTCTGCATCGTCTCGCTGAATCTGGCGCGATCCTCGGCGGTGATCGGCCGTGGATCCTGCTGGTGATGACTCCAGTCAGTGCGCAGATTGGCGTAGTCGGCGGGCGGCAGCGCATGCTTCCACAGCCCGTTGAAGTCACCGGCCTTGAGCAGGTCGACCGAAGCCTGCAGCGCCGCCTCCGGCGTACTGCCGCCGGGCTGCGCGGCTTCGTCCTTGCCATGGCAGGCGCTCAGCAGCAGCGCGGCGAGCAACGGCAACATGGCGTGGCGTAGGGACAAAGGGCGCATGGAGAGTTCTCGCGGTAGTTGGCGGCGGCATAGGTGCCGCGCGGCGGCATGATCGCGCAGGGTAAGCGGCGCGGCGGCCTGTAAACAAGGGCAGGGCGCGGGATTTCATGTCGCTGCAAAAAAGAAAACCCCGCGGGCCTGAAGCCTCACGGGGAAATCCGGCAGAGCCGGAAGGGAAATGGCCTTGCCTGCAAAAACTATTGGGTCAGCAGGTGTTGGCAACCGAAAGATTACTTGTTCGTTAAAATTAAGGCAATACTTTTGTTATGCGCTGTAAATATATGATTAAAAAGAAAATAAAAATCTAATCGCCGTCAATAACGCAGTGCGTCGATCTTTTGCTGGCGCCGACGCTCGGGCGTCGCGCTCCAGTCGTTGTTGAACAGCGCCGGTTCCCAAGAGCC
>DHXA01000136.1:1199-3623 GCA_002413455.1 Rhodanobacter sp. UBA5168 | reverse complement strand
CCGCTGGCGAAGCAGCGCATCCTTGCCAACGGTGATGAAGTGGTACGGCGCGCGCCCGACATCATTCTCGGCTCCTGGTGCGGCAAGCGTTTTCGGCCGGAGAAAGTGGCGGCACGGCCGGGCTGGGACACGATTCCTGCCGTGCGCCACGGCGACCTGCATGAGATCAAGTCGCCGATCATTTTGCAGCCCGGGCCGGCGGCCTTGTTCGATGGACTGGACGAGATCCATCGAATCGTTGCCGAGTGGGCATTGCGCTGAGTTTCTGGGCCAGGCGCATTAGCGAGTGTCGTTTCTCATGGCCCTCCGCGGGAGGACGAAAGCTCTTGCTTCAAAGGCGATCGAAGCCGCCACCCGCGGGAGAAAACTCAGGTGCCCAGCGCCAGCCGGGCACCCAGATCGAGCAGCGGCGCGGCGATCAGCAGGCGGGCCAGCAGCAGCACGATCATCACGACCATCGGGGCGAAGTCGATGTTGCCGGCGATCAGTTTCCCCTGCAGGGGCCGCAACAACGGAGCGACGATGCTGCCGGCCAGCCGCAGCAGCGGTTGCCGGCGATCGACGGCAAACATGCTCAGCAAGGACCAGCCGAAGATCAGTACCAGATAGAACAGCAGCACGAAGTCGAGCAGTTCGGCCAGCGCCAGAATCAGCGCGCCCGCCGGATGTGGCACCACGCCAAGCAGGGCGAACAGCAGCAGGCGCTTGACCAGCATCGCCAGCCACGCCAGCAGCAAGCCAGCCAGATTGATCCGGCGCCAGTTAGGCAGCACGCGGCGGATCGGCGCCAGCACCGGGTTGGTGTAGCGGTAGACGAACTGGCTGAGCGGGTTGTTGAAGTCCGCGCGGCAGGCTTCAGCCAGCACGCGCAGCAATAGCAGCGTGACGACGGCGTCGAACGCCAGTTCGATCAGCATGGACAGTGCATTCAGCAGATAGCTCACGAGACATGATCCAGTTCGGCGGCGAGTTCCACGCCACGCTGGGTGGCGGCGGCGATGGCGCGAGCCACGATGCGCGGCAGGTCATCGGCGCTGAAGCTTTCCAGGGCAGCCTGAGTGGTGCCGTGGGGCGAGGTGACGCGTCGGCGCAGTACGGCCGGGTCCTCACCGCCTTCGGCCAGCATGCGGCCAGCGCCGAGGCAGGTCTGGGCGGCGAGCGCGCGGGCGGTATCGCGTGGCAGGCCCTGGGCGACGGCGGCGGTTTCCAGTGCTTCGACGAGGGCGAAGAAATAGGCCGGACCGGAACCGGACACGGCGGTGACGGTATCCATCAGCGCCTCGTCGTCGATCCAGCGGGTGATGCCGGCGGCGTCCAGGATGTGTTGAGCCTGCGCCTTCTGCGACGGGCTGACCCGGCTGTTCGCGCACAGGCCGGTGGCGCCGGCGCCGATCAGCGCCGGCGTGTTCGGCATGCAGCGCACGATCGGCAGGCTGGCGCCAAACCAGCGCTCCAGCTGGTCCAGCCGCACGCCGGCGGCGATCGAAATCAGCAGCGGACGGTTCCGTTGCAGGATGTCCTGCAGTTCGAGGTGGATCGCCGGCATGATCTGCGGTTTGACTGCGAGCAGGATGACTTCAGCCTCGGCGGCGGCGAGCCGGTTCTCGGCATAGCACGCGATGCCGAATTCGCGCCCCAGCGCTTGCCTGGCTTCAGCCAGCGGTTCGGCCACGCTGATCGTGACCGGGGCCACGCCGGTTTTCAGCAAGCCGCCGATCAGGCTGCGCGCCATGTTGCCGCCGCCGATGAAGGCAAGTCGTGTCATGCAGGGTTCCTCAAGCCGTCCAGACTGCATACCTTACCGGAGCTGGCGCCACCGCGAAGGAGTTTCGTGGGCGTCGACCGCTTGGGTGCAGCCGGTCCAGGCGACCGCCCAATGCCGTGATGCGGGCCGGAGGACGATTTATCGGGGCGGGGTACGCAAACCGGTCGACAGTTTCCGCGCCGGGGTTTGGAAAGACTGGCCGCACAGCCGGTTGCGCGAGTAGTATCGACGCGGCTACAGGGGGATTCGGGTAGTTCGTTCAGGTGGCTCATGGCGTCTGCGCCATGCGCTGCGGCACACCACACCGGCGAATGTCATCGGTCCCCTGATGTGGCATACGAATTCATGCCATCCAGACGATCGGTTGAGGGGAACGACAAGATGGACATTGCCGAACTGCTTGCTTTCTCGGTGAAGAACAAGGCCTCGGACTTGCATTTGTCCGCCGGGCTGCCGCCGATGATCCGCGTTGACGGCGATGTTCGCCGCATCAATATTCCCGCGCTTGAACACAAGCAGGTGCATTCGCTGATCTACGACATCATGTCGGACAAGCAGCGACGCGATTACGAGGAATTCTACGAAACCGATTTCTCGTTCGAGATCCCCGGGCTGGCGCGTTTCCGTGTCAATGCGTTCAACCAGAACCGCGGTGCCGG
>DHXA01000136.1:0-999 GCA_002413455.1 Rhodanobacter sp. UBA5168 | reverse complement strand
CCGCGCATCTTCAAGGAGTTGATCGAGCAGCCGCAGGGCCTGATCCTGGTCACCGGCCCGACCGGCTCCGGCAAGTCGACCACGCTGGCGGCGATGGTCGACCACATCAACAAGAACGAATACGGCCACATGCTCACGATCGAGGATCCGATCGAATTCGTGCACACCTCGCAGAAGTGCCTGGTGAACCAGCGCGAGATCCATCGCGACACACTCGGCTTCAACGAAGCGTTGCGCTCGGCCCTGCGTGAAGATCCTGATTTCATTCTGGTCGGCGAGTTGCGCGATCTGGAAACCATCCGGCTGGCCCTGACTGCGGCGGAAACCGGCCATCTGGTGTTCGCCACCGTGCACACCAGTTCGGCGGCCAAGACCATCGATCGCATCATCGACGTGTTCCCCGCCGGCGAGAAGCCGATGGTGCGCTCGATGCTGTCCGAGTCGTTGCGTGCGGTAGTGTCGCAGTCGCTGCTGAAGAAAGTCGGCGGCGGACGCATTGCGGCCCACGAAATCATGGTCGGCATCCCGGCGATCCGCAATCTGATCCGCGAGGACAAGGTGGCGCAGATGTATTCGTCGATTCAGACCGGCCAGCAGTTCGGCATGCAGACGCTCGACCAGTGCCTGCAGGATCTGGTCAAGCGTGGCCTGGTGACGCGCCAGCAGGCCTCCAGCTACGCCAAAAACAAGGACAGCTTCAAGTGACGCCGGGAATCGGGAATGGGCAATCCGGAGTCGTTGAGAGGCGGGGGGCTGCTCGTGCCCTTGGCTTGACGGCAGCGGAATCCTGTGACCGATTCATGGTGTGCGCCGATTCCCTGTTCCCCATTCCCGATTCCCAGGGGTAGTGCCATGAGCGATTTCGATTTCACCTCGTTCCTGAAACTGATGGTGCACAAAAAGGCATCGGATCTGTTCATCACGGCCGGCGTGGCGCCTTCGATGAAGGTGCAGGGCCGAATCGTGCCGATCACGCAGAGTCCGCTCAGCGTGCAGCAA
>DHXA01000040.1 GCA_002413455.1 Rhodanobacter sp. UBA5168 | reverse complement strand
AAGGGCGTGAAGTACCGCGCGCTCGGCGCCGGTGCGCTGCTGCGCCGCAACCTGCTGGTCTACGGGCTCGGCGGCATCGTGGTGCCGTTCATCGGCATCAAGCTCATCGACATGCTGCTGGTCCTGTGCGGACTGGCTTGACCACCTTCCCCGTCATGCCGGCCTTCGCCGGGATGACGAATCCCCTCCGTGGAGCATTTGCAATGCAGACCCTGAAAGTATCCGTATCCCTTCCCGACGGCTCTCAACAGCCGAATGGCTGGTCAACGCACCCGGACATCGAGCTGCACCTGTCCGCCAACGACTCGGACTGCGACGTGGTGATTGCGCTGCCGCGGCGCCCGCGCAGCGGGCCGGTGGCCGCCGCCGAAGCCGGTTCCGGCGATGCGGCGAGCCGTGCCGATGACGATTACGTACTCGGCGGTTACGCCGGTATCTGAAGCTGCTGTCCCGATCCCCTTGGATATGCGTCGCCCGCGACACGCGGCGACGCCGGAGTTTCCTCAATGAAATTGCGTTCCCTCGCTGCCGCGGCAGCTTTCCTCTCCCTCGGTGGCGTTGCCGTCGTTCATGCCGACGACGCACCGGCCAGCCCGGTCACCGGCAATGTCGCGGTGACCTCCGACTATATGTTCCGTGGCCTCACCCAGACCTGGGGTCGTCCGGCGATCCAGGGCGGCGCCGACTACGCCAATCCGAACGGCTTCGCGGCCGGCTTCTGGGGTTCGAGCATCAGCGAGCGCAGCTATCCCGGCGGCGCGATGGAGCTGGATCTGTATGCCAGCTACGGTCAGGCGATCAACAGCGACTGGTCGTGGCGCGCCGGCATCTATGGCTATGTCTATCCCGGCGCCAACCTCGACCAGGCCGGGCTGCCATCGCGCTCGCTCAACACCGTCGAGGCCAATGCCGCGTTGACCTGGAAGCAGTTCACGCTGAAGTACAACCATTCGCTCACCGATTACTTCGGCGTGGATACCGAGCAAGGCTATCGCGGCGATTCGAAGGGCACGGGCTACCTGCAGCTGGACGCCACGTTCCCGTTGAACGATGCATGGAGCCTGGCGCTGCATGCCGGCCACACCCACTACACCACCACGCTGGTCACGCCGCTGGCCAACGGCGCGCGCGACCCCGGCTACAGCGATGTCGGCGCCACGCTGAAGTATCAGGTCGCCACGCACTGGTCGCTGAGTGCGGGCCTCACCTACGCCACCAACGCGGATTTCTACCGCCGCACTTCCAGCTTCCTCGATGCCAGTGACACGCGCAATGTCGGCGGTTCGCGCGGTTTCGTGATGCTGCAAGGAACTTTCTAGTGCGATCGATCCATGATCGCGAAATGCAACAAGCGGCCATCCATGGCCGCACTTTCAAAAAGAGCGGTGACTACCCATGAGCAAGCTATTGCGCCAATCCTTCGTCCTGCTGTTGCTGATGACCGTGATCACCGGCGTGCTCTATCCACTGGCCGCCACCGGGCTGACCCAGCTGATCTTTCCGCGGCAAGCCAACGGCAGCCTGATCCTGAAGGACGGCAAGCCAGTCGGCTCGGCGCTGATCGGCCAGTCGTTCACCGATCCGAAGTACTTCTGGGGTCGTCCGTCGGCGACCTCGCCGAACGCGTACAACGCCAGCGCTTCGTCCGGTTCCAACCAGGGACCGACCAACCCGGCGCTGACCGACGCGGTGAAGCAGCGCATCGCCGCGCTGCGTGCGGCCGATCCGGGCAACATCGCGCCGGTGCCGGTGGATCTGGTCACCGCCTCGGGCAGCGGCCTCGACCCGCAGATCAGCCCGGCCGCGGCGCAGTACCAGGTGGCGCGGGTGGCCAGGGCACGCGGGCTCAGTACGTCGCAGGTGCAGGCGCTGGTGAACGAATACACCAGCGGCCGCCAGCTCGGCGTGCTCGGCGAGCCGCGGGTCAATGTGCTGAAGCTCAACCTCGCGCTGGATGCGCCGCAACGTTAGGAGAGCCCTTCTCCCCGTCGGGGAGAAGGTGCCCGCAGGGCGGATGAGGGGCCGGTGCTTGCGCCGATGCAGATCAAAGCAGGTTCCGATGTGACAATGGCGCGAGCCCCAGCCTCTCACCCCAGCCCTCTCCGCCAAGCGCAATAAAATCCGGGGGAGAGGGAGCCAAATTTCGGCAAACCGGCGAAGATGAGACACCCATGACCGAACCCTCCCGCGAAGCGCGTGCCGATGCCCTGCTGAGTACAGGGCAGGATGAGCGCAGTCATCGACTGAAGATCTTTCTCGGCGCCGCGCCCGGTGTCGGCAAGACCTACGCGATGCTGTCGGCTGCGCGCGAACTCAAGCGGCAGGGTATCGATGTGGTGGTCGGCCTGGTCGAGACGCACGGCCGCGCCGAAACCGCGGCCTTGCTGGAAGGCATGGAAGTGCTGCCGCGCCGTCCGGTTCGCTACAAATCGTCCGACGGCCGCGATCGCGACTTCACCGAGTTCGACCTGGATGCGGCGCTGGCACGCAAGCCGGCGGTGCTGCTGGTCGACGAGCTGGCGCACCGCAACCTGCCGGGCAGTCGCCACGAACGGCGCTGGCAGGACATCGCCGAACTGCTCGACGCCGGCATCGAGGTGTACAGCGCGCTCAACGTGCAGCACCTGGAAAGTCTCAACGACCAGGTGCGCCGCATCACCGGCGTGGCGGTGCGCGAAACCGTGCCCGACGCCTTCCTCGATCGCGCGCGCGACATCGTGCTGGTCGACCTGCCGCCGCGCGAACTGATCGGCCGGCTGAAGCAGGGCAAGGTGTACGTGCCCGAGACCGCTGCCGCCGCGCTCAACGCATTCTTCTCGCCGACCAACCTGGCCGCCCTGCGCGAACTGGCGGTGGAAACCATCGCCGGCCATGTCGACAGCGACCTGCGCGAGCACATGCTGGCGCGCGGCAGCGCGATGCCGGTGCGCCGGCGCGTGCTGGCCGCGATCGACGGCCACGGCCAGAGCGAGTATCTGGTGCGCGTGGCGCGACGCATCGCCGAGCGCCGCGGCGCGCCATGGAGCGTCGCCTTCGTCGACACCGGCGCGCGGCTCGATCCGGTGCGGCGCGAGCAGCGGGATGCGGCGATGCGGCTGGCGCGCCGGCTCGGCGGCGAGGCGATCATCCTGCGCGGCCACGCGATCGCCGACGAGCTGCTGGCGCACGCGGATCGCGAAGGCGTCGGCCAGATCATCATCGGCCGCACCCGCGAACGCATCGTGGCACGCATGCTGGGTCGCTCGCTGACCCAGCTGCTGCTGCGCCGTGGCGCGCACATGGAGCTGACCATCATCGCCACGCCGGGCGAACGCGCGAAGGCGCGGCGCCGCTTGCGGCTGCCCTCCACCGGGCGGGGCTCGCGCGGCGAATACCTCTACGCCACGCTCGCCACGCTGGTCGCATTCGGCCTGGCGTTCGTCGCCGACCGCTACCTGTCAGTGGCGAACCTGTCGCTGATCTACCTCACTGCCGTGCTGGTGGTTGCGGTTCGCACGCGCATGACGGTAGCCGTCTATACGGCCGTCCTGTGCTTTCTTGGATACAACTTCTTCTTTACGCAGCCGCGCTACACGCTGGCGATTTCCAGCCCCGACGACGTGATTGCAGTGACCTTGTTCCTGCTGGCGGCGCTGGTCTGCAGCAGGCTCGCCACGCGGCTGGCCAGCCAGGTGGAGTCCTTGCGCGGCGCGCACGTGCAGTCGCGCGCGTTGCTGACGCTGGGCCAGCAGCTGACCACCAGCACCGACGCCGGCGGCATCCGCGATGCCGGCAGCAAGGCGCTGGCGCATGCGTTGCGCTGCGATGCCGCCATCCTCGCTCGCGACGCGGAGCGGGTACTGCGCGTGGTGGCGAGCGCGCCGCCGGGGCACGCACTATCTGCGCAGGATCTGGCTGCCGCCGACTGGAGCGACCGCCATGGCGAGCAGGCCGGGCGTTACACCGATACCTTGAATGCGGCGCCGTGCTGGGTGCTGCCGCTGGGCAGCGAGAGCCGGCCGCTGGGCGCGGTCGCGTTGCGCTTCGACCCGGTGCTGCGCGAACCGGACCCCGACCAGCGCAGCCTCGCGCTGGCGATGACCCAGGACATCAGCCAGGCGCTGGAGCGCGCGCGCTTGTCGGACGAGCTCGAAGGTGCGCGCGTGCAGGGCGAGACCGAGCGCCTGCGCAACGCGCTGCTGTCGTCGGTGTCGCACGACCTGCGCTCGCCGCTGGCGTCGATGATCGGTGCCGCCGGCACCCTGGTCAGCTACGAGGAAAAATTGCCGCAGGAGGAACGTCGCGAATTGCTGCAGGCGATCCTCGGCGAAGGCCAGCGGCTGGACCGCTACATCCAGAACCTGCTCGACATGACCCGGCTCGGCCACGGCACGCTGAAGCTCAACCGCGACTGGACCGACAGCGC
>DHXA01000050.1 GCA_002413455.1 Rhodanobacter sp. UBA5168 | reverse complement strand
CCCGACACCGGTGGCTGATCAGTTCACCTGTCACCTGCTGTGGATGGGCGATGCGGCGCTGTTGCCCAACCGCACCTACTGGTTGAAGGTCGGCACGCGCACGGTCAATGCGCGGGTGATGTCGATCAAGTACAAGGTGGACGTCAACAGCCAGGCCCGGCTCGCTGCACGCCACCTTGCGCTCAATGAAGTGGGCTACTGCACGCTGGGACTGGACGACGCCATCGCGTTCGAGGCCTACGCCAGCAACCGCACGCTGGGCGGTTTCATCCTGATCGACCGCCAGAGCAACGCCACCGTGGCGTGCGGCATGCTGGATTTCGCGCTGGGCCGATCGACCAATGTGCACTGGCAACATGTCGACATCGACAAGGCCGTGCGCGCCGCCAGCAAGGGACAGCATCCACTGTGCCTGTGGTTCACCGGTTTGTCCGGTGCCGGCAAATCCACCGTGGCGAACCTGGTCGAGCGGCGGCTGCACGCGCTCGGCTATCACACCTATCTGCTCGATGGCGACAACGTGCGCCATGGCATCAACAAGGATCTCGGTTTCACGCCGGAAGATCGCGTCGAGAACATCCGCCGCATCGCCGAGGTGGCGCATCTGATGGTGGACGCGGGGCTGATCGTGCTGGTCAGCGCGATTTCACCGTATCGCAGTGAGCGGCGTTCGGCGCGTGAGCTGTTTGCGCAGGCGGAGTTCATGGAGGTGTTCGTCGACGCGCCGCTGGAGGAATGCGAAAGGCGCGATCCCAAGGGACTCTATCGCCGGGCACGCGCGGGCACGATCCGCAACTTCACCGGTATCGACGCACCTTACGAAAGGCCCGAAGCGCCGGACATCCATTTGCTGGCCAGCGGACAACGGGCCGAGCAACTGGCCGAGCAGGTCACCGGGCGGGTGCTTGCCAGCCTCGGTAACGCCGGCGCCGGGGCCTGACGCGGCATTGCTCCGGCACGGCTTGGATTGCCCCGGCCCGGCGGCGATAATGCGGAACTATCCCCGCAAGGCGCTGCCGCGATGACCGACAAGACCGTACTCAACGCCACCCATCGTTCACTCGGCGCGCGCATGGTCGATTTCGGCGGCTGGGACATGCCGATCAACTACGGATCGCAGATCGAGGAACATCACGCGGTGCGCCGGGACGCCGGCATGTTCGATGTCTCCCATATGACGGTGATCGACCTGCATGGCGCGCGCAGCCGGGAATTCCTGCGCCACCTGCTGGCCAACAGCGTCGACAAGCTGAAGGTGGTGGGCAAGGCGCTGTACTCGTGCATGTTGAACGAGCGGGGCGGCGTGATCGACGACCTGATCGTGTACTACCTCGGCGAGGAATTCTTCCGGCTGGTGGTCAACGCCGGTACTCGCGCAAAGGATCTGGCGTGGATCGAAAGCCAGGCGAAGGCGTTCGATGTGCAGATGAAGGAGCGCCCCGAATTCGCCATGATCGCGGTGCAGGGCCCGAACGCCCGCACGAAGGTACTCGGCCTGCTGCACGAGGTGGATCGTCCACGCATCGAAAAGCTGGGCAAGTTTGCCGCCGCTGCCGCGCAGGGCCCGCATGGCATGCCGCTGTTCGTGGCGCGCACCGGCTACACCGGCGAGGACGGCTTCGAGATCATCGTGCCGGGAGAGCACGTGGTTGCGCTGTGGGAGGCATTGGCTGCCGCGGGCGTGACGCCGGCGGGGCTTGGCGCGCGCGACACGTTGCGGCTGGAGGCGGGCATGAACCTCTACGGCCAGGACATGGACGAAAGCGTGCTGCCCTGGGAAGCGAACCTCGGCTGGACCATCGCGCTGGATGAAGGCCGTGCATTCATCGGCCGCGCCGCGCTGGAACAGCAGAAGGCTGCCGGCGTGCCGCGCGTGATGGTCGGCCTGGTGCTGGATGACAAGGGCGTGCTGCGCCACGGTCAGAAAGTGCTGACTGCAAAAGGCGAGGGCGAGATCCTGTCGGGAAGTTTTGCGCCGACGCTGAACAAGGCGGTGGCGTTCGCGCGCATCCCGGCCGGCGAGCCGGGCGAGGTGCGCGTCGACATCCGCGGTCGCGAAGTGCCGGTGCGGCTGGTGAAGTACCCGTTCGTGCGCGACGGCAAGCCGTGCGAGGGGATCTGATCCTCCGGCACATTTTTCCCCGCGGCGGATGTGGCTAGAATCACCACCTGTACCCTGACTTACACCCAATGACTGGACCCCGATCATGAGCGAGATTCCTGGCGATCTGAAATTCCTCAAGTCCCACGAGTGGGCCCGCGTCGAAGACGACGGCCTGGTCCGTGTCGGCATCTCCGACCATGCGCAGGGCCAGCTCGGCGATCTGGTTTACGTGGAGCTGCCAGAAGTCGGTTCTGCCGTGAAGGCGGGCACCGGCGCGGCCGTGGTCGAGTCGGTGAAGGCCGCCTCGGACATCTATGCACCGGTTTCCGGCGAAGTCGTCGAAGTCAACGAGCTGCTCAACGACAAGCCCGAGATCATCAACGAGGACGCCTTCGGCGACGGCTGGATCTTCCTGGTGCGCCCGAGCGATCGTGCCGAGCTCGACGAGTTGCTCGACGCCAATGACTACGAAGCACTGGTCGAGAACGAAGACCACTGAGTCTCCCTTCATCGATCACGACAATGCCGGCCGCCAAGTGCGGCCGGCATTGTTTTCGGCGTCGTCATTGGTGGCGTGCGGATTCAGCAATTCGACACGGTGGACGGCCAGTGCGACAAGCGGACTTTTGCAGCGCGCACGTTCGCCGCGGAACGTGACGATTGGCTTCGGCCGTATCGGGAAAGCGACGTCGCGTTTTTCGATCGGGCCATGTCGAAGTTCGCGCGATGCTCGCGCCTCGTCATCGACGAAGCCGGTCAGTAGGCATGTTCGTGTGCATCGGTTTCGACGATCAGTGTCCGCTGCATCGGGATGCGGTTCGTGGACCGTCGAACGATTCCGGAGGCGGCGCGGCGAGAATTTCGCGTGAGCATCGGCCCGCCGGTGAAAATGATTTCAGTGGTGTTTCGTTCATCTACCGGGCCCGGTGCGGCAACCTGGATAGTGCCCCTTGGAAAAAGCGTTTCGCGCAACGCATTTCTGCGTATCCGATGAGGCTTTTCCGCAAAAGCCTTGTGCCGCAATGGTTTCAAGGCCAACACGTATTTTTTGATAAAAAGTATTTGGACGTATAGACGTCCAATTAATAATGCCATGACCGCCCGGAAAGCCTCGTCCCGCCGGGGTTCCGGCCGGTTCGGGTGGGGTGAAGGAGTTTGATTTCTTGACTAAAATCAATTGACAGCCGAAATCTTCAGGGATAGCTTTCGCAACAGATCACGGGGAATGCGCTTTATGGCAACAGCAAAATTCATCAAGCCTTATGTCGAGCACGGTGAAAAGGCCAATGCAGTACGCAAGATCACTGTCTCGATTCCGCTGCACGTCTTGCGGCGGCTTTCTGATTTGCGCACCCACCGTCAAGTGAACAATCTTCGGCACGCTACCAACAGCGACTTGTTGGTTGAAGCGTTCCTGCACGCTTTTACTGGGCAACCACTGCCAACTGATGAGGAGCTGAGACGAACTATGGCCACTGCCAAGAAATCCGCCGCAAAGAAACCGGCCGCCAAGAAATCGGCCGCCAAGAAATCCACCGTGAAGAAGGTTGCCGCCAAGAAGCCGGCCGCCAAGAGAGCTGCCGTGAGGAAGGTTGCCGCCAAGAAGCCGGCCGCCAAGAAAGCTGCTGCCAAGAAGCCGGCAGCCGCCAAGAAGTCCGCTGTAAAGAAAGTCGCCAAGAAGGCTGCGCCGAAGAAGGCTGCCGCCAAGAAAGCTGCACCGGCCAAGGTGGTCAAGGCCACCAAGACCGCAAAAGCCAAGAAGTAAGCCACACGCGACAAGCGACACCATCAAATAAGACAAGTCATCGATATTTCTCTCCCCGCGGTGCCCAGCGCGGGGAGAGCACTTCGAGAAGCCTTCGTCCCGGCCTGGCCGGGACGCTTCGTTTGTGGGGCCGGAAGATCTGGCTGGTGTCGCCAAGCTGCCTTGCGCTGCGGTGTCCATTCCCGATCCGCGCAGCTCCGGACGATCCCGGACTCTTGTCCATTCAGTGCGACCTGCTCGCGGACTGTCGCCCTCTGATACATATTTTCTTTGTGTGTTGTGAAATCACGCACCATTTGCCGTGCCTCCATATTGGAGTTACCTTTCGCACATCCGCGCCGCGGTGAATCCGGGGATTCACCGCTCCTGGATCGACAGGGGGAAAAAGCGCGGGTATCTGTCGACACTCAGCGAGAGACCATGGATACCCGATACATACCAGTTACACGCCGGCATGCGCGTGGGGCCGTCAGGCCCATTGTCATCGCCATCATCGCCGTCATTGCCCTGCTGGCCGTGGCTGCATGGTTCCTTATCATCAAGCCGCACCAGGATCTGGTCATGGCCGACGCGGGCGGCCATCCGTCCACGCCGGTGGCCGCGGCCACGCGATCGGCGCCACCGCCGGCCGACGTGGCGGGAATGGACGTCAACCAGCTGCTGTCCGAAGCACGCACGGCCATGAATGAGCAGCGCTACCTCGCGCCAACCGGCAACAACGCATTCCTGTTCTATCTGCGGGTGCTGGAAAAGGACCCCGGCAACAAGGTCGCGTCCGACGCGCTGCGTGAAACCTTCCCGTTCGCCGCCACGTCGGCGGAGCAGGCGATCAACTCGCGTGACTTCAATGAGGCGCAGCGCCAGATTGATCTGCTCGCCAAGGCCGATCCGACCAACTTCACGTTGACCATCCTGCGTTCCAAACTGGATGCGCAACGCAAGACGTTGGACAAGCAGCAGCAGCTTGCGGCCGACCAGGAGAAAGCCCAGCAGCTGGCGGCACAGAAAGCCGCGGCGGACAAGGTGGCGGCGGACAAGCTTGCTGCCGAACAGCAAAAGGCCCAGTTGGCCGCCGAGCAGCAAAAGGCGCAGCAGGCACGTGCCGCGCAGACAGGTCAGCAGGCTGCGAAAGCTCAGGCCGGAGCAGGTGACAGCACCGCAACGGCCGGCACGGACAGCGGCAACGCCGCTGGTCAGACCACCGGCGCAGTGCTGCTGAAGGCGGTAGGTGCGCGTTACCCCACCGCGGCGATGCGCGCGCGGCAGCAGGGTTGGGTGGTGGTGTCGTTCACGGTCGATGCTGATGGAGGCACCAGCGACGTCAAGGTGATTGACGCACAGCCTCGTCGCGTATTCGATCGCGCTGCGATGGATGCGGTGGAACGCTACCGGTTCACGCCGGCGATGAAGGGCGGCGTGGCAGTTTCCAGCGTCAAACAGCAGCGGATCGAATTCAAACTCTAAGTGCCGAACCGCTGAGGCGACAACTCTAACCTGACGGCGCATGTTTCTCGCATGCGCCGTCTTTCGTTTGGAAGATTGTCGCCATCGTCCGACTCAGTGGCGATGGGTCGAACGATGCCTGCGTGGCTTCACGCGCCTTGGCGCTGCCGCAGGCGCCCTGGTCTTGGCATTGCCTTCGATGTCGGCCCAATCCACATGTGGGAGGTTCAGCAGATCGTCGAACACCATCGGCATCAGGCCACTGGGTGTGGGGCCGGTGGAGTTCCACAACGTGACCACACCGGCCTGGTACTTCGGAAAAAATCCGATCATGGTGCGATAGCCGGCCACGGCGCCAGCGTGATAGATCAGCGTTTCGCCGCCGTACTCGTACACCCGCCAACCCATCGCATAGTGGGCGGCAGTCAGTCGCGCGCGGCGCCATGGCGTGGCATGCAACTCGCTGGGCGTGGAGACGCCTGGAGCGTGCAGCACATCCAGCAATGAGGTGGGCAGTACGTCCTGGCGATCGCCCATCTGCGCGATCAGCCATTTTTCCATGTCGCGCAGGCTGGCGTTGACGCCCGCCGCCGGCGCCACCCGGTAATAGGTTTCACTCGGATCGAACGGTATCCAGCCGCGGCTGGATGCGCGGTGCGGGCGCGCCCAGCTCTTGCTCGATTCCAGTGCGGCGCGACCGTAGCTGGCCGTGGTCATCCCCAGCGGATAGAAGATCCGCTTGTCGACCTGGCGGTAGAAGAAATCGCCGGTACGCGCGAGCACCACGTCGCCGATCATGCCGAACGCGACGTTCTGGTAGCCATAGCATTGACCGACACCGCAGACCAGATTGACCTCGTCCAGCTTGCGCACCAGCTCTTCGTAGGGAATGTCGCCTTCGAGCATGTTGTCGTAGGTATTGCGCGGCAGCCCCAGCCGTTGCCCCAGGATGTCGCTCACCGTGGCCTGGGAGGCTGCCTGCATGTCCTTGAGCTTGAAATACGGCAGCACGTCGACCAGCTTGGTATCCCAGCTCAGCTTGCCGTCGTCCACCAGCAAGCCGGTAATGGCGGTGGCAAAAGCCTTCGACAGCGAGGCGAGCCGAAACACGGTGTCCGGCGTGACAGGTTGCCTGGTGGCGGCATCGGCGTAGCCGACCGTGCCTTCGAAGACCACCTTCCCATCAACCACCACCGCCGTGACCAGGCCGGCAACGGCGTGACGCTCGCCAACGCGGTTGAGCCAGCGCTGGTAATCAGCGAGGGTCTGCTTGACGCGCGCCGCTGGCAGGTTCTGCGGCGCGCCGCGAACGCTGACGGTGGGCGACAACGCGGTGGACGTGGCGGCACAAGGGAGTGTGCAGGCCAGCCCGAGCGCGCTGCCGATCAACAGGAAGATCTTTCGAAACTGCATGGTATTCTGATGGGATTCCGGCGTGGGGATGCGCCTCAGGGTGGAGACTTACCGATGGGACTGATCATTTTTCTGGTCGTTGTCGTTCTGATTGTCTTGTACTTCGTGGCGATCTACAACGGACTGGTCACTTCGCGTAACAGTTACAAGAACGCCTTTGCCCAGATCGACGTGCAGCTGACCCGCCGGCATGACCTGATTCCGAATCTGGTCGAAACCGCCAAGGGTTACCTCGCACATGAACGCGGCACGCTGGAGGCGGTCGTGCAGGCGCGCAATGCGGCGGTCAGCGGGCTGGCCGGCGCCAAGGCCAACCCGGGCGATCCGGTCGCCATGCAGCAGTTGGCCAGCAGCGAAAATGCTTTGACCCAGACACTGGGTCATTTGTTCGCGCTGCAGGAAGCGTACCCCGACCTGAAAGCCAACCAGACCATGATGCAGCTCTCCGAAGAGCTGACCTCCACCGAGAACCGGGTCGCGTTCGCACGGCAGGCCTATAACGATTCGGTGCTGACCTACAATAACAAGCGCGAGGTCTTCCCCGCTTCGTTCGTGGCGAACAGTTTCGGCTTCGTCGCGGCCGAGCCGCTGAAGATCGAGGATCCGTCCGTGCGTGACGCGCCGAAGGTTTCCTTCAGCTGATCGCCGCTGCATCGCGACAACCGTCGCGATGCACCATCCGGTCGTCGGAGCCCCCATGGATTTCTTTGCGCAACAGGCTCGCGTGCGCGGCAGCAGCCGGCGGCTGGTTGCACTGTTCGTGCTGGCGGTGATCGCGATCGTGGCGACGATCGACGCGGTGGTGTGGATCAGCATGGGCCATCACCCGGTCGACGGCGAAGCGGCCGCGTCGAACCTGCCGTTGCTGATCACCAGCAGTGCCGTTGTGCTGGCCGGCATCGGGCTCAGCTCGCTGTTTCGCATCATGAGCCTGTCCGGCGGCGGCAAGACGGTGGCCGAGAGTGTCGGCGCGGTGCCGGTGCCGCCGGATACCCGCGAGCCGCAGTTGCGCCAGTTGCGCAACGTGATCGAGGAAGTGGCGATTGCGGCCGGGGTGCCCGTACCGGATATCTACCTGATGCCCGACGAGCCCGGCATCAATGCATTCGCCGCGGGCTATTCGGCGTCGGATGCCGCGGTATGCGTGACCCAGGGTTGTCTCGACAACCTGAGCCGCGACGAGTTGCAAGGTGTGATCGCGCACGAATTCAGCCACGTGCTGAATGGCGACATGCGGCTCAACATCCGCCTGATGGGCCTGCTGTTCGGCATCCTGGTACTGGCGATCGTCGGACGCCGGGTGATCTGGTTCGGCAGCGGCCGCAGCAGTCGGCGCGATGGTGGCGGTGGTCAGGTGTGGATGATCGGGCTGGCGCTGATCGTGGTCGGCTACATCGGGTATTTTTTCGCGCGGCTGATCCAGGCGGCGGTGGCGCGCTCGCGCGAATCGCTGGCCGACGCCTCGGCAGTCCAGTTCACCCGCCAGACCGACGGCATCGCCGGCGCGCTGAAGAAGATCGCGATCCTCAGCGAGGGCTCCGAACTGCAGGTGGCGAACAAGCAGGAAGTGGCGCACATGCTGTTCGGCGAAGCCGGCAAATTCAATGCGCTGTTCGCCACCCATCCACCGCTGCTGCAGCGTATTCGTGCATTGGAGCCCGGCTTTCGCGAGGAAGAACTGACCCCATTGGCTGCGTCGCTGCAGCGCGCTGGCGAGGCTCCACCCGCCGCTGCGGTTGCCGCCGGCAAGCCTGGCACTCCGCAAGGCGTGCCGGGCGTGGCGATGCCCCCGGCGCTGCCTGCCGTGCTGGCCGGCGCGGTTGTTGCCGGCGACATGGCGGCGGTACCCCGTTTCCAGCGTGCCGCTGCGGTGCATCAGGCGATGCCGGACACGTTGACGACTGCCGTGCAGCAGCCCGAGTCGGCGCTTGCCGTGGTGTTGGCATTGGCCACATCGGAGGAAGCGGAGCTGCAGCCGGTGCAGCGGCGTATCGTCGCCGACGCCTTTGGCGATGACGTGCAGCAGGCCGTGCAGACGATGGCCGGCGAATTGGCGACGCTGCCGCCGATCGCCCGCCTGCCGCTTGCCGCCCTCGCGTTTCCCGCGTTGAAACAGCTGCCGGAAGGACGTCAGCAAACCTTGCTGGGTGCGCTCGATGCCCTGGTTCGGGCGGACGGCAAGGTCGATCTCAATGAGTATTGCCTGGCCCGGCTGTTGCGCATGCAATTGCAGGAGGCCCGGCAACCCAGCCGCACACCCATCGATGGCCTGAAGAAACTTCCCGCCTGCCGCGACAGCGCGATCCTGGTTTGCGCCATCGTGGCGGCCGGCGGTTGTTCCGCCGAGGCGAACGCCCGTCGTGCGTGGCTGTTGGCGATGCAGCACGCTTTTCCTGGTGAGGCGATCGAATGGTCGCCGCCACCCGCGGCGTGGCAGGCACCCTTCGAGCGCGCGCTGGGCGATCTGGATGGATTGATGCCGGTGGCCAAGGAATTGCTGATCCAGAGTCTGCTCGCCGCCATCAGCGCAGATGGTGAGGTCAGCGTGGAAGAAGCCGAATTGCTGCGGGTCATCTGCGCCAGCCTGCACTGTCCGGTGCCGGCGTAGCAACGCGCTGTCCGGTAGGAGCGACTTCAGTCGCGATGCTTTTGATTCATTTCAAACACCAGAGCATCGCGACTGAAGTCGCTCCCACAACAGGCTCACGTTCCACGCGAAGCTCAGGCCTCGCCCAGGATCAACGCGCTGGCCCGCTCGGCAATCATGATCGTCGGCGCATTGGTATTGCCGGTGGGCAGGCTCGGCATCACCGAGGCGTCGACCACGCGCAGCCCCTGTACGCCACGCACGCGCAGTTCGCTATCGACCACCGCGCGATCGTCCTTGCCCATGCGACAACTGCCGACCGGGTGATAGACCGTCTCCGTCTTGCGCCGGATGAAGTCGGCGTACTCGGCATCGGTGCGAAGTGCGCGTTCGGGAAACACCGGCTTGCCGCGGTACGCATCGAATGCGGGCTGGTCGAAGATTTCGCGCGACAGCCGCGCCGCCTCGATCATCCGCTGCAGATCGTGCCCCTCCGGATCGCCCAGGTAATTGGCGTGGATCGCGATCGGCTGCGCCGGGTCGGCCGAGTGCAGACGCAAACGACCACGGCTGCGCGGGCGCAGATAACAGGCGTGCATGGTGTAACCGTAGCCGGGCAGGCGATGGCGGCCGTGATCGTCGAGCAGAGCGGGTATGAAGTGGAACTGCAGGTCGCAGCGTTCGTCATCGGCCAGACGGCTGCGCACGAAGCCGCCGGCCTCGGCGATATTGGAACTGCCCGGGCCGTCGCGATGGCGCAACCAGCGCAGGCCAGTGCCCAGTTCGTTGAGATGGTCGTAGGTGATTTTCTGCGTGCTGCCATCCAGCGTGCTGATGTCCAGATGATCCTGCAGGTTACTGCCGACGTCGGGCAGGTCGGCGAGCACGGCGATGCCGTGTTCGCGCAGATGATCGGCCGGGCCGAGGCCGGACAGCATCAGCAGTTGCGGTGTGTTGATCGTGCCGGCGGCAAGAATCACCTCGCCCGCTTCGATGCGTTCCGTCGCGTGCCGGCCGTGGCGCAACTGCACGCCCACCGCGCGGCCGTGGTCGAGCAGCACGCGCTCGACCAGTGCATGCGTGCGCACATGCAGGTTCCCGCGCTGGCGTACCGGCTTCAGGAAGGCCGTCGCGGTGGAGCAACGCGCGCCGTTGCGTTGGGTGACCTGATACAGCCCGAAGCCGGCCTGCTGGGCGCCGTTGAAATCGCCGTTGTGCGTGTAGCCGGCGCTCGTGGCCGCATCGATCAAGGTCGCCGACAGCACGTTGTGATGGCGCAGGTCGGAAACGCCGAGCGGACCACCCGCGGCATGCAGGGTGCTGGTGCCGCGGCTGTTGTCCTCGCTGCGCAGGAACCATGGCAATACCTGCTGCCATGACCAGCGTGGATCGCCGCACACCTGCGCCCAGCTGTCGTAATCGGCTGCCACACCGCGGATGTAGCACATCGCATTGATCGAGCTGGAACCGCCCAGCGTCTTGCCGCGCGGCCACCACAACCGGCGCTGGTTGAGTGCGGGCTCCGGTTCGGTGTGGTAGTTCCAGTTGAGCCGACGGTTGTTGCCCAGTCGGGCGATGCCGGCCGGCATGTGGATCAGCGGATTCCAGTCGGACGCGCCGGCCTCCAGCAGCAGCACGCGTTTGGCCGGATCGGCGCTGAGCCGGTTGGCCAGCACGCAGCCGGCCGAGCCGGCACCGACGATGATGTAATCGTAATGGCTCAAGGGTTTTGCGCTCCCGACGGGGTGGATATGACCGCATGCTAGTCTTGCCGCGCCCCACGCTGGATGTGCCTGTGAGTTTGCCCCGCCAAACCGTTGTGCAACAAGCCGCCGCGCCGATGCTGTCCGCGCTGGCGTTTTTTTTCGTGATGACTTCGTACTACATCATCCGGCCAGTCATGGGCCAGTTGAGCGGTGCGGTCGGCTCGCAGTCACTGCCGCTGTTCTACGGCGCGGTGTTTGTGGTGATGCTGCTGTTGACGCCGGTGTTCGGCATGCTGGTGGCGCGCTTCCGACGCAGGCAATTGCTTGGCTGGAGCTACAGCTTCTTCATTTTGTGCCTGCTCGCGTTCGTGCCTGCGTTCATGGCGCAGGATCGCATCGGCGCGCGCGAGCTGGGTGTGGTGTTTTTCGTCTGGGCCAGCGTGTTCAACCTGTTCGTGGTGTCGCTGTTCTGGAGCTTCATGGCGGACATCTTCTCCAGCGATCAGGCACGGCGGGTATTTTCGCTGATCGCGCTCGGTGGCATGGCTGGCGCGATCTTCGGCCCGCTGGTGACCAAGCTTCTGGTGCAGTTGATCGGCGTGGCGCCGCTGTTGCTGGTCTCGGCGCTGGCATTGAGCTTTTCGATGATGCTGTTGCTGCAGCTTTCCACGCAGCGCGATCGACAAGCGGGCAGCCGTGCCGATGAGGCGATTGGCGGCTCGCTGTGGGCCGGCATCAGGGAGTTGTGGTCGCGTCCGTTCCTGCGTTACATGGCTTTGCTGATGTTGTTCGGCGACGGCATCGGCACGTTGGCCTATGCGCTGGTGGCCGATTACGCCAAGGCGCATTTCACCAGCACGGTCGCGCGCACGTTGTTCTACAACGATCTCGATCTGGCCACCAACCTGCTCGGCGCGGCACTGCAGCTGAGCGTGACGCCGTGGTTGCTGGTGCGTCGCGGCGCCGGCTGGGGACTGGTCTTGCCATCGCTGGTGAATCTGGCCTTGCTGGCCGGAGTGGCGTTGATCGGTGGAGGCAGCCTCCTGTTCTTCGGCTACAGCGTGCCGCTGCTGGCGGTGATGCTGGTGATCACGCGCGGCTTCGCCTACGGCATGACCAAACCGGCGGTGGATGCGCTGTACACACGGGTGCCACGCGAGACGCGCTACAAAGGCAAGAATTTCGTCGAGACCGCGGTATGGCGATTTGGCGACGTGGTGGTGACCAGTGCCGTGAGCGGTCTGCGCATGCTGGGCTGGGGTATCGGCGGACTGGCCCTGCTGGGTGCCGGCGTCGCCGCGCTGGCGGCGATAGTGTCCCGACGTGCCGGTTGGTCACCCGACCTGGCGCCTGACGAGCATGTGCGGCTCGACGATGGCGGAACGCCGCCGGTTTGAATCTGGGGGCTGCGTTTCACCGAGTCCCGATTCCCGGCCTAACTGGTGATATAGCGCTGCAGATGCTCGATCTCTTCGGCCTGCGCGTCGATCACCGCCTTGACCAGATCGCCGATCGAGATCACCCCGACCACGCTCTGGCCGTCCACCACGGGCAGATGCCGGATGCGACTGTCGGTGCACAGGCGCATGCAGTCGAACACGTCGGTATCCGGGCTGACGGTGAGCGGCGTACTGCTCATGATGTCGGACACGGCGGTTTGCGACGAGGAGCGACCCTGCAGGATTACCTTGCGCGCATAGTCGCGTTCCGACACCACGCCGATCAGCTGGTCGCCGCGCATCACCAGCAGCGCGCCGACGCGGTGTTCGGCCATATGCTTGATCGCTTCGAGTACCGGCGCATCGGGTGCGATGGCGAAGACTTTGCTGCCCTTGCTTTCCAGCAGATGCTTGACCTGACTCATGCTTGGGTCTCCCACTGGCCCGGGCGGGCCGTCTGAAACGAGTTTAGCGCCGCTGCCGGACTGGCGTGTAGCCAAGTCGTGAAGCAGCGTTCAGCGCCGAGGTCGTGGCGGCACGCGGCCTTCGATGTAACCCGGACCGCCGAGCTGATTCATCTGCTGCTGGATCCAGTTGGCGCGACGTTCCACATACGCGCTGGGACGATCCACGTGCAGTCGCCGCGGGCTGGGCAGCACGGCGGCGAGGCGGGCGGCCTGCGCCGGACCGAGCTGGGCCGGGGCGGTGTGAAAATACGACCCGCTGGCCGCGCCCACCCCATAGATGCCATCGCCCAGCTCGGCGATGTTCACGTACACCTCGAGGATGCGCTGCTTCGGCCAGGTGAGCTCGATCAGCAGGGTGAAATAGGCTTCCAGCCCCTTGCGCACAAAGCTGCGGCCATTCCACAGGAACAGGTTCTTGGCAACCTGCTGACTGATCGTGCTGGCACCACGCAGGCGCTTGCCATCGTCGGCCGCATCCATCGCATCGTGGATGGAGTCGAAGTCGAAGCCGTGATGGTAGGGAAATTTCTGGTCCTCGCCGGCCACCATCGCCAATGGCACCCAGCGCGACACCTGCGCCCACGGCACCCAGTGCTGGTGCAGCCGGAAATCCTTTTCGCCGCGAACCCAGGCGCCCAGCTGGCGCTCCAGCATCACTGCTGATGTCCATGGCGGCACGAAACGCAGCACCAGCACCACCAGCCAGCTCAACGCGAGCCAGGCCAGCATGAGGATGGCCAGCGAACGCAACAGGCGGGGCAGGATGGGGTGACGAGACAAAGGGAGCATTGACGGTGCGCGCAGGAAGACACCGCAGTATAAGGGGCGTTGTCCCGCCGCCACGGCGCCCCCATTTGAAGCGACTGACCCGATCAAGAGTATCCATTTTGGAAAACCTGCCTGTCGAAGATGTATTGCACGGCTTCCTGCTGGAGCACGCCGGCGTGCGCGGCACCCTGGTGCGGCTTGGCCCGTCGTGGCGCGACGTGGCCGGCCGCGCCGACTATCCGCCGGCTTTGCATGCGTTGTTGGGCGAGGCGCTGGCGGCCAGTGCGTTACTGACGGGCAATATCAAGCTCGACGGCGCGTTGTCGATCGAATTGAAGAGTTCAGGTGCGCTGCGCCTGCTGTTTGCCGAGTGCAACGACCAGGGCCGCGTGCGCGGACTGGCCCGCTGGCATGAACCCTTGCCCGCGCCGCTGGCGCTGGACGCACTGCCTGATGCGATCATGGCGATCACCATTGGCAACGTGGATCGGGGCCAGCGTTATCAGGGGCTGGTCGACCTGCAGCACGCCGGGCTGGCCGAGTCGCTGGAAAATTACTTCGTGCAGTCCGAACAATTGCCGGCACGCATCCTGCTGGCTGCCGATGCCGGGCACGCCGTTGGCCTGATGTTGCAGAAGATGCCAGACGAGGGCGGTCGCGATGCGGCGCTGGATGACGAAGCGTGGAACCGGATCGTGCACCTGACTGCCACGCTGGGCGCCGAAGAGCTGCTGGATACGGCGCCGGAGCCATTGTTGTACCGGCTCTACCACGAGGAGTCGGTGCGCCTGTTCGAACCACGCCCGCTGGCCTTCGGTTGCAGCTGCGGCCGCGAGCGTGTGACGGCGATGCTGCGCTCGCTGGGGCGGGACGAGGTGGAGGCGACGCTGACGGCGCGTGGTGGCGAAATCGAGGTGATCTGCGAATTCTGTGCGCAGCGCTACCACTTTGATCGCATCGACGCCGAGCATCTGCTCAGCGACAGCGCGACCCTGGGAACGCCCGATATGGAGCAGTGACCCGCTGCGCTGAATCGGGAGATCGGTGCCCCTGGTTTCGGTTCAGGCCAGCAGCAGCGGCTTGGTCGCATTCAGCCAGGTCGCCGCAGGCTGCGGCGTGGCGAACAGGAACCCTTGGCCGTAGCGGCAGCCGACGCCCAACAGGGCCTGCCTCTGCGACTCATCCTCGATGCCCTCGGCGATCACTTTCATCTGCAGTGAATCGGCCAGCACCTGGATGGCGCGCACCAGCGCCAGCCCCTGGGTCTCTTCGTCGCCGGGCGGCAGCTCGGTGATGAAGGAGCGATCGATCTTCAAGGTCTCGAACGGGTATTGGTGCAGGTAGCTCAGCGAGGAGTAGCCGGTGCCGAAATCGTCGAGCGCGATGCCGACGCCGTGGCTGCGCAGGTTCTGCAGCATCTGTTTGACCTGGGTCGGGTTCTCCAGCAACGCGTGCTCGGTGACCTCGATGCGGATGCAATGCGTCGGTACGGCGTACTGCTCGAACAACGTCAGCAGGCGCTGGTCGAGATCGGCGGAACGGAAATGCCGCCCCGACACATTGATGCTGATGAAGCCCTCGTTGCCGATCAGTCGCACCGCCTGGGTGCAGACCTGTTCGAAGATTTGCCAGTCGATCGCTTCGGCGCAGCCGCACTCTTCGGCGATCAGCAGGAAATCATGGGGTGGCAGCAAGCCGCGCTCGGGATGGTGCCAGCGCAGCAGTGCCTCGTAGCCCGTGATACGGCCGTCGGCAAGCTCGACGATTGGCTGATAGAACGGTTCGAACTCATTGCGGCTGAGCGCGTGGCGCAGGTCGCTCTCCATGTCCAGCAGCGACAGCGCCTCGCGGCGCAGACGATCGTCGAACATCGCGGCGCGATGGCGTCCGCCATCCTTTGCGTTGTACATCGCGGCATCGGCGTCGCGCAGCAGCTCCTCTGGCTGGCGGTAATGCGGGCTGGACAGCGCGATGCCGATCGACGCCGACGTGAAGATCTCCTTGGTGCCGAGCCGGAACGGCGTCTGCAGTTCGCTGATGATGCGTTCGGCAATCAGCGTGGCCTTGCCGGTTTCGACAATGCCCTCCAGCAGCACCGCGAATTCATCGCCGCCCAGACGCGCAACCACGTCGCGTGTCTTGAGGCAGGCACGGATGCGGCCGCCGACCTGGAACAGCAGGTCGTCGCCGACCAGGTGGCCGACCGAGTCGTTGATCACCTTGAACCGGTCCAGGTCGATGAACAACACCGCAAACTGCTCGTTCGGGTTCGCGACGTAGCGCTGCATCGCCTGCTCCAGTCGCTGCAACAGCAAGGTGCGGTTGGGCAGGCCGGTCAGCGAGTCGTGCAGGGTTTCATACTTCAGCCGCCGCTCGACACGCTCGCGCTCGGCGATCTGTTCACGCAGATCGCGGTTGGCCAGCGCCAGCGCGCGGGTGCGCTCGGTGACGCGACGTTCCAGCCCGGCATAGGCCTGCTTCAGCGATGACGCCGCCTGCTTGCGCTGCAGTGCATTGGCGATGTGATAACTGACGAAGGTCAGTAATTCCTGGTCGCGCTCGTTGTAGGTGTGCTCGGGCGAGTAGCTTTGCAGCGCAAGCACACCCAGCGCCTTGCCGCCCCAGATCAACGGCACCCCGAGCCAGCACACCGAACGTGAACCGAAGTGGCTGATCTCGCCGTTTTCAATGAGACGGTCGATGGCTTGCATGTCGGCCAGCAGCGGTTTGGCATGGCGCAGCACGTACTCGGTGACGCCGCGCCCGTGCGCCCGTGGTGGACGCACACTGTCGACGTCATCGACCGAATAGGGAAAGGTCAGGAGGCCGCTTTCTTCGTCGACCAGCGCGATATAGAAGTTGCGGGCGTAGAGCAGGCCGCTGATCACCTGGTGCATGGCCGCGTAGAATTTTTCCAGGCTTTCCGAGGTATTCGCCAGTTCGGCGATACGGAACAACGCCGCCTGCAGGCGTTCGCCACGCTGGCGCTGCAGTACTTGCTGGCGCAGCACGCGATTGGCCTCGCGCAGCGCCGCAGTGCGATCGGTCACCCGGCGGCCCAGTTCGATATGCGCTTCGCGTCGTTCCAGTGCAGTCTGCACGTGCTGGGCCACGTAGCTCAGCAACTCCAGGTCATGACGCGAGTAATGCGTGTCGGCGCGGTAGCTCTGCATCACGATGCCGCCGACCACGCGATCGCCGCGCAACAGCGGTACGCCGAGCCAGTGTTCGCAAGTCGGGCCGATCGGCACAAAATGGTCGCCGAACTGCTGCTTCAACTCCTCGATCGAACCCATCAGCGGCCGGCCTTCCTGCAACAGGGTCCAGGTCAGGCTGTGCAGCATGTCGTGCAACGGCACGCCTTGGTCCGGCGAAGGCGGATCGGTATCGGCGACGTCGACGTAATACGGAAAGCGGACGGTATCGGTGACCGCGTCGTACAGCACGATGTAGAAATTCTCTGCATACATCAGGCTGCTGACGATGGCATGCAGCGAGCGCATCATCTCGGGCATGTCGTGTTCGGCGCCGGCCTGTTCGGCGATCGCATACAGCGCACGCTGCAGACGCTCGGCCAGGGCCAGGCGGGAGATGGCTTCGTAGAGCCGACTGGTTTCGGCCAGTTGGCGCAGACGCGTATCGGCCAGCCGACCCAGCCAATGCAGCCGATCGTGCACGATCTCCGCTGGAGGCAGGTCGGCCCATTCCAGCGTCAGCGTGCGCGGACCCTGGGGATCCTCGGCCAGATCGAGTTGCCCATCGGCATGCCCGGCTTGCTCGTCCAGGCGGCGCCAGCGAAGTCGGCCCTGGATGCCGAAATTGACCAGCATGAGCTCGCAGATTTCCATCACGCTGGCGGCGTCCGGGGCCTCGAACAGCCGCTCGACCGCTTCGCGCAGGGCCGCAGGATCCCGAGCCACCGGAGGAGACTGGGATGAACGGATCGTCGGTGTAGCGCTCATTGGGCTATGGTTGATTCCGGGACGATCTGTCAGGTCAGCGTCCAGTCCCTTTATATCGCGTAAGTTGGCCCTGTCGCCAGCACCATAGTGACGGGAACTGCGAGTGGTGCGGGCCGGTCAAAGCTTGACACAAACCCATCCGTTCTGTGATTGGTTAGGGGTTTTCGGGGTGTTAGCAAAACGTAAAACGGGGTATACTGGAATCCACGAATACCTCTATTGAAAGAGCCACCGATTCCAAGCTCATGCGCCGCCTGCCCGCCCTGCTGCTGATTCTGCTGATGCCGTTTGCCGCGGCCGGGCAGTCTGCGAGCGGTGATAGCGCTACGGCCGAGCGCCTGTTGGCGCAGCCACCGGATCAGATGACTGAGGTAGAACCCGGTGTCATGGTTCCGTTGTGGCGGGGCACCGATGGTCGTCTGCTGGCGCTGAAGGCCGATCGCAGCACCGGTGCCGATGCGCTGCGCAAGAATTCACCGTTGTCGCTGCGCGTGGTCGATGCCGCCAGCGTGATGACAAGCGGCCTGCAGTATGGGTTGGGACCAAGGCTGCAGGCGCACGCCGAAATCAGCGAACACTCCTGGGTCAACAACCAGGGCGCGCGGATACTGGGCAGTGAAGTGGGTGCCACTTACGACACCGGCCGTTACAGCCTCGGCTTGAGCGTGGGTGCGACCAGCACGCCGAATAACAACAACGTGTTGCCGCGCGTGTTGCCGGGAGCCGCGCCGGGTATCGATGGACTGTCCAGTTTTGACAGTAGCTCGCAACTCAATGCTCGCGGGCGGCTGGCACTGGGCAACAAAAGTGGTATCGACCTGGGCGCCAGCGTCGGTCGCATTCACCTGCTGCCGGGCAACCTGCTTGGCATCAATACGCTGGATCAGAAGGCGTTGAGTTTCGGCGTCGATCATGGCCCGTTGAGTGGCGTGCTGATCGGTCGCAGCATGCAGCCGCAGGCCGGCATCCCGGGCAATTTCGGCGCCGACAAGCGCTGGAACAGCATCGACCTTGGTGTGACCTGGCGCCTTCCGTGGCGTGGCTCACTGAGCGTCGGCGCACAGAACCTGTGGTCATCCGGTACGCCGGCCAACACGCCGGTGGGTCCGGAGCCGGATCAGTCACGCACACCGTACGTGCAGTACCACCAGGATCTCTGATTCGCCGGCCAGCAGGACATTTTCGGCTGAGCCATTGACGCCGTCGCTGCCGCGACGGCGTTTTCGTATGGAGTGCCGGCAGACCGCCGTCAGTTCTGTTTGCGGACGCGCAGGTCGCCGCTGAAGGTTTCGATATTGATCTTGCCGCGACCGTCGCCGAGGCGGACGTCCAGTGAGCTGCCGGGGCCGTGTTCGGGTTCCGTCGGGGTGCCGAAATCGCTGCGCAGATCGCCACTGAAACTGCTGGCGTGCAGGTTGCCGGAGGTATTGGCCGGCAACTGCAGCTGCACGTCGCCACTCATGCTGTCGATGCCGAGTACGCCCTGGGGGATGAGGCCGCCGGTCAGCTGCACATCACCGGATACGGTGCTGAGTGCCAGTTTCTGCCATGGTCCACCCGCAGCCTGGATGCGGCCGGAAATGGTTTGCAGCTTCACGTCGCTGCCGAGCGAGGGCGCGAGGATCTCGCCGCTCACGCTCTGCAGGTCCGCCTGTTCGGCATGACCGGCCAATTCGATGCCGCCACTGACGCTGTCCACTTTCAGCGAGGGCGTGCGCGCGTTGATGCGTGCCTTGCCGCTGACGGTATTGACCTCAATGTTGCCGCCATCCATGCCGTCGATGACCAGCGGCGCACTGATCACATCGACATTGAGTGATGCCGCCTTGGGGACATGCAGTTCCAGCGTGGTCGGCGCCATCTTGCTGTCGCCACCCCAGTTGAACCAGCCCGAGCCGCCCAGCGGTTCGACCTTGATCTCCAGATCATTGTTGCTGCCGGTGATGGCCAGTGGCTTGGCGCCATCACCGAGCCGGCCACTGACCTGCACCTCGTTGCGGTCCCAGGCGATCACGTTCACCGTGCCAGCGATGTTGCTGATGCTGACGTGGGCGGTAGCGGTGGCGTCGTGGCGCAACTGGATCGGCGTGTCGGCCAGAGCCTGGCCGATGCAAAGGCACAGCAGCAGTGGGAGATAACGGTTGGTTTTCATGATCATTCCTGTGGTATCAACCGGCCTGGTTGGTCAGTTGGCGCAATCGCGTCTGTTGCAGTTCGGTGCGGCTGAGCAGTCGCTGCAATGCCGGCGAATCGGGCGCCTGCTGGATGGCCAGCTTCAACTCCATGCGTGCGGCGTCCAGTTCGATCGCAGCACCAGCCAGACGCGGGTCGGCCGGTTTCCAGCCAGCGGAAGACGGAGTGGCGCCAGCCACCGATGGGCTCGCCGGCGCCTGCAGCCGATGCCAGCCGATGCCACCGACCAGCAGCAGTGAAGCCGCGAGGCCCGTGGCCACCAGCCAGCGCTGGCGGTGCCTCGGTTGATGGAGCGGCGCTGGCGGAATGGCCGGCGCACGGGCCAATTCGGCGTCGTCGATGGCGGCATCGATCGAAACCCACAGATCGCGCTGCGGCGTGAGCGGCTGGCGCAGATCGCGCAACTGGCGGCGCCATTCGAATTCGTTCATGACTTTTCTCCCAAAACCTTGCGCAGCAGACCACGTGCGCGATGCAGTTGCGCCTTCGATGTGCCGACCGCCATGCCGAGTTCGCCGCCGATCTCCTCGTGTCGCCAGCCCTCGATGTCGTGCAATACCAGCACGGCGCGGGCGCGCGGCGGCAGCATGCCGATGGCGTGTTCCAGTTCCTCGCGCTCGGCGGCACAGAACGGAGTTGTGCCGGTATCCGGCAGGTGATCATCGTCCAGCATGCTGACGGGGTCGGCGCCGCGGGCACGGATATCCATCAACGCCACGTTCACCGCGAGCCGGTATAGCCAAGTGCCGAACGCGCTCTCATGGCGAAAGCCGGGCAGCTTCTGCCAGGCGCGGATGAAGGCATCCTGGGTGAGATCCTCGGCGCGCGCATGGTCGTAGCCAGCGAGCCGATAGACCGCACCATGCACCCGGCCAACATGCAGCCGGTACAGTCGCTGGAACGCATCACGATTACCGGCGGCGGCGGCGCGCACGTCATCGGTGTCGGTGGCTCCTGTTGAGGCAGGCGACATGGAGCTTCCAATGGCAGGGCAGGCGATCATCTTGCCAGCTTGGATGCGCTGTCGTGCGAAAGGGTTTGAATTGCTGCCCTGTCGCGGCGTCAGCGCATGCCGGACGGATGGTGAACCGTCCGGCATGCGAGCGAACGGTCAGTGCGCAGCAGCTTCGCGGCGTGGCTGAGTGTCAGCCGCATCCAGTGCCCTGGCCACGCGCTGCTGTTCCTCGCGCAGGCGTTCCGGCAGGCGCGGCGCGAAGGTCTGCAGATACTCGCCGATCGCAGCGAGTTCGGCTTGCCAGCCGGCGTTGTCCACGTCGAGCAATGCATCGAGTTGCGCAGGATCGAGCTTGAGTCCGTCGACCTTGAGTTCGCCGGCGCCTGGAAGAATGCCGATCGGGGTTTCGAGGCCATCAACGGCTCCCTCGACGCGATGGATCATCCACTCCAGCACGCGCAGGTTGTCGCCGAAACCCGGCCACAGGAATTTGCCGTCGGCGTCCTTGCGGAACCAGTTGACGTGGAAGATCTTCGGCAGCTTCGCGCCAGGCTGGTCGAATGACAGCCAGTGCGAAAAATAGTCGCCATAGTGATAGCCGCAGAACGGCTTCATGGCCATCGAGTCGCGACGCAGCACGCCAACCGCGCCGGTGGCGGCGGCGGTGGTCTCCGAGCCCATTGCGGCACCCATCAATACGCCGTGGCTCCAGTCGCGCGCCTCCATCACCAGCGGCAGCAAGGAAGGGCGGCGGCCGCCGAACACGATCGCGCTGATCGGCACACCCTGCGCCGCTTCGGCCATCGGCGACCAGGTCGGACACTGCTTCGCGCTGACCGTGAAGCGCGAGTTCGGATGCGCGGCCGGACCGTTCGCCGGATCATACGGGCGTCCCTGCCAGTCGGTAATCGGCGCGCCGGGCAGGCCTTCCCACCAAGGCTGGTTGTCGGCTGTGACGGCGACGTTGGTGAAGATGGTGTCGTGCGAGATGCTGGTCAGCGCATTGTGATTGGTCTGCTCGCTGGTACCCGGTGCCACGCCGAAAAAGCCTGCTTCCGGGTTGATCGCATATAGCCGTCCGTCCGTGCCGGGGCGCATCCAGCAGATGTCGTCGCCGACCGTCCATACCTTCCAGCCATCGCGCAGGTATCCGTCCGGTGGAATCAGCATCGACAGGTTGGTCTTGCCGCAGGCGGAGGGGAACGCGGCGGCGACATAGTGTGTCTGGCCCTGCGGATTCTCGATGCCGACGATCAACATGTGTTCGGCCAGCCAGCCCTCGCTGCGCGCCTGGTGGCTGGCAATGCGCAGCGCATGGCACTTCTTGCCCAGCAGCGCGTTGCCGCCGTAACCGGAGCCGTACGACTTGATCGACAGCTCGGCGGGGAAATGCATGATGAAACGGCGTTCCGGATCGAGTTCTCCTTTGGAATGCAGCCCCCTGACGAAATGACCCTCGCGTTCGATTCGCGCCTGCGCCGCGGCGCCCATGCGCGTCATGATCTTCATGTTCGCGACCACATACGCGCTGTCGGTGATTTCCACCCCACACCGGGCCAGCGGCGAGTCGATCGGTCCCATGCAGTACGGGATCACGTACATCGTTCGGCCTTCCATGCAGCCGTCGAACAGCGCGTCGATCTTGGCATGCGCTTCGACCGGGTCCATCCAGTGGTTGTTCGGGCCGGTGTCCTGTTCGTCGGGATGGCAGACGAAGGTCAGATGTTCCACCCGCGCGACGTCGGAGGGATTGGAGCGGTGCAGGTAGCAGCCTGGATGGGTCTGCTGGTTCAGCTCGATCAGGGTCCCGGTTTCCAGCATCTGCTGCACCAGCGCGCGGTATTCGGCCTCCGAGCCATCGCACCAGTGGATCCGGGCAGGCCGCGTCAGCGCCGCCACTTCGTTCACCCAATGCTCGAGCGCTTCCAGCTTGCTGGCCATCATGTCCTCTTGAGGTCTTTCAGAAAGGTGAGCTGAAACGGTAGTTTGCGTGCACTGGTATTGCAAGGTTCCGTGCAACAAAAACGGCGCCAGACGGCGCCGTGCGGGCTCTTCTGTGATGCGCATCAGGCCGGAATCAATGTCGCGATCATGTGTTCGACGTAAGCGTCGAATTCCTCGTGGTTGATCCGCGGCAAGCCAAGTGTGAAGTTCAATTGCAGGAACCCGACGTAGGCGGCGTAGGTCAGGCGCGCCCGGTTCAATGCCTGCGGCGGCGGCAGGCCGGCTTCACGATAGGCGGTAGTGAGGAATTCCATGCGTCGCTGCGAAACGCGAGCCATCACCGGCACGACCTGGGGATGATCCAGCGCCTTGAGCAGCGAGGCATACACGCGGTGCGGCTGCAGCTCATGCGCGACCCGGCGGAACAGCTCGGGCAGGCGCTTGCGCGGATCGGCAATCTGCTCGATCTGGCTGATGATTTCGCGTTCGCCGTATTGCTCCCAGCGCTCCAGCGCCGCGTTCAGCAAAGCTTCGCGCGTACGGAAATGCCAGTAGAAACTGCCCTTGGTCACGCCCAGCTGGCGCGCCAGAGCTTCCACGGCCAGCGCGCCAACGCCTTGTTCGGCAATCAGGTGCAGGGCGGCAAGTTCCCAATCCTCGGCTGACAGGCGGGTGCGTTCAGGCTTGCTACTGACATTCATGTGCGTATGGTAGCCACACACCGCGTATTTGTAATGTGGTGCAGCCCACCCTGCCGACTGCCTCTGACCCGCAGCTTGCGCGTGATGCCTGTCGGGCGGTTGACGGCGCTCGCCGAGGCAATCCATACTCTTCCGTATGGTTCACGATATCCGACCCTTCCATGCCGTCAGCCGTTTTCGCGTCGCCGAGCTGAACCTCGCGATAGAGACACGCAATCCGGCGGGGAATCCGACCTTGCTGTTCGCGCATGGTTTCGGACAGACCCGCGGGGCCTGGAACAGTGCGGCCGCAACACTGGCCGATGCCGGTTGCCGTTGTGTGACCTTCGATACACGCGGGCATGGCGAAAGCGATCGCTTGGCTGCTGGCGCGGACTCTGGAGCTGGCTATCGCATGGACCAGTTCGCCGACGACCTGCTGCGGCTCGCCGCGGCCCAGTCACAGCCTCCGATCATGGTCGGTGCGTCGATGGGTGGACTGCTCGGCATCGTGCTTGCCGGTGAGGTGCGACCGACGCCATTCCGCGCGCTGGTATTGGTCGACATCACGCCGCGCTGGGAAACCGCCGGGGTGGAACGCATCCTCGCCTTCATGCAGGCGCATCCGGACGGTTTCGCGAATTACGCCGAAGCGGCCGAACAGATCGCCGCATACCTGCCGCAGCGGCGTGAGCGCAAGAGTGAAGAACAACTCCGCCCGCTGCTGCGTGAAGGCGCCGATGGCCGGCTGCGCTGGCACTGGGACCCGGCCCTGCTGGCCGGTGGCGTGGTGCAGGAAAGTGAGCGCTATCAGCCGCGCCTGCAGGCTGCCGCGGCGAAGATCGATGTGCCGGTGCTGCTGCTGTCCGGTGCGCGCAGCGACGTGGTATCGCGCGCCACCGTCGCCGAATTCCTGCAACTGGCGCCGCATGCGCGACATGTGGAACTGCCGCACGCCACCCACATGGTGGCGGGCGACGCGAATGATGCGTTTGCGCGCGAAGTCGTCCGTTTCGTGCAGAGTCTGGAATCGTTACCCGCCGACCGGCAGCCTGCCGGCGCAGTCCAACCGTGATGAGGTGTTCGAGATGTCCGTGATACTGACCCTGCTGGCGGCGCTGATTGCCACCGGTGCCTGTGCCTACCATCGCAGCAGTCTGCGCACCTGGGCGATCATCACGATCGTCGCCACCTTGGTGGTCGGTCTGATCGCGCATGCGCCGTGGACAACGATCATCTTGCTGATCATCGAACTGGCCATCGCGGTGCCGCTGCTGCTGGTGGATTTCCGCCGCCGACAGATCAGCGCGCCGCTGCTGAAGTTGTTCGCCAAGGTCACCCCGAAACTGTCCGAGACCGAGCAGACCGC
>DHXA01000019.1:17105-21026 GCA_002413455.1 Rhodanobacter sp. UBA5168 | reverse complement strand
ACCATCTTTTCCATCGACAGCGCCGCGAACAGATTCGCATTGGTATCCATCCAGGTCTGCACCCGATAGATCTGCCCCAGCTGGTCGGCCAGTTCGCGTGCGACCGGCCGGGCGTTGAACAGGTCATCGAGCTTCAGGCGAATACCGGTAGGGCCGCTTAGATCATTGAGCTTCTCGGCGTCACTCATGTTGACCAGCGCCAGGCCCGAGTCGAACTGCTCCATGCCCAGCTCGAACGTGCCAACCACATGGAAACTGCGCATCTTCGGAAAGCTGCCCATCGGCGTGGCGCGCAGCTGCTGCACCGCCATCGTCACCCGGTCGCCGACGCCGACGCCCAGGGTCATCGCCAGCTCGCGGCCCAGCACGATGTTCCAGCTGCCCGGCGTCAGTTCGGCCAGCTTGCCCTCGATCATGTGCTTGTCGATGTCGACGACCTTCGGCTCCTGCGCCGGTTCGATGCCACGCACCAGTGCGCCGCTGGAACGGCGCGCCAGCAGCATCGCCTCGGATTCCACGTACGGCGCCGCGCCCAGCACATGCGGATTGGCCTCGGCGATCTGCAGCGCACGCGGCCAGTCCTGCACGCTCTGGTCGACACCGGAAACGGTGGCATGCGAGATGGCGCCGAGGATGCGCGAACGCATCTGGTAGTCGAAACCGTTCATCACCGACATCACCGTGATCAATGCGATCACGCTGATCGCGATGCATACGATCGACACGGTGGAGATGAAGGAGATGAACTGGTTGCGCCGCTTGGCGCGGGTGTAGCGCAGGCCGATGAAAAGTTCGAGCGGTCGGAACATGGGCGGGTCGCTTGTGGGGATCGCAGGGCGGGCCGCCCGGTCGTCCATTATCAGGTATTCGATGAGACCGCGCTGCGCCAGCGAAGTTGCCGCCCGGTCACAGACGCGGCACAGCCTCGTCCGGCTGCATCGTGGCCAGCCGCATGCGCACGCGGCGGCGGATGTCGGCGTCGCTGTTGTCGGGTGCCAACAGCACTATCTGCGCGCCGCGTTCCGCCGTCTGCAGGCGCAACAGCACGAACGCGCCGAGTACGCGGAACGAGGCCAGCGTGGCGGGTACGTCCTCGTGGTCGAGCAGGCGCAACGTCCAGGCGTTGTCTGCGCTCCAGCCTGCGGCCGCTATCGGGTTGGCGTCCCACCGGCGAACCGCATGCCATGTCGCCACCAGCACGGTGATTGCCAGCAACAGCTTCAGCCAAGGTTCCAGCGCGCATGACACCACGGCCAGGACAGCCAGGACGGCAACGATGACCAACCCTCGCGGCAACAGTCGCGACGGTCGATACTCAAAGCCGATGGCGGGCGCGGATATCATCGATGATCGCCTGCCAGTCCGTTCGCTCCGGGCGCGCGTGGCCCATCACCCAGTCCCACAGATCCGGATCCTGCACATCGAGCAGTTCGTCGAACGCCTGTTGCTGCGCCTCGTCCGCGCTGGCAAAACATTCGTCCAGCCAGCCACCGAACAGGGCGTCCAGTTCGCGGGTACCGCGGCGTGTGCGCCAGCGCAGACGCTTGAGACGGGTCTCGTTCAAAGCAGATTGAACATCGCAAGCATCCTTACCAACGAGGGAACCGCCGCAGCTTACGCCGAACGCCGTTCCACCATCAGCTTCTTGATCTCGGCAATCGCCTTCGCCGGATTGAGACCCTTCGGGCAGGTGCGCGTGCAGTTCATGATGGTGTGGCAACGGTACAGTTTGAACGGGTCTTCCAGGTCGTCCAGACGTTCGCCAGTGGCTTCATCGCGCGAGTCGACGATCCAGCGATAGGCCTGCAGCAGGATCGCCGGACCCAGGTACTTGTCACCGTTCCACCAGTAGCTGGGACAGCTGGTCGAGCAGCACGCGCAGAGGATGCACTCGTACAGGCCGTCGAGCTTCTTGCGCTCTTCCGGCGACTGCAGCCGCTCGCGATTCGGTGCCGGACTCTGCGTGCGAATCCACGGCTTGATCGAAGCGAACTGCGCGTAGAAGTGAGTCAGGTCCGGGACGAGATCCTTCACCACGGGCATGTGCGGCAGCGGATAGATCTTCACATCACCGGAGGTGCACTCGTCGATCGCGCGTGTGCAGGCCAGCGTGTTGGTGCCGTCGATGTTCATCGCGCACGAACCGCAGATGCCCTCGCGGCAGGAACGACGCAGCGTCAGTGTGGGATCGATCTCGTTCTTGATTTTCAGCAATGCGTCCAGAACCATCGGGCCGCACGCGGCAAGGTCGATTTCGTAGGTGTCGATGCGCGGGTTCTGCCCGTCATCCGGCGACCAGCGATAGATGCGGAAGGTACGCGGCTTCTTCGCATCCTTGGCCGGATAGTGCTTGCCCGGCTGGATCTTTGAATTCTTCGGTAGCGAAAACTCTGCCATGTGCTGAACCCTTCAACTTTCTGCAGGAGGGCTTGCGCCCCGACCGTACAACCAATGATGCGACTTCCACGTGGCGGACGCAGCCGCCGCGCGGAATCAGTAGACGCGTTTCGCCGGCGGCACGGCCTTGACTTCATCGGTCATAGGATTCATGTGCACGGGACGGGAATCGAAGCGTGGCGTGCCGGCCTCATCGACCCATACCAGCGTGTGCTTCATCCAGTTGACGTCGTCGCGTTCGGGGAAATCCTCGCGCGCATGACCACCCCGACTTTCGGGGCGCTGCTCTGCCGAGTACATGGTGGCGATCGCCTGATCCAGCAAATTGGCCAATTCCAGCGTTTCGATCAGGTCGGAGTTCCACACCAGAGAACGGTCACTGACGCGCACATCCTTGAACGATTCGCGCACCGCGGAAATCTTCGCGCAGCCTTCCTTCAATGTGACGCCGGTGCGAAACACCGCCGCATCGCTCTGCATGGTGCGCTGCATCTCCAGTCGGATCTGCGCGGTCGGCTTGTTGCCATTGGCGTTGCGCAGACCGTCGAAGCGGGCCAACGCCTTGTCCAGTACGTTGACTGGCAGATCCTTGTGCGCGGTTTCCGGCTTGATCAGCTCGGCGCAGCGATGCGCCACAGCCCGGCCGAACACCACCAGATCAAGCAACGAGTTGGAGCCCAGACGGTTGGCGCCGTGCACGGAGACGCAGGCGGCCTCGCCGATCGCGAACAGGCCAGGCACGACCGCGTCGACATCGTCGCCGCGCTTCTGTACCACTTCGCCGTGATAGTTGGTGGGAATGCCGCCCATGTTGTAGTGCACGGTCGGGAGGACCGGAATCGGCTCCTTGGTCACATCCACGCCCGCGAAGATGCGCGCCGATTCGGCGATGCCCGGCAGGCGCTCGTGGATCACGTCCGGACCGAGGTGCATCAGGTTGATGTAGATATGGTCCTTGTGCTCGCCGACGCCGCGACCTTCGCGAATTTCCAGCGTCATCGCACGACTGACCACATCACGCGAGGCAAGATCCTTTGCGCTGGGCGCATAGCGCTCCATGAAACGCTCGCCTTCGGAGTTCGTGAGGTAGCCGCCTTCGCCGCGCACACCTTCAGTGATCAGACAGCCGGCACCGTAGATGCCGGTGGGATGGAACTGCACGAACTCCATGTCCTGCAGCGCCAGGCCCGCGCGCAGCACCATGCCGCCACCGTCGCCGGTGCAGGTATGCGCCGAAGTGGCGCTGAAGTAAGCGCGCCCATAGCCGCCAGTGGCCATCACCACCGCATGACCGCGGAAGAAATGCAGGGTGCCCTCGTTCATGTCGAGCGCGAGCACGCCGCGGCATACGCCGTCCGCGTCGAAGATCAGGTCGATCGCAAAGTATTCGATGAAGAACGTGGCGTCATGCGCCAGCGCCTGCTGATACAGCGTGTGCAGGATCGCGTGACCGGTGCGGTCGGCCGCAGCGCAGGTGCGCTGTGCGGTTCCCTTGCCGTAGTGCGTGGTCATGCCGCCGAACGG
>DHXA01000019.1:6547-16833 GCA_002413455.1 Rhodanobacter sp. UBA5168 | reverse complement strand
TCCTCGGTGCGCGAGAACGGCACGCCGTAGTGCTCCAGCTCGATGATCGAGGGGATCGCCTCTCGGCACATGTATTCGATCGCGTCCTGGTCGCCGAGCCAGTCGGACCCCTTGACGGTGTCGTAGAAGTGGAAGCGCCAGTCGTCCTCGCCCATGTTGCCGAGTGCGGCGGAGATACCGCCCTGTGCCGCCACCGTGTGCGAGCGCGTCGGGAACACCTTGGTGATGCAGGCGGCCTTGAGACCCTTTTCGGCCAGGCCGAAGGTGGCGCGCAAGCCCGCACCGCCGGCACCGACCACGATCACGTCATACAGGTGTTGCTGAACCTTGTAGCTTTCCATGAAATCTCGGCCTCGCGTCTTATGGGGTCAGCGCAATGCGCAGCACGGCGAGCACGCTTGCCAGCGCGCCCAGCATCGCGAGGAACTTGATCGCCAGCAGCAGGACGACTTCCTTCCAGCGGACATGCACGTAATCCTCGATCACCACCTGCATGCCAAGCACGGCATGCCAGAACATGGTGAGCACGAAGGCGATCAGCAGCAACGCGTTCCAGGGTTTGGCCACCGCGGCACGCGCCGTGGCGTAGTCGGCATGCAGCAGGCACAGCACCGTAACGACAAACCACACGCCCAGCAGCAGCAGCGCGACAGCAGTCACCCGCTGGGTCCACCAGTGACCCACCCCAGACTGGGAAGAACCCAGACCGCGGGCAATTTTCAGCGGGTTGCGTCGGTCTTTCACGACAGCGTCCTTCGCGCTCATGCCGCACCCCCGGCTGTCAACACGTAAGCCCACACCAGCACGGTGAGTACGATGCTGCCGGCCGCCGACAGCCAGCTGGAACGCACGAACTGGGAAATGCCGTAACCAAGCCCCGTATCCTGGACCAGATGCCGGATGCCATTGCATAGATGATAGAACAGCGCCCAACTCCAACCGACCAGCAATACCAGCCCGACCGGGCTTGCGATGAGGTTCTTGAAGTGGTTGAAGCTCTCTTCACCACCCGCCAGGTACAGCAGCCCGCATACCACCAGCAAAGTGCCGACGGACAGCGCGATGCCGGTGGCGCGATGCAGGATGGAACTCACCATCTGCACTTGCCACTTGTAGACCTGAAGATGCGGAGAGAGCGGTCGTTGCGTGTCTGCCATGGCGGCTACCCTGAGTTGAATCGCTGATCTCATTGCCGCACCGCCCCTGTCTGCCATCGGCGACGAGCGCCGTTGCGGCCGTTCAGAAGTCGATGCAACGCCCGTTCTTTTCCCAGTCGCCGTAGCGGGTGGGATCAGGCGCCGGCCGTGGTTCCGGCGCCTTGTCCTGCACCCGGCTCGCCGGCACGGCAACGGTTTCCGTGGAGACGGAAGCAGGTGCGGATTCGGCTGGCGAGAAGGTATCGGACATGGTTTTGTAAGCCCGCGAAGGTTAATACTTGCGGCAAAGCAGCACAACCTCAGCGATGGCTGACCATGTCGGCAACGCCTCCACTGACCGTCCTTGCGCTGGCTGCCTTATGCCCCAATCTCTTCGCACTTATGCCGACATCATATTCTGCGGAAACCCTGTTGATCGAGGGCGCTGACGCGACGGCGTTTGCGCACGCGCAATTCAGCAGCAAGGTCAACTCGCTCGCCACCGGCCAGTGGCAGTTCAGCGCCTGGCTCGATCCGCAAGGTCGCGTACGCGAGCTGTTTCATCTGCTTCGGCTCGCCGACGATCGCTACCTGCTGCTGTTGCGCGGTGGCAGCGCGGCGACGATGGTCGATGCACTACGACGTTTCGTGTTCCGTTCGAAACTCACGCTGGCGGCGTTGCCACCGCGCGCTCTCGCAACCGGGCCGGCGTTGCCGATGCATACGGTCAGCGATGGAGTCGAGTCGCTCTCGCTTGGTTGCGGTACGCACAGCCTGCGCATCGACGATTCCGATCACAGCGACAGCGCATGGGTCCCACTGCAACTTCGCGCGGGCTGGCCATGGCTGCCGACGCAAGTATTGAATGAATTGCTGCCGGCGGCGCTGTCGCTGCAGCGACTGCAAGCAGTCGCCGTCGACAAGGGCTGCTATCCGGGCCAGGAAATCGTCGCCCGGTTGCACTTTCGCAACGGACACAAACGACATCTGCATAGCGTCACATTGTCGCAAGCAGCATGTGCCGGTGACGTGCTGCGCCAAGGTGATCGTGAAGTCGGTTATGTGCTCGATGCGGTCGCGACGGATGATCGCGTCGAGGCGCTCGTTGTATTGAGTGATGACATCGCGACGCAAGCAGAGGACGGATATCTGGCGCCGTTCAACGACAAGCTTGTGATCCGTCTCGAGATGTCATGGCCAGCATGAGCGACATCGCGAACATCATCACGCAATGACGATGTTTTCAATTGTGAGCATGAGCTAAACTTCAACTCATCGGCACTTGTCAGCGGCAGATTCCGCCACTAGGCTCCGCCGATCGAATATCGCGACATCCGGAACACGGGGTGTCGAAATACGCGACGAACCGGAAGAATCCGAATCGGCGCGACCCGGCAGAAGTGGCCGGATGGCATATCGCCTCGCATCCAACGAGTGCGCAGAAGTAGTTGCAGGCAACACGGCCGACATCGGCACGCGCAACGCCAGTGCAACATCCCATTCCGATCGGCATCAAACCGCCGCTCGTACCGCCACAATTCCGTGGCAAAGCGCCCGACCACAAGTTTCGGTCGTGGCGATAGATCCAGGTGGAACGGCCTGCCCGCCCGTCCACCGCAACGGCGCACAAAGCCTGCAACTCGCTTTGCGCGTACAGCACGTTGGAGGCAGAACCGTGAAACTTTCCATGCTGTTGTGGTTGACATCGTTGATGCCACAACCCGTCGCAGACCAGGCCTGCCTGGCGACCACCGTCTATCTGGAAGCACGCAGCGAACCGATCAACGGCCAGCTTGCCGTGGCAGAAGTGGCGCTGCGTCGTCGCGACCGCGGCCGTTGGGGAAGCACCGTGTGCAAGGTCGTGACGGCTCCGCATCAATTCGCGACCACCACCACTCCCGGCTCGTTCGACATCAACAATCTCGGAGCTTTCAACAAGGCATGGCAGGTAGCCGGCAGATCAATTCACAACTGGCAACTGCCGCTGGCACAGCGCCACATGCTGGTACCGCGTGCCGATCACTTTGCCACGACTGCGATCTCCCCGACCTGGTCGCGAAATCGCCCCAGCGTAACCATCGGCGAACACGCATTCTATGCAGTGAACTGACTGGCGCCCAAGAACGCGAGAAACGAAAAAGCCCTCATGACGAGGGCCTTTCCTGTTTATGGAAGTCCATGCATATGGACTTCCAAGCGTCCATATAAAATCAGCGTGCGTAAACCTGATCGCCGCGGACCTCGACATAGTCGCCATTGCGAAGACCGGGATTTTCACGCTGAGTGACGGTCGCGTACTGCCCGTTGTCCAACCGCACGACGATGCGCCAGGCCGTACTGTTGCCTTCGCCGCTGCGTTTGCCGACTTGGTTGCCGACGACGCCACCGGCCACCGCACCAGCCACCGTCGCGGCCTTGCGGCCATCACCCTTGCCGACCTGATTGCCCAGCACACCGCCGGCCACCGCACCGATGATCGCCCCGAGCGTACCGCCGTTGCCGTTGCCGCCGTCGATGTAGACCTGCTGCACCTCCTGCACCACTCCGCAACTCTGGCAGCGCGCGTTTTGATTGCCATAGCCGTTCTGGCCCTGGTAGCCGCCGTTGTTGCCGTAGGGCGCGGTAGCGCAGCCGGCGAGTGCCAGCCCAGCCGTCATTGCGGCAGCCAGCGCAAATTTTCCAGTCAGTGCATTCATGGGTCACTCCTTTTCAATGGGCCAGCTCAGCGATCGTCGGATACAGCCGTTACACCTTCCTGCACCTGCACCCGGTCGCCCGGATCGTGGTCCATGCGCACCGTGCGGGTAACTCCGTTGTAAACGTAGCGCACGTCGTATCCGACGATCTTGGTGGTGGTGTTGTTGACCGTGCTGCACTTGCGTTCCACCGAGGAAGTCACCTGGCCGTGCTGACGGCTGGCTTCGATGCGATTGCCCGCATAGCCGCCGCCGACCGCACCCGCCACCGTGGCCAGCGTCTTGCCCTTGCCGCCGCCCACCTGATTGCCGACGAGGCCGCCGACCACGGCGCCGATGGCGGTTCCGGCAATCCGATGCTGATCCTTCGGCGGTGCGGTATGCGTCACCGTCTCGTCGTGGCAGACCTCGCGTGGATTGTTCGAGGTCGAACGCACCGGATCGACACTGACAACCTTGGCATATTTGACGCCGGCGTCTGCACTGGCGCCCGCATCAAGCGCCGCATTGCCATTGGAAGAGCCTGCATCCGCATTGCGGTTACAGGCAGTCAGGCCAGTCGCGAGTGCAGCAGCGATAGCGATATTGAGTACATTGACCATCAATCTGTTCATTACGACCCTCTCCTCTGTTTGTATGCTGCTGATGCTGTCCAGCGCGAGACTACCCTTGCGCAAGGATTTGCGTTGCCATTGAACCGGTATGCAACTGAATCGGAGCTAGCTCGCAGTCGTTACATTATCTTCACGCCCGCGTCCCGGAACTCTCTGCCAGTGCACGAAAAACGCAGCATGCCCGGATTGATCGACAGCCACGTCCATCTTGACGACGCGGCATTCGACCTCGACCGCAACGCGGTGATCGGACGCGCCCAGAAGGCCGGCATCGACGCCATGATCGTGCCTGGCGTGGATGCCGAAAGCTGGCCACGCATCAAGGCGCTCTGCGCGGAACACCCCCATCTGCATCCCGCCTTGGGGCTGCACCCGATGTTTCTTCGCAAGCATGTACTCGAGCATGTGGACGCTCTGTCTTCATGGCTCGATGAGGAGAACGTCGTCGCCGTGGGCGAAATCGGCCTGGATTTCCACGCGGAGGGTCTTGACCGCGAGCTGCAGCGGGATTTCTTTCAGCGCCAACTGCAACTGGCACGCCAGCGGGATCTGCCGGTGATCGTGCATGCACGCGGCGCGCTGGAGGAAGTCAGCCTGATTTTGCGTCGGACCGGCGGATTGCGCGGCGTGGTGCACAGTTTCTCGGGCAGCCTGCAGCAGGCGCAGCATCTGTGGGACATCGGCTTTCATCTGGGTATCGGCGGGCCGGTGACCTACCCGCGGGCGCAGCGGCTGCGCCGCATCGTGGCGCAGATGCCTATCGAATTCCTGTTGCTGGAAAGCGATGCGCCCGATCAACCCGATGCGGCTCATCGGGGCGAACGCAACGAACCGGCACGGGTCGCCGATGTCCTGCAATGCGTTGCTGCATTGCGCGGTGAACCGGAAGCACATGTCGCCGCCGCCACCAGCGCGAACGCGCGGCGCTTGTTCGCGCTGGATCGACGCCGCGGCTGAGCGCAACGGTTCGGCACGCCATCTCCAGGCTACTTGCGTGCCGCGCATGGTGCTTGCTATCTTTTATTTCACTGATGAAATATGACTTGGTGAAATGGCACGTCTGACAAACTGCATCGAGATGATGGACGAGGGCATCGGCAGGGTGAGTCAGATCATCCCGCAGATGCCCGCCGCCGAGGCCCGGCTGTGCCGGTTGATGCTGATGGTCGGCTCAAGCCTCGAAGGTGAACTCGAGTTCAAGCTCAAGCCACACAAGCTCAATCACAGCGAATTTCTCACGTTGATGATCCTGTACAGCCGCCCCGACGGCAGCTCGACGCCGGGCGAGTTGTGCGAATACGCCAGCCAGGGCGCCACCAACATGACCCGCATCGCCAACGCGCTGGTCAAGCGTGGACTGATCACCCGTGGTGCCAGCGAGGAGGATCGCCGGCGCGTGCTGATCCGGATCACTCCGGCCGGCCGGCGTTTCGTGCAAAAAATGCTGCCGCCGATGTTCCCCCGCGTCGCCCTCATGTTTGCGGGCTTCAGCGACGGCGACAAACGCAGTCTCAGCCGTTTGCTGCGCAAGCTGGCTCATAACCTCGACGAATTGAGCGAAGCCACCCCTCCATGAAGGAAGCCCCGATGAAGCATGCTCCGCTACGTGGTCGCACGGCGCTGACCGTGGCGATCACGCTGGTGCTGGCCGCCTGCGCGGCCGCCCCGGCAAAACTCGGTTTGCCCGTGCTGCGCGACGACGTTCCGCTGGCCGGCCTGCAGACTCCGGCGCGCGCCGGTTGGCCAGCAACACAGTGGTGGCGCCAGTACGACGACCGGCAGCTGGATGATCTGATGGACCGCGCCATGCAGCAGTCGCCGGATCTCGCACTGGCGCGCAGTCGCGTACAGAACGCCGATCAGTCGGCACGACTGGCCGCGGCGCAACTCGGCCTTTCGATCAACGGCAGTGCGCAGGTCGCGCGCACGCGGATGAGCGAGCATGGTCTGATCCCCAGCCAGTTTCTCGGCTTCACCTGGTACAACCAGGCCGACCTCGGGGTGCAGCTGCAATACGACTTCGACTGGTGGGGCAAGAAGCGCGCGACAGTGGAAGCGGCGCTGGACCAGACCCATGCCGCCGAGGCGCAGCGCAGTGCCGCGGCACTGGCGATCCAATACGCCGTGGCCGATACCTACTTCGGCTGGCAGGCCGATCAGGCGCGTCTGCAATTGACCGACCAGTTGCTTGCCACGCAGCAGCAGTTGACGCATATCGCCGAGTTGCGCGTGCAGCAGGGCATCGATTTGCCGGACGAGGCCCAGAAGGCTCGCGCGCAATGGGCCGGCGTACGCGAGATGCGCGTGGCACTGGACGGCTCGGCAAAGATCCGTCGCGTCGCGCTCGCATCGCTGCTCGGCGTGGCGCCGGCGCAGTTGCCGGAACTCAAGGCGCAGCCGCTGCCGATGGTCGAACGCGGTGTACCTCCCCATGCCGGGCTGGATCTGATCGCGCGGCGACCTGACATTGCCGCCAGCCATTGGCAGGTCGAAGCCGCGCTCAAGCAGACCGATGCGGCACGTGCAGAGTTCTTCCCCGACATCAGCATCAGCGCGATGGCGGGTTTGTCCAGCATCGACATGGGCAAGCTGCTCACTCCCGGCAGCCGCACGTTTGCACTGACCCCGGCGCTGCATCTGCCGATTTTCAACGGCGGCGCATTGCAGGCCAACTACGGCATAAGCAAGGCCCAGCTCGATGCAGCGGTGGCGCAGTACAACAGCACCATGTTGACCGCGGCGCGCGAGGTGGCCACCCAGGCCTTGAGTGCCGAACAGGTCGCCGCCCGTCAGCACGAACAGCGCGCCCAACTCGAAGCCGACCGGCAGCTGCTGGCGAACGCGCAGGCGCGTGCCCGCCAGGGCGTGCGCGATGCCCGCGAGAGCCTCGGCGCAAAAGCCGAATGGCTGCAGCAACGCGATGCCGCCGCGCAGCTGCAGGCGCAGGCATTGAGCACTGACCTCGCCTTGATCAAGGCACTCGGCGGCGGCTATCGCACCGACGTGCCGGCTGAGGTGACCACTCGAGTCCGCGCCCCTTCCTCATCCTCTTCTGTCATCGCCGGAGCCGTCGACCATGAGCGCCACTGAATCCGACAAGTCGCAAACCGCCAACGATGCCGACGACAGCGGCATGGCCGCGAAGGATCCGGCCAAGCGCCGCCGCGTGCTGTCGATCGTGGCCGGCGCGTTCATCCTTGCCGGCCTGATCTGGTTCCTGCTGTGGCTCTTCGTGTTCTCCACCCGCGAGAAGACCGACAATGCCTATGTCGGTGGTAACCAGGTGGCGATCTCGGCGCAAGTCCCAGGCACCGTGGTGGCGATCCTTGCCGACGACACCCAGCATGTCGACGCCGGACAGGTGCTGGTGAAGCTGGACAGTACCGATGCCGAAACACGCCTGCAGCAGGCGCGCAGTGCGCTGGCCCAGGCCGTGCGCGCAGTGCGCCAGCAGACCAGTTCCGCCACCGGTGCGGATGCCCGGGTGGTGACCGCCAAGCTCGACCTCAAAAAGGCCGAAGCCGATCTTAAGCGCCGCCTGCCGCTGATCGCCGCCCAGGCCGAATCGCCCGAGATCGTGCAGCACCTGCGCGATGGCGTAGAGCAGGCGCGTTCCGCCGTGGTCGCGGCCGAGGCGCAGGCGTCTGCCGCGCATGCCGCCGTCGAAGGTATCGATGTGGCGCAGAACCCGGCGGTGCTGCAGGCGCGCGCCAACTTCCGCGCCGCCTGGGTCGCCGCCCAGCGCAACGCGATCTATGCGCCGGTATCCGGTTATGTGGCCGAACGCAGCGTGCAGCTGGGCAACAGCGTCGCGGCCGGCCAGCAATTGATGACCGTGGTGCCCCTGCACGACCTGTGGATCGATGCGAACTTCAAGGAGAGTCAGCTGCGCCACATCCGCATAGGCCAGCCGACGAAGGTGGTGTCCGACATCTACGGCAGCGATGTGGAATATCACGGCAGGGTGATCGGCCTGGGCGCCGGCACCGGCAGCGTGTTCTCGCTGCTGCCGGCGCAGAACGCCACCGGCAACTGGATCAAGGTGGTGCAGCGGGTGCCCGTGCGCATCGCACTGGACAACAAGGAGCTGGACAAGCATCCGCTGCGTATCGGCCTGTCGACCGATGTCACGGTCGACATCAGCAATGACCAGGGCAGCGCGCTTGCCAACACGGCGGCGCAGCCACCGGTGGCGCAGACCGATGTCTACGACCGGATGGCGAGCAAGGCGGATGCGGAAGCCGACCGCGTCATCCACGCCAACTTGTCCCACGCCACCGCCGCGAACTGAATCCAGCCATGGCCGCCACGCCGAACGACGCTACCCCCGACGCCCCGCTGAAGCCTTTGCACGGCGGTCCGCTGGCGCTGCTCACCATCGCCGTCGCGTTCAGCACCTTCATGGAAGTGCTGGACATGACGATCGTCAACGTCGCGGTGCCGCACATCGCCGGCAGCCTCGGCGTGAGCCCCAGCGAAGGCACCTGGACGATCAGCTCGTACGCACTGGCCAGCGCGATCATGCAGCCGCTCACCGGCTGGCTGGCGCGCCGTTTCGGCGAGGTGAAAACCTTCGTCGGCTCGGTGCTGCTGTTCGTGATCTTCTCGATGCTGTGCGGCCTGGCCACCAGCATGCCGATGCTGGTGATCGGCCGCCTGCTGCAGGGCGCCGGCTCCGGGCCGATGGTGGCGCTTTCGCTGACTTTGCTGCTGTCCAACTACCCGAAGGAAAAACAGGGCATCGCACTGGCGCTATGGGCCATGACCGTGGTGGTGGCGCCGATCTTCGGCCCGATCCTGGGCGGCTGGCTGACCGACAATTTCTCGTGGCCGTGGATTTTCTACATCAATCTGCCCGTGGGCATTCTGGCGGCGGTGATCACCTGGAGCCTGCTGCGCAAGCGCGAGACCAGGACCTACAAGGCTCCGATCGACATGATCGGGCTGGTGCTGCTGGTGGTCGGCGTGGGCTGCCTGCAGTTCATGCTGGACAACGGCAACGATCATGACTGGTTCTCCTCGCCGATGATCCTGACTCTGGGCCTGATAGCGCTGGTGTGCATCACGTTCCTGATCGTGTGGGAGCTGCATGCGAAACATCCGGTGGTCGATCTTTCGCTGTTCAAGCAGCGCAACTTCACCGTGGGCGTGATCAGTCTCTCGCTGGGCATGTTCGCGTTCTTCGGCATCAACGTGGTGTTCCCGTTGTGGCTGCAGGTCACCCTTGGCTACACCGCAACGTGGGCCGGGCTGGCCACTGCGCCGGTCGGTGTGCTGGCATTCCTGATCGCGCCGATCCTGGGCAAGAACATGCACAAGCTGGACCTGCGCGCAGTGGTGACCTTCGCGTTCCTGGTGTTCGCCGGCACCGCATACTGGTTCTCCACCTTCGACAGCTCCGCCTCGTTCTCCACCCTGATCGTGCCGCGTTTCGTGATGGGGCTGGCGATTCCCTGCTTCTTCATCCCGCTGAACCAGGTCTATCTTTCCGGCCTGCCGGTCGACCAGATCGCCAGCGCGTCGGGGCTGTCCAACTTCTGCCGCACCATCGGTTCGAGCGTGTCCACCGCGATCATGGTGACGATGTGGCAACACCGCGGCGAGACCCACCATGCCGCGCTGACCGAGTACGTCAGTCCGGGCCATCCCGCCGCCATCCAGTTCATCGGGCAGCTGTCGCACAGCGGGCTTTCGAACATGCAAAGCCTGGGGTTGGTCGATCGGTTGCTGACGCGCGAGGCACTGACGCTGGCGGTGAACGACGTGTTCTGGGCCTGCGCGATCCTGTTCGTGCTGCTGATCCCGATACTGTGGTTCGCCAAACCGCCGTTCGGCAGCGC
>DHXA01000019.1:5025-6282 GCA_002413455.1 Rhodanobacter sp. UBA5168 | reverse complement strand
CCACGACTGGTGCGGCGCAATATCTTCTGTTAGCGTTCGCCGCATGGCACAAACAAAGCGCACCATCAAGAAGTATCCGAACCGGCGTCTCTACGACACGGAAATCTCCAGTTACATCACGCTGGAAGAGGTCCGTCAGTTGGTGCTGGACAACGAGGATTTCGAGGTTCGCGACGCCAAGAGCGGCGAAGACCTGACCCGTTCTGTCTTGCTGCAGATCATCTCCGAGCATGAGGACAAGGGGCAGCCGATGCTGTCGCCACAGCTGCTCAGCCAGATCATTCGTTTCTACGGCAATTCGCTGCAGGGCTTCATGGGACCGTACCTGGAGCGCAGCCTCGAAGTGTTCCTGGATCAGCAAACGCAGTTCCGCAGCCAGCTCAACAACCTGATGGGGCAGACGCCCTGGAACACGCTGAACGATCTGACCGAGCGCAACCTGGCAGCATTCCAGGCGATGCAACGCGGCTTGATCGATACCGCTGCCCAGGTGATCCCGACCCCGGGCGCGAGCACCCGCAGCGGCAAGAAATCCGGCTGATCCCAGGCCTGGCCGACGGCGCGCATCGACGCGTCGTTTGTTTTGTTCCCCTGATCCGATCGCTGCAGCACAGCATGTGCTGCCTCGCGGCATGATCACGTCGACCGACCGAGATCCATGAACCAGACCGCTGCTTCGAAACCTGCTGTTGAAAAGCCCGCTGTGGCAAGGCGTGTTGCGCTGGTTACCGGCGGCATCGGCGGCCTGGGCACGGAAATCTGCCGCCAGCTGGCCCGGTCCGGTCGAACCGTGATCGCGGTGGATCTGGCCGCCCGCAACGGGCGCGTTGCCGCGTTCCATGACGAGGTTGCCGGCTTCGGTGATGCCATCGCGTTCGAACCGGCCGACGTCAGCGACTTCGACAGCTGTCAGCAACTCGCCGCGCGGGTCGAACAGCAGCACGGCAGCGTCGACATCCTGGTCAATGGCGCCGGCATCACCCGCGACGCCAGCCTGCGCAAGATGACGCCGCAGCAATGGCATGAACTGATGCGGGTGAACCTCGACGGCGTGTTCAACATGTGCCGCAACGTGGTGGAGGGCATGACTGCGCGCGGCTTCGGCCGCATCGTCAACATCAGTTCGGTCAACGGCCAGACCGGGCAGTTCGGCCAGACCAACTATTCGGCCGCCAAAGCCGGCGTGCATGGCTTCAGCATGGCGTTGGCGCGGGAGACCGCGCGCAAGGGCATCACCGTCAACACCGTTTCGCCCGG
>DHXA01000019.1:0-4761 GCA_002413455.1 Rhodanobacter sp. UBA5168 | reverse complement strand
ATCATCGCCGACATTCCGGTAGGCCGACTGGGTTCCCCGGCCGATATCGCCCGCACCGTGGCCTTTCTCGCCGACGATGACGCCGGCTACATCACCGGCGCCAATCTGCCGGTCAACGGCGGCTATTTCATGAGCTTCTGAGTCAGCCTCGCCGAAAACGGCGCACGGAACACTCACGGATAGCGCGAGTTATTGAGACGCAGATCATTGACCTGGATCAGCGAGAGGTCGTAGTTTCCTACGATCCGGTCGCCAACCTGTCCTGGGGGGGACTTCCCGCGACCGGACCGCAAGACGTACCACCATCGGGAAACCGGACGGGGCGTCTTTCCAGTCATACTAGGGAGGGGAAACACTGATGATGCATAAACCACTTGTTGTTGCGCTGTTGGGTGCTATCGGCCTGGCCGCCATGTCCGACGCCGGTGCCGCCACGCATACACGCGTCCAGGTCCAATCCATGGGCAAGGTCGCGCCCGCGGCTCTCGCCAACCGCATCGGTCTGGACGCCGATGCCTCGTTGTCGCCACGCCTGCAGGCTCGTACCGCCCACGGAACCCTCAAAACCCGTGAGCAACAGACCTTCCGCGGCGTACCCGTGTATGGCCGAAACGTCGTGGTGGAACACGACGGCGGCGGCAACATACTCGGCGTCAGCGGCGAAATTTCCAGCGGGATCGGCCACGACATCGCCTCGGTCACTCCCGCCATTAGCGGCGCCCGTGCAACCGCCCTCCTGCGTGCACACGCCGGTCTGCTGCCATTCGGCATCGGTGTCGATGGCGTAAAGGACAGTGACATCCAGAACGCGAAGAGCAACCTGTACGTCTACGCCGAGGGCAACCGGGCACGTCTTGCCTACGTCACGTCGTTCTTCGTCGATCGCAATGGCGCACCGACACGCCCGACCGCGATCATCGACGCCAATACCGGGGAAGTGATCCAGTCCTGGGAAGGCCTCACCACCAAGGGCAAGCCGGGCGGCGGTGGCGGCGTCACCGGTACCCCCGCTCTCGCCACCGGCGCTGGCGGCAACCTGAAGACCGGCCAGTATTTCTACGGTACCGACTATGCGGCGCTCGCCGTCATCCAGTCCGGCTCTACCTGCTACATGCAGAACCCGGACGTGAAGACCAACAACATGGCGAAAAGCACGCGCACGGGCACGCTGTGGAGCTTCATCTGCCCGACCAGCAGCGGCGATGCCGTGAACGGCGCCTATTCGCCGATCAACGACGCGCACCACTTCGGCAGCGTCGTACACGACATGTACAGCAACTGGCTTAGTGCACCACCGCTGAGCTTCTCGCTGGTGATGAACGTGCACTATGGCCGCAACTACGAGAACGCGTTCTGGAACGGCACGTCGATGAACTTCGGCGACGGCGCCAGTTACTTCTACCCGCTGACCTCGCTGGACGTCACCAGCCACGAGATCAGCCACGGCTTCACCGAACAGAACTCCGGCCTGCAGTATTCCGGCCAGTCCGGCGGCATGAATGAGGCATTTTCGGACATGGCCGGTGAAGCGGCCGAGTACTTCGACCGCGGACACAACGACTGGCTGGTGGGTGCCGAGATCATCAAGAACGGCACGGCGCTGCGCTGGATGTGCACGCCGACGCTAGACGGTGGCTCGATCGACAACGCGGCGAACTACACCAGCTCGCTGGACGTGCATTACTCCAGCGGCGTCTACAACAAGGCCTTCTGCACGCTGGCGAAGACCTCGAACTGGAATACGAAAAAGGCCTTCGAGGTGTTCGCGCACGCCAACGCGATGTACTGGACAGCCACCTCCACGTTCAAGTCCGGCGCCTGCGGCGTGGAATCCGCTGCGGACGACTACGGCTACTCGCGCAGTGACGTAGTGGCTGCGTTCAACGCTGTTGGCGTGACCTGCCAGTAAGCCATTGGCAAGTGCGTGAACAAGAAGGGCCGGCCCACAAGGGTCGGCCCTTCTTGTTGCTGCCGGAAACCGCGACATCCTTGCCGAATTCTTCTGCGCCAGGCGCGAACCGCCCACACAGCAACGCTCCTGCAGCACGTAATGGATTGCCCGGGATTGCAGTTACGGACCGCTTGCGGAACAGTGGGCGGATTCCCACCACGGATCGCAGCATGGCGCAGCAACCCATCACCCTCATTGGCGGCGGCCTGGTCGGTGCGCTGCTGGCACAGCAGCTGGCGCAGCGCGGCTTTGCGGTCGAGGTGGTCGAGAAACGTGCGGATCCCAGGCGGGCCGGTTTCGTCGGCGGACGGTCGATCAACCTGGCCCTCGCCGAGCGGGGCCTGCAGGCGCTGCGCACGGCGGGTCTTGCCGACGACGTGCTGCAGCGCGCCGTGATGATGCGCGGGCGCATGGTGCACGATCTCGACGGCAACAGTGCCTTGCAGCGCTACGGTGTCGACGACAGCGAAGTGATCTGGTCGGTTTCGCGCGGCGCGCTGAACATGCTGCTGCTGGAAGCCGCCGAGGCCGCCGGCGTGCAGTTTCATTTCGGACAATCGCTGGTCGGCGCCGACTTCGATGCGCAGCGCATCCGGATGGCCGACGCGGCGGGAGTGGAACGCGATCTTCCGGTGGGCATGCTGATCGGCGCCGATGGCGCCGGCTCCGCGGTGCGCGCGGCGATGAATGCGCACAGCCCACTGGGTGAGCGCATCGAGTCGCTCGGCCACGGCTACAAGGAACTGGAGATTCCGCCCGCCGGCGAGCTGCCTGCCGCCGTGCTGCAGCTCAGCGGCGGCCATGACCAGTTCGCGCTGGAACCGCACGCGCTGCATATCTGGCCACGCGGCGGCTACATGTGCATCGCGTTGCCGAACACCGAGGGCAGCTTCACGGTCACGCTGTTCCTGCCGGCGCAAGGTGCGGCACCGAGTTTCGCCACCCTGCCCGACGCCGATGCCGCCGCGGCGTTCTTCAGCAAACAGTTCCCGGGACTGCTGTCGCTGATTCCGCGCTTCAACGAAGACTTCGAAACCCATCCGGTCGGTACCCTGTCCACGCTGTATCTCGATCGCTGGCATCTGGACGGCCGCGCGCTGCTGATCGGCGATGCCGCCCACGCGATCGTGCCGTTCCATGGTCAGGGCATGAACTGTGGCTTCGAAGACACCGTGGTGCTGGCCAACCTGCTCGCCGCGGCACCGAGCGACAGCGCCGAGGTGTTCGCCGAGTTCCAGCGCGTGCGCCAACCCAACGCCAATGCGATCGCCACGATGGCGTTGGAAAACTACGTCGAGATGCGCGACTCGGTGGCCGACCCGCACTATCTGGCCAAGCGCGAACTGGGGGCGCTGCTGGCCGCCCGCGCGCCGCAGCACTACATGGCACGCTATCGGCTGGTCACGTTCTCCCATGTGCCCTATGCCTACGCGCTCGAACGCGGGTATGCGCAGGACGCGTTGCTGGAACAATTGCTGCGCGACACGCCGCAGGTTACCGACGTCGATCTCGATGCCGCCGTGAACCTGCTCCGATCCAGCCTGCCGCCATTGCCACCATTGCGGCATGGATAAGCTGTTGCTCGACGCGTTCCGCGCCACCGATTACCTCGTCTGCCTCGACGAGGTGGAATGGGCCGGTATCCGCATCGACCAGCCGCTGCCGTCTTCGCTGCAGGCGCTGGTCGGCGCACGCTCATGGGGTTTCATCACCGCATGGAATCCCCGCGCGGAGACGACACGAACGCCAGCGGACCATCTCGCCGCACAACGCGAATTGCTGACTGCGCTGCGCGCATGGCCCGAAGCCGTGATCCATCCGGCGATCGGCATCGGCCGCACCGGCTGGAGCGAACCCAGCCTGTTCGTGATCGGCCCCGATGTTGCCCTGCTCGATACCCTGGCCCGGCATCACCGGCAACTGGCGTACGTTCATGGTCAGGCCACGGGCATCGCCTATCTTCGGCTGCTGGAGTGACCCGGTCAGCGGCAGCACGCCGCATGGACAAGCGCCATCGCCATTGCGGACAATCAGGGCAATGACCGCCGCACATACCGCCGTACCCCTGCTTGAAGCGCGAGCCTTGAGCTTCCAGCGCCAGGATGAGCCGGTGTTCGCGCCGCTGGATTTCGAACTGCACGCGGGTGAACTGGCGCTGGTCGAGGGCGACAACGGCAGCGGCAAGACCACCTTGCTGCGCATGCTCGCCGGCCTGCTGCATGTCGGCGAAGGCGATCTGCACTGGCGCGGCGAACCGCTGCAGCGCGACCGCTGCGCCAGCGAGATCCTGTTTCTCGGCCACCAGCTCGGCCTCAAGGCCGACCTCAGCCCGCGCGAAAACCTGCAGATCGCCGGCGGCCTGCATGGCTGCCGCGACGGCGCCAGTGCGACGGCGGTGCTGGCCGAGATCGGCCTGCGCGGTTATGAAGACGAACCGGTACGTCGCTTGTCCGCCGGCCAGAAGAAGCGCGCGGCACTGGCCCGGCTGCTGCTGCTGCCGGCCACGCTGTGGCTGCTCGACGAGCCCTACGCGAACCTCGACCGCATCGGTATCGCACTGGTCAATCGGATACTGGAGACGCACACCGCCGCCGGTGGTGCCGCGCTGGTCACCAGCCACGGCGCGGTGAGTTTCCATGGCGGCGAACCCCGGCATATCCGGATGCATGCATGAACCATCCGGGCCTTCTCACCGCCTGCACGGCAATGCTGCGGCGCGACCTCACGCTGGCCTGGCGCCGGCGCGGCGACATCGCGATGCCGGTGCTTTACGCGCTGATCGTGACGATGCTGTTCCCGTTCGCGCTGGG
>DHXA01000100.1:474-2529 GCA_002413455.1 Rhodanobacter sp. UBA5168 | reverse complement strand
TTTGCGTAGCCGCGTCGGTGGTTTACCTGGCGCTGTTCGAGATCGTCGGGTTTTTCCTCGATACCGTGGTGTTCGTGCTGTGCCTGATCTGGATCGGCGGCTTCCGCCGCTTCTGGACCGCACTCGCCATCAGCATCGTGACGACCTTGCTGTTCATGCTGGTCTTCCTGCGGGTGATTTACGTGGCGTTGCCGATCGGCACCGGTCCCTTTGAATGGCTGTCGACCAGCCTGATGCGCCTGCTCGGCGTTCACTAAGAGGGCTGAATGCACACCCTGCAATTGCTGCTGGCCGGATTTGCCGAGGTTTTCAAGCCGCTCGATCTGCTGATGATGTTCATCGGCCTGCTGATCGGCATGGCCGTTTCGATCATGCCCGGTCTCGGCCTCGTGATGGGCGTGGTTCTCGCGCTTCCCTTCACCTATGGGATGGCGCTCGAGCCGTCGATCATCCTGCTGACCGCAATCTACATGTCGGGAACCTACGCCGGCTGTTTTACCGCCATCCTGTATCGCATTCCCGGCGAACCGATGGACGTGCCGCTGCTGTGGGACGGCTATGCGATGACCCAGCGCGGCGAGGCGGCGAAGGCGCTCGGATGGGCCCTGGTCGCGGCGCTGACCGGTGGGCTGTTCTCGACCGCCGTGATGACCACCCTGGCGACGCCGCTCAGCAACTTCGCGCTCAAATTCGGCGCGCCCGAATATTTCGCAGCGGTGTTCTTCGGCCTCACCACCGTGGTGGCGCTGGCCGGCACGTCGATCCCCAACGCGCTGATCAGCCTGTTCCTCGGGCTGTTGGTCGCAACCATCGGCACCGACAGTACCTACGGGACCGAGCGCTTTACCTTCAATTCCGCGATCCTGTCGAACGGCGTGCCATATGTGATGGTTCTGGTCGGCATGTATGGATTCGGCGAGATCCTGATCAAGCTCGGGCAAACTCTTCATATCGAGGCGCCGGCCGACCGGGCCAGCACCAAGACCCGTTTTCCATCATGGCGCGAATTGTGGGAATTGCGCGCAACCTTCGTTCGCAGCACCCTGCTCGGCACGATACTGGGCGCCGTACCCGGCGCCGGCGCCACCATCACATCCTTCGTGTCCTATGCGATCGAGAAACAATATGGCCGCCGCGGCGACAAGATCGGCACCGGCATCCCGGAAGGAATCGTCGCGCCGCAGATTGCATCGACCGCATCGGTCGCCGGACATATCGTCCCGCTGTTGACACTCGGCATCCCCGGCAGCGGTGCGACCGCGGTCATTCTCGCGGCGTTCCTGCTCCACGGCGTGCAGCCAGGCCCATTCATGTTCGGCAACCCTGAATCGACGCTGGTGGTCTATACCATCATGGCGTCGATGTTCGTCGCCGTTGTCGGCATGTGCCTGATGGGCTTCGCCTGGATCCATGTCGTCGTGAAGGTGCTGACGATACCGCAGGGCGTGCTCGCCGCGATCGTGATCATGTTCTGCCTGGTCGGTGCGTTCGCCGACCGCAACACCATCTCCGACATGTGGATGATCGTCATCTTCGGCACCCTGGCGGCGTTGTTCGAGCGCTATAAATTCCCGGTCTCGCCGATGGTGCTGGGTGCGATCCTCGGGCCACTGGCCGAGGATTCCTACATGCGGAGCATGATCACCTATCACCGCGACTGGACCGTGTTCTTCACCCAGCCGATCGCCGGCAGCCTGATGGCGCTGTCCATCGTCTCGCTTTCCTATCCGGTGGTGAAGGGCCTGCTGGCGCGACGACGCCAGACCACGGCGGCGATCGAATATCCAGATCTCTAGAGCAGGCGGAGAATATCATGCGGTTACGCGAGAAGGTCGCGGTCGTGACGGGTGGCGCCAGCGGAATCGGAAAGGCGATCAGCCTTTCCTTTGCCCGCGAAGGCGCCCGCGTCGCGGTGGTGGATATCGACGAACGCAAGGGCCAGGACGCCGCTGCCGAGATTGCGGCACAGGGCGAAGCCATCTTCGTCCGCGCCGACGTCACCGATTCCGCCTCGGTCAACCAGATGGCGCGCGAGGTCGACCGCCGTTTCGGCCG
>DHXA01000100.1:0-158 GCA_002413455.1 Rhodanobacter sp. UBA5168 | reverse complement strand
GGGCCGTTCTTCTGCGCCCGGGCCGTCGCGCCATTCATGATCCGCGGCGGCAGCGGGCGGATCCTCAACGTCGCTTCGATCGCGAGTTTCGTCGGGCGGCCCGACCGCGTGGCGTATGTGTCGGCCAAATCGGGCCTGCTTGGCATGACCCGGGCACT
>DHXA01000066.1:8009-26234 GCA_002413455.1 Rhodanobacter sp. UBA5168 | reverse complement strand
TGAAATAGAACGCATCCACATCGGCGCGCCGGCTGGCCTCGACGGCGGGGCGGATCGCACCCACATAGTTGCCAAGATGCGGCGTGCCGGTAGTGGTGATGCCGGTCAGTACACGAGTCTGCATGATGTTCGCTTGTGGTGTGTTCGGGTGAGGGGCAATCAACGGATCAGCGTGGATTTGCCGAACAGCGACTCGACCAGATCCACCGCCAGCTTCGCGGTCTGGTTGCGCTTGTCGAATGCCGGGTTCAGCTCGACGATGTCCAGCGACGCCATCCGCCCGGTGTCGGCGATCATCTCCATGCACAACTGCGCCTCGCGATAGTTCGGTCCGCCACGCACGGTGGTACCCACACCCGGCGCGATACTGGGATCGAGGAAATCGACATCGAAGCTCACGTGCAGGTGGGTGTTGTCGTCGATACCCGCCAGAGCCTCTTCCATCACACGCTTCATGCCGACCTCGTCGATATGGCGCATGTCATGGACCTGCATGTTCGCTCCGCGCACCAGTCGCTTCTCGCCTTCGTCGACCGAACGGATGCCGATGTAGCGGAACACGTCCGGCGTGGTCGCCGGTGTGTTGCCGCTGAGGCCAGTGAGCTCGCCCGGGCCGGTGCCGCACAGGCAGGCCACCGGCATGCCGTGGATATTTCCGGTCGGCGTGGCCTGCGCCGTATTGAAATCGGTATGCGCATCCAGCCACAACACGCGCAGCTGCTTGCCCTCGTCATGGCAATGGCGGGCCACTGCCGAGATCGAACCGATCGCCAGGCAATGATCGCCGCCCAGCATGACCGGAAGACGGCCTGCCTGAAGCTCCTGATGAACAGCCGTATAGACGGCTGTATTCCAGGCGACTACCTCATCCAGATGGCGATAACCCTGCTCGGGCGGCTGCCACGGATTGAGCGGCCCCTGCAGGTTGCCGCGATCGATCACCTTCCGCCCGCTGCGCTCCAGCCGCGCGGCCAGGTTGGCCACCCGCAATGCCTCTGGCCCCATCGCGGCGCCGCGATGGCCGGCCCCGATATCGGTCGGCACGCCGATCAATGAAATGGTCTGTTTGCTCATGGTTACTTTTACCTGCCTATGGCTTCCGGACGGCACAGTCCATACGGTGTCGCCCTTCGCGCATCGTCCATGCCGGCGCCGCAGCCGACGCAGCGCGGCGTCATGCCAACGCTCCCGCACAACCGCCATCACTCATGCAGGGATGACATTCGCGACATGATTCATCGCCAGTCCGATGAAGTTTACCGGAACGGTCCCGCCCGCGCCGGCAGACAGCTCCCGCGATACGAGCCAGGGGTAATGACCGAGTGGGCGAGATCGTGGATCCGACACGCCATCGATATCCGCCAGCGGACAAGGCCTCGTCCACGAAGAATGAGAGGCAGGGTTTCGATCCGGGCGTTCAGGCGGAGGCTGACTGGCGCTTCGCCGCTCAGATCATCGTGACGGGAATATCAGCGGCACGAATCTTCGATGCCGCTGATCGCGGTGGCGATGCTTCCGCGCACCGGCATCCGCGCGCTGGCTCAGTGCAATTCCGCCCGGCGGTTCCGCGCCAGCTCGTCCTCACGACGGGACCGCGCACCACCGCACCACGACACCAGTTCGTCGTCGCGGGTCAGTGTGGTCACCGACCTTGTGTCGCGGATGGTTTTTCCCAACAGCATCCCTGCAAACAGCGACACTCCACGCCAGAAGGCGGAATGTGCAAGAAGCGTTTGCATGTCAGTCACTCCCGGTTACCCCTGTAGCAACCGTTGCGCTGATCCTAGCAAGCTTTCACACCGCCTGCACACCAGTTTTACGCAGGAAAAGCCTGTTAATTGGCATGAAATCTGCCGGAGGCCCGCGGCGGGAAGTCCACCGCATCGGCCTGCGAGTCGATGCAGGCCGCCGCCCGCTGTGCGCGGGTAGCTGGGGATGAACGCGAGTGCGCTGGTGCCTGTCGACCGCGCGAAGCCTATCCGGCCTAGCGGAGACTCTGTTGCTCGGGATGGGGCACGTGGCCGTACTTCGCCAGGATGACCGGTTGCGAATACTCGCCACGGTCGATATTCGCCGCTTGCGCATACACCAGCACGCCATCCAGCTGGCCAGCCAGCATCTCGCCCCGTGCGCGCGCCAGTTGTTCCATGCCATGAAGGATCGGCTTGTCGGCGACAACGTCGCCGTCCACTTCATGAAAGCCTTGCACCACGTACAGCGTACCCATGGGGAATGTCCTCGGCGTCTTCAAGTGTGGAAGATTGAAGCGCTGGAGGTACACAAGTTGCGATGGCGGCGTTAAACGCCCGTGGAAGCTGAACCCCTGTACAGGTTTGCCAGCCGTTCCCGCGGAAATTGGCGGAAATTGGCGGTTTTTTTCGAGCTGATCGATACAGCCCGATGTCTTGAAGATTGCTGCGCGGGACGCGCTGGTCATGAAGACCAAGGACCACCAACCCTGGCGGTCCTTGGGGCCTTCGGTCCTGCAAGCCGGGCCGCAGTGAACCTAGAAGTCCTGCTTGAAGCGAATGCCGACGGTGCGCGGCTGGTTGGTGACGGTGTAGACCTGTCCGTTGGGGTATTGCGCCACCACGCCGTGGGCCGCGCACGTCGCCTCCGCGCACTCGGCGTACTTGTAGAGTTGCCCGCGTTTGTCGAACAGGTTATTGACGTAGACGTCCACCGACCAACCGTTTCTATGGAAGCCCGAGGAGACGTCCATCGTGGTGTAGGCGGCAAGATTGCCGTCCAGGCTGTTTTCAAACGTCCGCAGGTCGGACCTGCGTTCGCCCACATGCACCAGCGCACCCTGGATGAACAGCTCGTCTTCACCAAGGTCGAAGGTGTAGCGGGCGACGAGGTTGCCCTTGAACTTCGGCGTCACCGGCAACTGGGCGCCCTTGGGCGCTTCCGGTCCGCTCACGACATCGCCCGTGAGCGGATTGACCGTGCCGGCCGGGCAGTCGGTGATCGGCTTGCCACTGGGGTCGGTGAATCCGCAATAGTTGGCGGCCAGCTTGGCATCGTAGAAGGCCACGCCACCACTGATTTCCAGGTTGTAGGTAGCAGCCCAGTTCAACTCGGCCTCGAGGCCTCTGATGCGCGCCTGGTTGGCGTTCTTGATTTCGGTCAGGCCGTTGGCGCCCAGGATGCCGAACTGGAAATCCTTCCAGTCCTGCTGAAACACCGAGCCGTTGAGCGACAGCCGGTTGCCGAACCATGTGGTTTTCCAGCCGAACTCGTAGCTGGTCAGGTAATCGGACTTGTACGGCGGCAGCGAGCCGCGACGGTTGATGCCGCCGGGGCGATAGCCCTCGGATCGGGTGAGGTAGACCATCTTGGTCGGCGTGATGTTCCAGGTCAGATTGGCCTTGCCGAGCGAGCCGGTTTCTTTCACGTTCTTGTCGAAGTCCAGGCAGGGTGCGCCACGGTAGGGCTGTGGCGAAATGCAGCCCGCCTCGCCGTAACTGGAGCTGGGCGAATAGCCCGAACTGAAGCCGTAGAAGCCGCCCAGGCTGTTGTTGGCACGGAAGTAGCGCCCGCCGACGGTGGCCGTGAGTGTGTCGGGGATGAAGTCGTAGGACAGCTCGCCGAACACGGCCTCGTCGCGATCGGTGCGAACCTGCTCGGTCAGCCAGAGGGTGCTCGGCCAGCCGCTCACCGAAAGGGAATCGGCCAGCCCGTTGATCATGTAGCGCTGTTCGATGTCATGCACCGACTTTTCCCAGAACAGGCCGCCGACCACGCGCAGGCGATCTTCCTTTGGCGAGGCCAGCCGCAACTCATGGCTGTTCATGGCGTACTCGTCTTTGCCGATGATGTACTGCGATGGATTGATCAATGCCCCGCTGTTGTCGTAAATGTAGGTGCCGTACGAGTAGGGAAGCTGGTCATACCAGAACGAATAGTCGCTGTAGTCGTTGTGCTCCACCTGGTTCCGCTTCAGATGCGCATACGCATAGGTCAGGTCGAAGTTGCCGATCTTGCCCTGTACCGTCAACGCCGCCTGCCACCAGCGATCGGAGGTGCGCTCGGGATAAAAGTGGGTAACGGCGAGATCGCCGATCGCCGGATCGGTGGCGATGTTGCCGTTGGCAACCACGTTCTGCCCCATCACCGTGCCGTTGATCGACCAGTCGTCGTTGAGATCGACCTTCAGCGCCGCGCGCGCGCCGTCGATGTCGTTGCTGTTGTAGTTCTTCTTGGCCGCGGGCATGCAGACCAGCAGGCTCGTCGACGTGCAGTTTCTGGCGTTGCTGACGGTGCCGCCCCAACTCGGATACGAGCGCGTACCTTCCTTGTTGTCGATATAGCCGGCATCGTGTTCATGCCAGCCGACGAGGCGGATCGCCGCATTTTTCGAGATCGGGATATTGACCATCCCTTCGACCACATGCCCGATGCCGCCGTGAGCGACCGAGTCGAGGCCGACACTGTAATTGGCGGCAAAACCGCTGGCATCGGGTTTGTTGGTGATGATGCGCAACGCACCGGATTCCGCGCTGGCACCGTAAAGCGTGCCCTGCGGGCCGACCAAAGCCTCGACGCGGGCGATGTCGTACATGTGGATATCGAGCGGGCCGGTGACCGTGGTGACCGGCTGCTCGTCGAGATACACGCCAACGCTCGGCCGCGAAGCGGAATGGTTGCCGTCACCGCCGCTGGCCACGCCGCGCATGTAGATCTCGGAGAAGCCGGGGCCGGCACTCTGGTAGGACACGCTGGGCAGGTACTTCACATAGTCATCGAAGTTGGCGATGTGGAGCTGCTCGATCTTTTCCGTGCCCAGCACCTGGATGCTGATCGGCACCTTCTGCAGGTTTTCGGTACGTTTCTGTGCGGTCACGGTCACCGCGCCCAGGGTCGCAACCCTGGGCTTGGCCTGCGTCGTGTCCGGCGGCTGGGTTTGAGCGGCATCCTGCGCGAACGCCGGCATGCTCATGGCGAAACAGATCGCCGCGGCCAGCGGCAGTCGGTGCAATCTCGCCCGTGACGCGTTTCTCTGTATGGACGTGTGCCTGTGCATCATTTGCCCCTCCCTCAAAGTGACGACAATCGAACGTGCTACATCGCTTCAGATTCCGGCACGTCGGGATATCGCCCGAGCACCGCCCCCAACGCCTGCTCCAGTGGCGCCAGCCATGGCGCGTAGTGCTTCCAGTGATCCACGCCTTCACGGTAGATCGGCCGGCGCACCTGTTCCGAACTGGCCGTGCGTACCGGTCGCGCGTTCTGGAAGAACCGCAAACACGATTCCTCGAACGGCAGGCCGCAATGGTCGAGCAGACGCCGAATCTCCCCTTCGGTGTCCTCGACCATGTGCTCGTAGATGACGCGATGGATGCGCCCCGGCAAGACCTTGTCGAAATGCGCCATCAACGCGACATAGTCGCGGTAGTAACGGCCCATGTCGTCCAGGCGGTAGCTGAAGCTCTGTCCGCGCGCGAAGTGCTGCTTGAAGCCGGAAAAACAGCAGGCCAGCGGATGTCGGCGCGCATCGATGATGGTCGCGTTCGGCAGCATCAGGTGGATCAGGCCGACGTGCATGAAGTTGTTGGGCATCTTGTCGATGAACAACGGCGCCGCGGTCTTGCGCTGGATCCGGGTGTGGGCGAGGTAGCGCTCGCCCAGGGCGCGCAGGGCGTCGGCATCGAGCGCGGCGAGCGCGCCGTGGTAGGGCATGGCACCGTCGGCGTCGCCCTGCCCGCGCAGCATGCGGGTGATCGAGGTGACTTCAGGCAATTCCATCGTGCCTTCCACCTGGCTGTGGCTGGACAGGATCTGCTCGATCAGGGTGGAACCGGCGCGCGGCAGGCCGACGATGAAGATCGGATCGCGCGCCTGACACCCGCTCCCCGCGCGCGCGGCGAAGAAATCGCGTGTGTAGTTATCGCGGATGTGCTGCACGCGTGCGCTGGTGTCGTCGGCGCTGTAATGCAGCTGGGTGCGGCGCAGCGCGTTGCCTTGCGCGTAATGGTGGAAGGAGGATTCGTACGCGCCCTCATCCTCGAGCGCCTTGCCGATCGCGAACTCCAGGTGCAGCCGGTCGTCGTCGCCCAGCCCGGTACGCGCCAGCTGCTGCCGCATCGCGGCGAGATCGTCAGCGTTGAAACGGAAGGTCTTGAGGTTGGCCAGGCTCCACCAGACTTCGCCGAAGGACGGTTCCAGCGCCAGGCTGCGTCGATAGGCGGCGATGGCGCGATCGCCGTGGCCGGACGTCTTGAGTGCGTGGCCATAGCTCATCCAGACCTTCGGGTTGCCTGGATAGTGTTCAAGCAGGTCGGCGTAGATGGCGATGGCCGGCTCGTAATCGCCGATCCGGCACAGCACCACCGCCTTCAGATTGCGGTAGCCGGGATGGGCCGGATCCGCCGCCAGCAGACGCTCGACCTCGACCAGCGCCTGCTCGGGCTGGTTGCTCCGGTGCAGGACCAGGGCGTAGTTCTGGCGTGCGGCGTGGAAGCTGGGCGCCAGCTCCAGGCAGCGCGCCAACAGATGCTGGGCCTCCTCGTTGCGGCCCACGCGAACAGCCACCTCGGCGAACATGCGGATCGCGGCGACATCGGTCGGCGCCTGTTTCAGGTGCCGGCGCAGCAGGGCTTCGGCCTCGGGGATGCGGTTCTCCACCAGTGCGATGGCGGCGCTGAGCAAACCCGGGTCGCGGGTGGAATGGCGCACGTGGTTGGCATAGGCGACATCGGCAGCGACAAAGTCGCCGGCTGCCATCAGGTGATCGCCAAGCGCGCGCCAGGCCTGCGGCAAGTCCGGTTTCAGCGCCACCGCCCGGCGCAGCGCGTCGATCGCTTCCTGGCCGCGACCCATGGAGCCCAGCGCCAGGCCCAGATCGAGATGGGCAAGCGCCCAGTTCGGCTGGCTCCCGGCCAACGACACGAGAGTCTCGATCGCGCCCGCGGAATCGCCCTGCGCCGCCTGTGCCGCTGCCAGCAGCCGCAGCGCGACTGGGTGGCCCTCGGCCACCTTGAGGATCTCCGCCGCCTGGACACCGGCCAGCACCGGATCGTTGTCGAGCAGGCGTTCGGCGTGAGCGAGAGCCTGTTCCAGCGTGCCGGTCGCGGTCGTGTCAGTCATGTTTCGCGCGTCCGCCGTGATGCATCGCAGGGCGGCGACACCTCGCCGTGCACCGGTCGGCTGGCATATCGGGTAGGCAACGGGGCATGGTGCGTGGCATGGGCGACGGCAACCCTCGGAGAGCCTTCGCCAATCTATAGCTGAAACCCGGCGACCGATAGTAGGCATCGGCCGGGATGCCTTCGTCCGGTCCGCGTGCGCGCCCGCCGACGGGAGCGGGCTTTGCCGCATTCGCGCACAACAGTACGGGCAGCGGACGGGTGGTCATTGCATGGCTCATGGTCGCTCCATGGCCAGGGCCACGCCCTGGCCAACGCCGACGCACAGACTGACCAGCGCGCGACGTTGTTGATGGCGGCGCAGCGCGAACGCGGCCGTCATCGCCAGGCGCGCGCCGCTGGCGCCAAGCGGGTGGCCAAGCGCAATCGCTCCACCACTGGCATTGACGTGATCGGCATCATCGGGCAGGTCGAGTGCACGCGTGCAGGCCAGCACCTGCGCGGCGAAAGCCTCGTTGATCTCGATGCGGTCGAAGTCCGACAGGCGCAGGCCAGCGCGTGTGAGCAACTTGCCGATGGCCGGCACCGGACCGATGCCCATCACCCGCGGCGCCACACCCGCCGAGGCCATGCCGACGATGCGCGCCAGCGGCTGCAGGTTGTGTCGCCTGAGCGCTGATTCCGACGCCAGCAGCACGGCGGCGGCGCCGTCGTTGAGGCCCGATGCGTTGCCGGCGGTGATGCTGGTGCCGGCCCCGAGCAGCGGCTTCAGCACTGCCAGTTGCGCCGCCGTGGTATCCGGGCGTGGATGTTGATCGACCCGTTCGACGACCGCCCCTCCGACCTGCACGGCGGTGATTTCCTCCGCCAGCCAGCCCCGTCGCTGTGCGTTCGCCGCGCGCTGCTGGCTGCGCAACGCATAGGCGTCCTGGCTGTCGCGGTCGACGCCGTGCTCGCGTGCGAGGTTCTCGGCGGTCTGCGTCATCGAGTCGATGCCGTGCAGCATCTGCATCCGCGGATTGACCAGGCGCCAGCCCAGTGTGGTGTCCTCCAGCTGCTGGTCGCGGGCGAGCGCACCGCTGGCCTTGGCCATCACGTAGGGCGCGCGGGTCATGCTTTCGACACCACCGGCGACGATCAGCTCGGCCTCGCCGCAGGCAATCGCGCGCGCCGCCTGGCCGATCGCTTCCAGGCCGGAGGCGCACAAGCGGTTCACGGTGACCGCGGGAATGCTTTCGGGCAGGCCGCACAGCAGCACCGCCATGCGCGCCACGTTGCGATTGTCCTCGCCGGACTGGTTGGCGCAGCCCAGTACCACTTCGTCCAGCATCGCCCAGTCCAGCGCCGGATGGCGCGCCATCAGTGCGGCGATAGGCAACGCCGCAAGATCGTCGGCACGCACGCCGGCCAACGAACCACCAAGGCGGCCGAACGGAGTGCGCGTCGCGTCGACCAGCCAGGCGCTAGTCATAGACGCTCTTCATCGCCATGTGCGGCAGCCAGCCACCGCGGCGGATCGCCTGCTCGATCGCGTGTTGCGCCTCGCGCAGGGCCGGCAACATCTGCTTCACCGCACGCGCCGGGGCTTCGTCGCTGTACGGCATGCCGATGTTCAGCGCGGCCACGACGCGGCTATCGCCGGCGCGGATCGGCACCGCAATCGAGCAAAGTCCGGGCTCGAGTTCACGCGAAGCCAGTGCATGACCCTGCTCGCGTACGCGCAGCAGCTCCGCCTTCAGCGCGCTGGCGGTATGGATCGTATGCGGCGTATAGGCACGAAATTTCTGGCCGCGCAGCCAGGTGGCCAGCTCGGTATCGGGCAGATCCGCCAGGATCACCCGCCCCAGCGAGGTGGCGAACGCGGGCAGGCGCGCGCCCACTCCCAAGGCCACGCTCATCACCCGGCGCACCGGCACACGCAGCACGTAGACGATCTCGTTGCCATCCAGCACCGCCATCGAGCACGACTCGCCCACGCGCTGCGACAGCTGTTCAAGGCTCTGCTGCGCCAACTCGGTCAGATCCAGCGAACTGAGGTAGCTGTAGCCAAGCTCCAGCACGCGCGGGGTCAGGAAAAATTTCCGGTCGCGGCTGCCGACGTAGCCCAGGTGCTGCAGGGTCAGCAACGAGCGGCGCACCGCCGCACGCGACAGGCCGGTGCGCTCGGCGACCTCGGACAGGCTCGGTCCGGGCAGCTCGCGATCGAAGGCGCGCAGCACGCGCAGGCCGCGCGCCAGCGATTGCACGTAATCCGCACTCTGTTCGAAGGAGGTCGATGCCATACGCCACGGATTTCCATTGACAGCCCGAGCGTAGAAGTTTTCAAATGGGTTCGCAATACGAATTGTTGTGCGATTACCGAACAAACGGATTCGAGGGTATACGCGTGGCGAACGAACGCGAGAGCGTCCTGCACAGCTGGTGCATGCAATCGGCATGGCACGCGCCGACCGTGGTCGGCGGCACCGGCGCGTACCTCGATCTCGAGGATGGCCGGCGCATCCTCGACATGAGCAGCCTGGCCGAATGCAGCAACCTCGGCCACCAGCACCCGGCCGTGGTCGAGGCGATCCGCCGGCAGGCGCAGCAGCTGTGCTTCGTTACCTCGGCGTGGGGCGCGCAGCCGCGTGCGGAACTGGCCGGGGCGCTGCTGGAGAAGGCCGGCTTCGACGGCGGCCGCGTGTTCTTCACCCTCGGCGGCGCGGATGCCAACGAGCACGCGGTCAAGTTCGCGCGCCAGGCCAGCGGCAAGCCGCGCGGGCATATCGTCACGCGCGATCGCTCCTACCACGGCGCCAGCTACGCCTGCATGGCACTGTCCGGCGATGCGCGCACCAGCTCGCAGATCGACCCCGAAACGTTCGGTGCGCTGCACGTGCCGCCACCGGATACCTATCGCTGCCCGTTCGGCAGCGACGACGCGCAGACCTGCGGCGAACGCGCGGTCGCGGCAGTGGCGGAGGCGATCGACCAGCACGGCGCGGCGACGATCGCCGCGGTGCTGATGGAACCCAACGCCGGCACCAACGGCATCGTGGCGCCGGACAACTACTGGCCCGGCCTGCGTGAAGCGACTCGCGCGCGCGACGTCTACCTGATCGCCGATGAAGTGATGAGCGGCTTCGGCCGCTGCGGCGAATGGTTTGCGTGGCAGCGCCACGGCGCCGCCGGCAAGCCCGACCTGATGACGCTGGCGAAGGGACTGACCGGCGCGCACCTGCCGCTCGGCGCCGTGATGGTGTCGGCGCAGATCGCTGCGCGCCTGCAGCACCAGATGCTTTACACCGGCCTGACCTACTGCGGGCATCCGCTGTCCTGTGCAGCCGGTCTGGCGGCGCTGCGCGCGTATGAGGACGAAGGCCTGATCGCCCGCTCGCGCATCCTGGGCGGCTGGATGCTCGCCGAGCTGCACAGCCTGCAGTCGCGCCATGCGGTGATCGGCGATGTCCGCGGCGGCCGTGGCCTGTTCGCGGTGATCGAACTCGTCGCCGACCGTGTCACCCGCGAGCCACTGGCGCCATGGCCGCAGACGCCGCCCGCATTGAACGCGCTGGTCGACGCGGCGATGGCCGAGGGCGTGTCCTTCGCCTGCCGCGGCAACCTGCTGCTGCTGGCGCCGCCACTGGTGATCGAAAGCCATGCGCTGGCCGATGCGCTGGCGCTGCTCGACCGCCTGCTGGCGCGCTTCTTCCCTGCTGCTGCCTGAGGATTCGTCGATGAGCTTCCGCCTGACCTACGCCACCATGTACAACCCGCCGGACGCCATGCACGAACGCTTCGAGGCGGCGCTGGCGCATGTCGAGGGCGGGCTCGGCGCACATCACCGGCTGTTCATCGACGGCGCCGACCGCGACGCGGCGCGGCACGTCGCGCGCTACAGCCCGATCGACCACGAGTTGCGGCTGGGCGAGTTCGCACTGGCCGACACCGCCGACGTCGAGGCAGCGATGAGCGCCGCGCGAGCGGCCTATCCGGGGTGGCACGCGACCCCCGTGTCCGAACGCGCCCGCCTGCTGCATCGGGTCGGCGAGATCATGGAGGAACGCGTCTACGAGATCGCCGCCGCGATGGTGCTGGAGGTCGGCAAGAACCGCATGGAGGCGCTGGGCGAGGTGCAGGAGACGGTGGATTTCTTTCACCACTACGCCGACGACTTCGTGCAGCACGAGGGCTACGTGCACGTGCTGCCGGACGATCCGATCGCCGGCTTCGCCTCGCACAACGCCAGCGTGATGCGGCCCCATGGCGTGTGGGTGGTGATCGCGCCGTTCAACTTCCCGCTGGCACTGGCCGGTGGCCCGGTGGCAGCGGCGCTGGTCACCGGCAACACCGTGGTGCTCAAGGGCGCCAGCGACACGCCATGGGCCGGCCGCATGCTTGCCGATTGCGTGCGCGACGCGGGATTGCCGCCGGGCGTGTTCAACTATCTGTCCGGCGCCGGGCGCGACGTCGGCGAAGCGCTGGTGCAACACCCGCTCACCGCCGGCATCACCTTCACCGGCTCGGTGCCGGTGGGCCGGCAACTGATGCAGCAGATGAACGGCGGCGCGTATCCGCGACCGTGCATCGCCGAGATGGGCGGCAAGAATCCGTGCATCGTCACCGAACATGCCGACCTCGACCGCGCCGCCGCGGGCATCGTGCGTTCTGCCTATGGCATGGGTGGACAGAAGTGCTCCGCGCTGTCGCGGCTGTACGTGCACGAGCGCGTCGCCGATGCGCTGATCGGGCGCCTGCAGGCGCAGATCGCTGCGCTCCGCATCGGCGATCCCCGCCGGCGCGAGAACTGGCTGGGGCCGGTCGTCAACGCCACGGCCTACGACAACTACCAGCGCCATGCGGACGCACTGCGCGCCGGTGGCGCCAGCGTGCTCTGCGGAGGTGCCCGGCTGGGGCTGGGCACCTCCGGCAGGACGGCGCTCGCGCGCGGCTACTACGTCGACCCACTGCTGGCCGAGGTGCCGCTGGAGCATCCGCTATGGCAGCACGAGATGTTTCTGCCGATCCTCACCCTGCACCGCTACCGCGAACGCGACGAGGCGATGCAGCTGGCCAACGACTCGGTCATGGGCCTGACCGCGGGCTTCTTCGGCGGCGCCGACGAGGTGCGCTGGTTCCAGGATCACATCGAGGCCGGCGTGACCTACGCCAACCGTCCGCAGGGCGCGACCACCGGCGCCTGGCCCGGCTACCAGCCGTTCGGCGGCTGGAAAGGTTCGGGCTCCACCGGCAAGGCGATCGCCTCGTTCTATTACCTCGCGCAATACCTGCGCGAGCAGTCGCGCACGGTGGTGGATTGAGATGATCCTGCCGCTCGCCGACGCGATCGAACGCTTCGTCGCCGATGGCGCCAGCGTCGCGCTGGAAGGTTTCACCCATCTCATTCCGTTCGCTGCCGGCCACGAGATCATCCGCCAGCGCCGGCGCGAACTGCATCTGATCCGGATGACGCCGGACCTCATCTACGACCAGATGATCGGCATGGGCTGCGCGCGCAAGCTCACGTTCTCCTGGGGCGGCAATCCCGGCGTCGGTTCGCTGCACCGGCTGCGCGATGCGGTGGAACACCAGTGGCCGCGTCCGCTCGAACTCGACGAGCACAGCCACGCCGGCATGGCCGCCGCGTTCTGCGCGGGCGCGGCACGGCTGCCGTTCGGCGTGTTGCGCGGCTATCGGGGCACCGACCTGCCGGCGCACAACGCCAACATCCGCGAGGTGCAATGCCCGTTCACCGGCGAGATGCTGGCGGCTGTGCCCGCGCTGAATCCGGATGTCACGATCCTGCACGCGCAGCGCGCCGATCGCGCAGGCAATATCGCGATCGAAGGCATCCTCGGCGCCGCGCGCGAAGCCGCGCTGGCAGCGAAGACGCTGATCGTGACCGTCGAGGAAATCGTCGATGCGCTGCCGCCGGCGATGAACGCGATCGTGCTCCCGCACTGGATTGTCAGCGCGGTCGTGCCTTGCCGCGGCGGCGCGTATCCATCCTACGCACAGGGCCACTACGCACGCGACAACGCGTTCTACCGGCACTGGGACGCGATCGCGCGCGAGCGGGCGAGCTTCCTCGCCTGGATGGACGAACACGTGCTCGGCGCCGCCGACCACCAGGCATTCCTCGCCGGCCTGCAGCAGGCCGCCGCATGAGCGCATGCACACGCGACGAATGGATGACGATCGCCGCTGCGCGCCTGCTGCAGGGACGCTGCGTGTGCTTCGTGGGCATCGGCCTGCCCAGCGCGGCCTGCAATCTGGCCCGGCTCACGCATGCGCCGGAGATCGTGCTGATCTACGAATCCGGCACGATCGGCACGCGCTCCGACGTGCTGCCGCTGTCGATCGGCGACGGCGAACTGGCTGAAACCGCGGCCTGCGTAGTGCCGCTGCCGGAAATCTTCAGCTACTACCTGCAGGCCGGACGCGTCGACATCGGCTTTCTCGGCGCGGCCCAGATCGACCGCCACGGCAACCTCAACAGTACCGTGATCGGTCCCTACGACGCGCCGGACACCCGTCTGCCCGGCGCCGGCGGCGCGCCGGAAATCGCATTGCACGCGCGACAGGTATTCGTGATGCTCAAGGCCTCCAAGCGCAGTTTCGTCGAACGCCTCGACTTCCGTACCAGCGCCGGCTACCTCGACGGCCAGGGCGCGCGTGCACGCAGCGGTGCCCCCGGCGGCGGCCCGCGTGCGGTGATCACCGACTTCGGCATGCTCACGCCACACCCGCAGAGCGAGGAGCTGCAGCTCACTGCGCTGTTCGCCGACGCCAGCATCGACGAAGCCCGCGCCGCGGTCGGCTGGCCACTGCTGATCGCCGACCGTCTCGACGCGATTGCCGCGCCGAGCGCACACGAACTCGACACCTTGCGTGCGCTCGACGCGCGTACCCGCGAGGCGCATGCGCACCCCGTGCGCATTCCTCTCTAGAACCGGACGACTGCCGTGAACGCCATGCCGAACCCTGCCCACATCAAGACCGCCCTGCCCGGACCGAAGGCCCGGGCGATGATCGCGCGCGACGCCGAGGTGATCTCGCCCTCGTACCCGCGCGACTACCCGTTCGTGATGTCGCACGGCCGCGGCACCGAGGTATGGGACGTCGACGGCAACCGCTTCCTCGACTTCGCCGCCGGCATCGCGGTATGCGCCACCGGCCATGCGCACCCGCAGGTGGTCGCCGCGGTGAAAGCGGCGGCGGATGATTTCCTGCACATCTCCAGCGACTACTGGCACGAGCAGATGGTGAGCCTCGGCGAGCGGCTGGCGCGGATCGCGCCCATGCAGACACTGGCCGGCGAACCGGCGATGAGCTTTCTGTGCCAGTCCGGCACCGAGGCGGTGGAAGGCGCCTTGAAGCTGGCGCGCTACGTCACCGGACGGCCGCGCTACATCGGCTTCCTCGGCGGCTTCCACGGTCGCACGATGGGCTCGCTGTCGTTCACGTCGAGCAAATACACCCAGCAACTCGGCTTCGCGCCGCCCATGCCGGGTGTCACCCACGTGCCTTATCCGAATCCGTACCGGCCGTTGTTCGCCGGCGCCGACCAGGGCAAGGCAGTACTCGACTACATCCGCATGCTGTTCGAACGCAACGTGCCGCCGTCCGAAGTGGCGGCGATCCTGGTCGAGCCGATCCAGGGCGAGGGCGGCTACGTGGTGCCGCCGGATGGCTTCCTCGCCGGCCTGCGCGCCCTGTGCGACCAGCACGGCATCCTGCTGATCTTCGACGAGGTGCAGTCAGGCATCGGCCGCACCGGGAAGATGTTCGCCTGCGAGCACTGGGGCGTGGCGCCGGACATCGTCACCTCGGCGAAAGGGCTGGGTTCGGGCCTGCCGATCGGCGCGGTGGTGGCGAGGAAATCGCTGATGTCGCAGTGGAAGCGTGGCGCGCACGGCAACACCTACGGCGGCAATCCGATCGCCTGCGCGGCGGCCAATGCCACGATCGATCTGGTCGCCGGCGGTTATGCCGACAACGCCGCCAAGGTCGGCGCGCATTTCATGGCGCGCCTGCACGAGCTGGCGCACGACTATCCGTGCATCGGCGAGGTGCGCGGTCGCGGCCTGATGATCGGCATGGAGCTGATCGAGACCGATGCCGAGCACACGCCGGCGCGCGCGCTGTGCGACAAGGTAGTCACCCGTGCATTCCACCACGGCCTGTTGCTGCTTTCCTGCGGCACCAGCACGGTGCGCTTCATGCCGCCGCTGAACGTGAGTACCGACGAGATCGACGAGGCGATGACGCTGCTGCGCAGCAGCCTCGATCAAGCACTGGCGGGAAGCTGAAGCCATGCCGCGTCGGCTGACCGTCCTGTTCACGCTGTTGTTGTGTGCGGGTGCGGCGCAGGCCGCGCGCGAGCCCGTGCTGAAGCAGGTCGACCTGCCGCACAGCTACTACTGGCGCGAGCTGTATCTGCCGCAGCTGACCACCGGGCCGTCGTCGGCAAGCTTCCTGCCTGACAGCGCCACGCTGGTCTACAGCATGGCCGGCTCGCTGTGGCGCCAGCGCATCGACGGCGACACGGCCACCGAACTCACCCACGCCGCACGTGCCTACGACTATCAGCCCGACGTGGCGCGCGACGGTCGCAGCGTGGTGTTCGCCCGCTACGACGGCAACGCGATCGAGCTGTGGCGGCTGGACCTGGCCAGCGGCCGCGAACAGGGGCTGACCACGCATGGCGCGGTCAACGTGGAGCCGCGGCTGTCGCCGGACGGGCGGCAGATCGCCTGGGTATCGACGCAAGGCAGCGGTCACTTCAACCTGTTCGTCGCCGACCTCGACGCGGCCGGCCTGCATCATGCGCGGCCGCTGCTCGGCGAGCGCAAGAGCAAGCTCGACCGCTACTACTATTCCGCCTTCGACCATGCGATCAACCCGTCGTGGTCGCCGGACGGCAAGACGCTCTACTACGTCGGCAATCCGGAGATCGGCTGGGGTACCGGCGACATCTGGTCGGTGCTAGTGGCCGATCCGGCACAGCGCCGCAAGGTGCTCAGCGAGGAAACCAGCTGGAGCGCGCGTCCGGAACTCGCGCCGGACGGCAAGCGCCTGCTCTACGCCAGCTACCACGGCCGCCAGCATCAGCAGCTGTGGCTGACGACACCGGACGGCGCCGCGCCGCTGCCGCTGAGCTTCGGCGACTTCGACCGCCGCAACGCGCGCTGGTCGCCTGACGGCAGCCGCATCGCCTATATCGACAACCGTGACGGCAACACCGCGCTGCGCGTGGTCGAGGCGCTCGGCGGCGCCACCCGCACGGTCGCGCCGACGCATCGCCAGACCCGCTTCGCGCAGGCGCATCTGGTGCTGGACATCGTCGACGAGCACGGCCAACGCACGCCGGCACGCGTGGCCGTGCTCGCCAGCGACGGCCGCGCCCATGCGCCGGACGATGCCTGGATGTACGGCGACGACGGCTTCGACCGCACGCTGCAAACCACCGAGACGCATTACTTCCACTGCACCTCGCCGTGCGCGATGGACGTGCCCGCGGGGCCGGTGACGGTGTGGGTGCAACACGGTTTCGCCTATGCGCCGTGGCGAAAGAGCATCGCCCTGGTGGCGGGCCGGGACACGCCGATCAAGGTTGCGCTGCAGCCACAGCGGCTGCCCGCCACGTTCGGCGATTTCATCAGCGCCGACCTGCACATCCACATGAACTACGGCGGCCACTACCGCAACACGCCGGCGCACCTCGCGCAGCAGGCGCGGGCCGAAGACCTCGACCTGGCCTACGATCTGGTGGTCAACAAGGAAGAGCGCGTGCCCGACATCGCCGCGTTCCGCACCGACCCCGACCCGGCCAGCACGCCGCGCACGCAGGTGCTGCACGGCCAGGAGTACCACACCAGCTTCTGGGGCCACCTGGGTCTGCTCAACCTCGGCGACCACTATCTGACGCCGGGCTTTTCCGCCTACCGGCACACCGCGATGGCCAGCCCGTATCCGCACAACGGCGTGATCGCCGACCTCGCGCATGCACAGGGCGGCGTGGTCGGCTACGTGCATCCGTTCGATACCCTGCCCGATCCCGCGCACGATGCGGTGCTCAGCAACGAACTGCCGGCAGATGTCATCGAGGGCAAGGTCGATTACATCGAGGTGATGGGCTTCTCCGATCACAAGGCTACGGCCACGGTGTGGTACCGGCTGCTCAATCTTGGCTTCCACCTGCCCACCGGCGCGGGTACCGATGCGATGGCCAACTACGCCTCGCTGCGCGGCCCGGTCGGCCTCAACCGCGCGTTTCTCGATAGCGGCGGCAAGCGCGATGGCGCCGCGGCGATGGCCGCGCTGAAGGCCGGTCACGGCTTCGCCAGCAACGGCCCCTTGCTCGGGTTGTTGCTGGACGACGCGAAGCCCGGCGACACGCTCGCCGCACCCGGCCGGCATCGCTACCGCGTCTCGCTGCGTTCGCCGGTGGCGGTCGATCACTTGGAGCTGGTGCAGAACGGCAAGGTGATCGAGACGTTCGCGCTCGGCGGCAACCATCAACGCTTCGACGGCGCCGGCGAGATCGACCTGGCCGCGGGCTGGGTGCTGCTGCGCGCATGGAACGACGGCGCCGATCCGCAGGTGCTGGACCTGTATCCCTACGCCACCACCAATCCGGTGTGGCTGGGCGACAAGGTGCTGGCACCGAGCGCGCGGGACGATGCAGCGTGGTTCGCCGCCTGGCTCACGCGGGTGATCGAAGCGGCTTCCGCCCGCGACGACTACAACACCGCCGCGGAAAAACGCGCCACGCTCGGCTACCTCGATCGCGCGCGCGACGCCTACCTGGCGTTGGCCGCCGGCGCGCAGCCGTCCAAACCAACGACGCGAGGTACCCGATGAACCGCCCCCTGAGCCTGGGCCTGCTGGCGCTGCTGGCCGCCGGGTCCGCGCTGGCGCAGGCGGACGACACGCGCTTCAGCGCCGCCGACCTCAGCCGCCTGGCCGACGTCGGCGAGCCGGCACTGTCGAAGGACGGCGTGTTCGTGGTCTACACCGTGACCACGGCCAACCCCGATCGCGACCAGCCGCAGTCGGACCTGTGGCGCGTGCGCTACGACGGCGGCGAACGCACCCAGCTCACGCATACCCCGGACAGCGACGAGTCGCATCCACAGTGGTCGGCCGACGGCAG
>DHXA01000066.1:7519-7747 GCA_002413455.1 Rhodanobacter sp. UBA5168 | reverse complement strand
AATTCGCCACCGATCGTCACCGACCGTTTCCAGTTCAAGGACGACGACAGCGGCTGGCTCGGTCGCCGCCACAAGCACCTGCATATCGTCGACGTCGCCAGCGGCAAGGCCACCTTGCTCACGCCGGGCGTGCACGATGAGCAGCTGCCGGCGTGGTCGCCCGACGGCAAGCTGATCGCCTATGTCAGCAAGCGCGGCGCCGACCCGGATCGCCACCTCAACTACGAC
>DHXA01000066.1:2529-7254 GCA_002413455.1 Rhodanobacter sp. UBA5168 | reverse complement strand
CCGATCTCGATCCGTACTGGGAGACGCGCCCGGCCTGGTCGCCGGACAGCACGCGCATCGCCTATCTGCAAAGCGGCGAGGACAAGTGGATCTACTACGCGCCGTGGCAGCTCGCGGTGATCGACGTCGCCAGCGGCAAGGCCACGCTGCCGGCGCCGATCGACCGCTGCTTTACCAAGGTGCACTGGTCGCCGGACGGCCGCAGCGTCTACGCACTGGTCGAACAGCGCCAGGTCACGCTGCTGTCGCGTATCGACCTGCGCAGCGGCAAGGTCAGCGAGCTCACGCACGGCGACCGCTTCGACGTCGATCTCGACGTCTCCGCGAACGGCCGCATCGTCGTGCTCGGCGGTGACGATACCCATCCCTACGATCTTGCCGCGGTCGAGCGCGAACGCCTGCGCCCGCTCGGCGATCACAACGCCTGGCTGAGCGACAAGCACCTGGCCGCGAGCGAGACCCTGCACTTCCTCAGCGCCGATGGCACGGCGATCGATGCGCTGCTGGTCAGGCCGCTCGACTACGTGCCGGGCCAGCGCTACCCGACCATCGTCCGCGTCCACGGCGGCCCGGTCTATCAGTTCAGCCACGAATTCATGCCGGACTGGCAGGTCTATGCCGCCCACGGCTACGCGGTGCTGGCGGTGAATCCGCGCGGCAGTTCCGGCCGCGGCTTCGATTTCGCGCGGGCGATCTATGCCGACTGGGGCAACAAGGACATGCAGGACGTGCTCGCCGGCGTCGAGCACGTTGTCGCGAAGGGGCTGGCCGACCCCGCGCGCCTCGGCATCGGCGGCTGGAGCTACGGTGCGATCCTCACCGACGCGATCATCGCCCGTGACACGCGCTTCAAGGCGGCGATCAGCGGTGCCGGCAGCGGCAACATGTATGGCATGTACGGCGACGACGAATACGCGCGCGAGTACGAGATCGAGCTGGGCACGCCGTGGGGCAACCGCGAGGCCTGGGACAGTGCGAGCTACCCGTTCCTGCATGCCGACCGCATCACCACGCCGACCCTGTTCCAGTGCGGCGAACGCGATTTCAACGTGCCCTGCATCGGCGCCGAACAGATGTACCAGGCACTGCGCTCGCTGAAGGTGCCGACCGAGCTGGTGGTCTATCCCGGCCAGCACCACGGCATCACGGTGCCGAGCTACCTGCGCGACCGCATGCAGCGCAACCTGGCCTGGTACGACCGTTTCCTGAAGCCTGCAGGCACCGGCCCATGAACCGGGTTGCGTCAGTGCGGCGGACGATAGCGGTTGAAGCGCTTGAGCAGCTTGACCAGCGCCGCATGCGGGATCGCCCTGGCGTAGTGTCCACCGTCGCCGTGCATGTCGCGCGCGGCGACCATCGCATTGACGATCGACTCCTCGGCTGCCTGCGCGGTCGCCTCGAACAGGCCGTCGAGATGGTCGTTGCCGATGAAGCTCGCCTGTTGCAGCGGCTGGTCGCGCAGCGCCTCGGCATTGGCGGTGGAGAACGCCACGAAGATGTCGCCGGAACCGTTGCCGGCATAGCTGCCCATCCGCGCCAGGCCCATGCCGGCGCGCTTGGCGATGCGCTTCAGCTGCTGCGGCAGCAGCGGCGCGTCGGTGGCGACCACGATGATGATCGAGCCGGTATCGCCCGCGGCGGGGTTCGGCGCGCTGTAGATGCGGTCGTCGCGCAGGTACTGGCCCACCGGCACGCCGGCGATGCGCAGGCTCTCGCGCAGGCCGTAATTGGCCTGCACCAGCACGCCGATCGTGTAGTCGCGCCCGCCGACGCGCACGCGCCGCGAGGCGGTGCCGATGCCGCATTTGAACTCGTGGCAGATCATGCCGGTGCCGCCACCGACGTTGCCTTCGGCGACCGGTCCGCCCTTCGCCTCGTGCAGCGCCTGCGCGGCATCCTCGGGACGCACGTGGAAGCCGTTGATGTCGTTGAGCTCGCCGTCCCAGGTTTCGGCCACCACCGGCAGCGACCACCAATAGCCCGACGCGTCGGCGCCGCCCGCGCGCACCCGCTCGGCGATCACCGCGTCACGCACCACGCCCACACTGTGCGTGTTGGTCAGCATCACCGGGCCTTCGAGCTGGCCGGATTCCTCCAGCCACGCGGTGCCGGTCATCTCGCCGTTGCCGTTGAGCGCGAACCACGCGCCGAACGCAGGCAGCTCGTAGCTGGCGTGCCCGCGCGGCAGGATCGCGGTGACGCCGGTGCGCACCTTGTGGCCGTTGGCGAGGTCCTCGATCAGGGTGACCTGGCCGACCGCGACGCCGGCGACGTCGGTGATCGCGTTCAACGGCCCCGGCGTTCCGTCGAACGGCACGCCAAGGTCACGTGCACGCGGCTCGGCGGCAGACGCCAGGCCACACACGACACACAATGCGAGTGCGAGACGGAAGCGGGGCATGGATACTCCGGTAGGCGGCCGTTCGTCGCACCAGTCTATCCCGTGAGTGGAGTCACCCATGCAGCAGCCCGACACGATGATTGAAGATCTCGACCACGCCCGTGCGCTGCCGGCCCGCTACTACTTCGGCGATGCCATGCTGGCAATGGAACAGCGTGCGGTGCTTGCGCGCAGCTGGCAGCTGGTGGCGCACCAGGGCCTGCTGGCCGAGCCGGGCGACCACGCGGTCGAGCAGATCGCCGGCGTGCCGGTGCTGCTGGTGCGCGGCCAGGACGGCACGCTGCGCGCATTCCCGAATGTCTGCCGCCACCGCGCGGGGCCGCTGGCGCTGTGCAACGGCAAGGGCGCCAAAGCGCTGCACTGCAAGTACCACGGCTGGACCTACACCCTCGCCGGCCAGCTGCGCAGCGCGCCGGAGATGCAGGACGCCTGCGACTTCAAGGTCGAGGACATCCGGCTGCCGCCGCTGCGCGTGCACGAATGGCAGGGCCTGGTGTTCGTGGCGCTGGGCGACGACGTGCCGGCGTTCGACGAGGTCTATGCGGGCATCGCCGAACGCATCGCACCGATCGACCTGTCCGCGATGCGCTACCTGCGCCGCGACAGCTACGAAATCGAGTGCAACTGGAAGGTCTACATCGACAACTTCCTCGAGGGCTATCACCTGCCGCACGTGCATCCGGGCCTGTCCCGCGTGCTCGACTATCGCGCCTACGACACCGAGCTGTTCCCGTGGCATTCGCTGCAGTCCTCGCCGCTGCGCAACAGCGGCGACATCTATGGCGACGGCGAGGCGTTCTACTACTTCATCTATCCCAACGTGATGCTCAACATCATGCCCGGGCGGATGCAGACCAACCGCATCCTGCCACTCGGGCCGGGCCGCTGCCGGGTCGAGTTCGACTACTACTACGCGCAGGACGAGCAGGCGCAGGCGCGCATCGCCGCCGACCAGTCGTTCAGCGACGAGGTGCAGACCGAGGACATCACGATCTGCGAAGCCGTGCAGAAAGGCCTGGCGTCCGGCTTCTACACCGCCGGACGGCTATGCCCGAAGCGCGAAGGTGGCGTCTGGCATTTCCAGAACCTGCTACGCGCCGCCTATGCCCATGACGCCGGGGAATCCGCATGACCATGAAGCTGTACGGCCTGTTGTTCGCCCTTGCGTCGCTGGCATCCACACAGGTCGCCCACGCCCAGGGCGCGCAACGGACCGTGGTGCGCGCCGGCCACCTGCTCGACGTCGACAGCGGCCGCATGCTCGCCGACCAGGCGGTGACGATCGAGCACGGCCGCGTCGTCTCGGTCGCGCCGTGGACGCCTGCCGCCGCGGGCACGCACGTGCTCGACTGGTCGGCCTATACGGTGGTGCCGGGCCTGATGGACATGCACACCCATCTCGCCGACGAAGGCCAGATGGCCGACCCCGGCGCGCCGCTGAAGAGCAACGCGGCACGCGACGCCTTCATCGGCGCGAAAAACGCGCGCGACACCGTGCGCGCCGGCTTCACCACCGTGCGCGATGTGGGCGTCTATCGCGGCTTCGCCGATGTCGCGCTGCGCGATGCGATCAACGCCGGCTACGTGCCCGGACCGCGCATGTTCGTCGCCGGCGCCTACATCACCGTGCCCGGCGGCGGCGGCGAGATCACCGGCCTGCCGCAAGGCACCGTGGTGCCGGAAGCATTCCGCCGCGGCGTCTCCAAGGGCGTGGATGACGTGCGCCGGCATGTCGACATCGTGCTCGATGGCGGCGCCGACCTGATCAAGGTCATCGCCACCGGCGCGGTGCTGACCGCTGGCACCGAACCCGGGGAATCCGAATACACCGAAGCCGAGATCCATGCCGCGGTGGAGGAAGCCGCGAAGCGCGGCGCCTTCGTCGCTGCGCATGCGCATGGCGCCGAGGGCATCAAGCGCGCGATACGCGCGGGCGTGCGCTCGGTCGAGCATGCCTCGTTGATCGACGACGAAGGCATCGCGCTGGCGAAGCAGCATGGCACCTGGCTGGTGATGGACATCTACAACGGCGACTACATCGACAGCGTCGGCCGCGCGGCGGGCTGGTCGCCGGAAATCCTGCGCAAGAACATCGAGACCACCGACGCGCAGCGCGAGGGTTTCCGCAAGGCGGTCAAGGCCGGGGTGCGCCTGGCGTTCGGCACCGATGCCGGCGTTTACCCGTACGGCGACGATGCGCGCCAGTTCGCCTACATGGTGCGCTACGGGATGACTCCGCTGCAGGCGATCCGTTCGGCCACCATCGACGCCGCGCGCCTGCTCGGCAAAGAACGCGAGCTCGGCTCGATCGCGCCCGGCAAGGC
>DHXA01000066.1:0-2270 GCA_002413455.1 Rhodanobacter sp. UBA5168 | reverse complement strand
CCGACATGAACCACGGCAACAAGATCGGCTTCTGGACCTGTACCGCGCTGGTCGTGGGCAACGTCATCGGCATGGGCATCTTCCTGCTGCCCGCATCGCTGGCGCCGTTCGGGTTCAATGCGCTGATCGGCTGGACCATCGTCCTGCTCGGCTGCCTGGTGCTGGCCCGCGTGTTCTCGCATCTCGCGCATGCATTGCCGAACGCGGATGGACCGTATGGCTATATCCGCAGCACCCTCGGCGAGCCGCCGGCGTACATGGCGCTGTGGGCATACTGGGTGTCGATGTGGCTCACCAACGCCGCGCTGGCGACCGGCGTGGTCGGCTACATCACCGTGGTGTTCCCGATGCTCGGCGCGATCCAGCCGGCGCTGTTCGCGCTGCTGCTGCTGTGGTCGATGGTGATCGTCAACCTGTTCGGCGTGCGCACCGGCGGCCGGGTGCAGATCGTGACCACCGCGCTGAAGCTGTTGCCGATGCTGGCGATCGCGCTGCTCGGCGGCTGGGTGCTGCTCACCTCGCCGGCGAGCTATGTCGCGCATCCGCCGACCACGCCGGTGACCCTGGGCGACGTGATGGCGGCCTCGACCATCGCCCTGTTCGCGATGCTCGGCATCGAATCGGCCAGCGTGCCGGCGGCGCGGGTCGACGACCCGGGGCGCACGATCCCGCGTGCCACGATGACCGGCACCGTACTGACCGCGATCGTCTACATCATCGTTTCGACGGTGCCCCTGCTGCTGATCCGGCAACAGGAACTGGCCGATGCGGGCGCGCCATTCGCGCTGCTGATGGAACGCTTCGGCGCCGCCGGTTCCGGTCGCTGGCTCGCGCTGTTCGTGGTGATCAGCGGACTGGGCGCGCTCAATGGCTGGACCTTGCTGGCCGGCGAGCTGACCCGCACGATGGCCAGCAATGGCGTGCTGCCGGCAGTGCTTGCACGCAACAACCGTCATGGCGCGCCGGCGGTGGCATTGCTGGTCACCGGCGTGCTGGGCTCGGCGATGATCTGGATGAGCTACAGCAAGTCGCTGGTGTCGGCATTCACCTTCCTCACCCGGGTGGTGACTGCCGCCAACCTGCCGCTTTATTTCTGCTGCGCGCTGGCGCTGGCGGTGCTGTGGCGGCGCGGCACCGCCGACTGCACGGCGCGCAAGGTGCTGCTGGTTGCCATCGCGGGCGCGCTCTTCGTGGTCTTCGCCTTCATCGGCATCGGCCGCGAGCCGTTCCTGTTCGCGCTGGGCCTGGGCGCGGCGGGCCTGCCGCTGTACGCGTTCATGCGCCTGCGCCGCAAGCCGGCGCCGCCCGTCAAGGCCATCGCCGAATGAGAGATCCACGCTACGACATCCTGTTCACTCCGATACAGATCGGCCCGGTGACGGCGAAGAACCGCTTCTTCCAGGTGCCGCACTGCAACGGCATGGGCCACGCGATGCCGCTGGCGCACGCGGCGATGCGCGAGATCAAGGCCGAGGGTGGCTGGGCGGTGGTCTCCACCGAGGAATGCGAGATCCACCCGAGCGGCGACCTCACGCCTTACGTCGAGGCGCGGCTGTGGGACGACCGCGACATCCCTGCGCTGGCGCTGATGTGCGACAAGGTGCACGCGCACGGCGCGCTGGCCGCGCTGGAGCTGTCGCACAACGGCCCGACCGCGTCGAACCTGTATTCACGCGAGGTGCTGCTGGCACCCTCGCACCAGCCGTCCAAATACGGCTATCCGTCGCAGGCGCGCGCGATGACCCTGCACGACATCCGCGAGTACCGGCGCTGGCATCGCGAGGCGGCGATCCGCGGCAAGCGCGCGGGGATGGACATCATCTACGTCTACGCGGCGCACGACCTGTCGCTGGCGATGCATTTCCTGCAGCGTCGGCGCAACCAGCGCAGCGACGAATACGGCGGCTCGCTGGAGAACCGCGTGCGCCTGCTGCGCGAAGTCTTGCAGGACACGAAGGATGCCGTCGGCGACACCTGCGCGGTGGCGCTGCGCTTCGCCACCGAGGAACTGCTCGGGCCGGGGGGCGTGGAGCTGACCGAGGCGAAGGACATTGTCGGCATGCTGGCCGAGCTGCCCGACCTGTGGGACGTGAACCTTGCCGCCTGGTACAACGATTCGGTGCCTTCGCGCTTTGCCGGCGAGGGCGCGCAGGAACCGTTCATCGATTTCGTCAAGAAAACCACCAGCAAGCCGGTGGTGGGCGTGGGCCGCTTCACTTCACCCGACACCATGGTGTCGCAGATCAAGCGCGGCGTGCTCGACATGATCG
>DHXA01000046.1:5873-8017 GCA_002413455.1 Rhodanobacter sp. UBA5168 | reverse complement strand
CGACTGCATCACCGCCCGCGCCTTCGCCAGCATGGCCGACATGCTCGGCTGGGGCGGCCATCTGTTGGCGCCGGACGGGATCTGGCTGGCGATGAAGGGCAAGCGGCCGGACGACGAATTGCCGGGCATTCCGGCCGGGTTCGAGGTGCGCGGCATGCATGAACTGGCGGTGCCGGGATTGCCGGCCGAGCGCCATCTGCTGGTGCTCGGCCGCGTTTGACTGGGGTGATTCTTGTGGGTGGGGAACGGTGGATTTTTCACCGTTCGCTCTGAGCGAGACGTAGCGATGAAGTCGAGGGGACGCTGGCGCGGGGTGTCGGCGTCCTCGCTTCCCAAAGCAGCGATCACCCATGGTCGCTACCGCGAACGTGCCTCCGGCATCACGCGCCGCCCGAACGATTTCTGGAGGCGTGCTTTCCCTAGTTGTCCAGCACGCTGCCGTTGCTCTCGATCACCTGCGCGTACAGCTTCGCGGTGGCCTTGGGTGTGCGCTGCTGGGTGCCGAAGTCGACGTGGTATAGCCCGAATCGCTTGGAGAAACCCAGCGACCACTCCAGGTTATCCATCAGCGACCAGGCGTAATAACCCTTCAGGTTGACGCCGGCCTCGATGGCGCCATGCAACGCCTTGAGGTGCCTGCGCAGGTAGTTCGTGCGCAGCGGATCGTTGAGTTCGCCGTTCTCGGCCACCGGCGGGTCGTAGAATGCCGAGCCGTTTTCGGTGATGTACAGCGGAATGTCGCCGTAGCGATCCTTGAACCAGGTCAGCGTGTCGGTCAGGCCTTGCTCGAACACTTCCCAGCCGGTCTCGGTGTAAGTCTTGTTCGGTTGACGTACCGGCACCGCCTTGAGCGGGTACTGGTCCGGGTCGTGCTTCACCACGGCGCGGGTGTAGTAGTTGATGCCGACGAAGTCGACTTTCTGGTTCGTCAGCTTGAAATCCTCCGACGGGAAATCCGGCCAGGCGTCGCCGAAGATCTCCCTCAGTTCGGGCGGATAGCTGCCGAGCAGGGCCGGATCGGCGAACTGCTGATTCATGTAGGCGTGCGCGCGGCGCGTGGCGGCCAGGTCCTCGGGCGAATCCGAATGCGGATACTTCGGTTCGATGTTGAATACCACGCCGATCTCGTGCTTGCCGTGCGCACGATACGCCTGGATGCCGGCGCCGCTGGCGCGCATCAAATTGTGTGCGGCGATCGGTGCCTCATATTTGTTGCGGTGGCCCGGCGCCAGCGCGCCATGCAGGTAGCCGCCGTCGGTGACCACCCAGGGCTCGTTGAGCGTGGCCCAGCGCGGCACGCGGTCGTCCAGTGCCTTGAACATCACCTCGGCGTAGTCGGCGAACCAGTGCGCAATGTCGCGGTTGAGCCAGCCGCCGCGGTCGTCCAGCGCCGCCGGCAAGTCCCAGTGGAACAGTGTGGCGTTCGGCGCGATGCCGTGTTCGAGCAATTCGTCGACCAGCCGCGAATAGAAATCCAGCCCCTTCGCGTTAACCCGACCGGTGCCCTCGGGCAGCACGCGCGCCCAGTTGATGCTGAAGCGGTAGCCGTGCAGGCCCAGCGCCTTCATCAGTTGCACGTCGCTCTTGTAGCGGCGGTAGTGGTCGCAGGCGATGTCGCCGGTGTCGCCGTTGGCCATCATGCCGGGCGTGTGCGCAAACCGTTGCCAGATGCTGGGGCCGGCGCCATCGGCCAGCGGCGAACCTTCGATTTGATAGGCCGACGTAGCCGCACCCCAGTGGAAGCCTTCGGGAAAGCGGAAGCTGGGGCGGGTCATGCGGGTTCCTGCGGCAAAGTGCTTGATGTAAACGATTACATCGGCAGAATAGCCGAATGCCCCGCCGATGTGCAGACCAGCGCATGCTTCGGCGGGACGGCCGTCGCGGCCAACTGCACCGGAGATGCCGATGGCCGCCGTACAACTGGACCAGCTGCGCAAGGTTTACCCCAATGGCAACGTCGGCGTGGCCGGAGCCAGTTTCGACATCGCCGACGGTGAACTGCTGGTGCTGGTAGGGCCATCCGGCTGCGGCAAGACCACCTTGCTGCGGATGATCGCCGGGCTGGAATCGATCAGCGGCGGCACGCTCAGCATCGATGGCCGCGTGGTCAACGAGGTCGCACCGAAGGATCGCGACATCGCGAT
>DHXA01000046.1:0-5618 GCA_002413455.1 Rhodanobacter sp. UBA5168 | reverse complement strand
GTGTTCCAGAACTACGCGCTGTATCCGCACATGACGGTGGCCGAGAACCTCGGCTTCGGTCTGCGCCTGCGCGGGCACAAGCAGGCCGACATCGACCAGCGTGTGGCGGCAGCGGCCAAGACGCTGGAGCTGGAAGCGCGACTGACCTCGCGCCCGGCCGCGCTGTCCGGCGGCCAGCGCCAGCGCGTGGCGCTGGGCCGGGCGCTGGTGCGCGACCCCAAGGTGTTCCTGCTGGACGAGCCGCTGTCCAACCTCGATGCCAAGCTGCGGTTGTCGATGCGGGTGGAGATCGCGCGGCTGCATCGCCAGCTCAAGGCCACCATGATCTACGTCACCCACGACCAGATCGAGGCGATGACCCTGGGCCAGCGCATCGTGGTGCTCGACGGCGGGGTGATCCAGCAGATCGACACCCCGATGAACCTGTACGAAAAGCCCGCCAATCTGTTCGTGGCCGGCTTCGTCGGCAGCCCGGCGATGAACCAGCTGCGCGGTACGCTGCGCCACGAGCACGGCTGGATACTGGCCGGCGCGCAGGGCGACATCGCGCTGGGCGAGCCGCCGCAGGCGGCGGCATGGCAGCCATGGCGCGATCGCGAGGTGGTGCTGGGGATTCGCCCGGAAGACCTGCTACCGCAGGGCGCCGGCGATGCCGTGCTCAGCGCCCAGCTGGAAGTGCTGGAGCCGGTCGGCAACGAGATTTTTCTCAACCTCCGTTATGGCGCGCAGGCCTTGGTCTCACGAGTGTCGCCGCGGGCCTTGCCCGAACCGGGCAGCGCCGTGCCGCTGGGCGTGGCGACGCAGCGATTGCACCTGTTCGACGCCGCCAGTGGCACGCGGATCGGGCCCTGAGGGGCAGGCAGCACGCGGCTGGACGAGGCATTACACTAACCCTCTCCCGCGTACGGTAGCTATCCATCCATGGCCCGCATCATCGCTGTCGCCAACCAGAAAGGCGGCGTCGGCAAGACCACCACTGCCGTCAATCTTGCCGCTGCGTTGGCCGCGGCGAAGCGCAAGGTATTGCTGGTCGACCTGGATCCGCAGGGCAACGCCACGATGGCCTCGGGCATCAACAAGCGCGACATCAAGGCCAGCGGTTGCGAAGTGTTGCTGGAGGAAGTGGAGATCGCCGCGGCGATCGTGCCTACTGACGCGCATTACGACCTGTTGCCCGGCAACGGCGACCTCACCGCCGCCGAGCTGAAACTGATGGATGCGCTGGCGCGCGAGCACCGGCTGAAAGAACTGCTGGCGAAGGTCTCGCCGAACTACCACACCATCCTGATCGACTGCCCGCCGTCGCTGAACCTGCTCACCCTGAACGCGCTGACCGCCGCCGACGGCGTGCTGATTCCGGTGCAGTGCGAGTACTTCGCGCTGGAAGGCCTGTCCAGCCTGCTCGACACGGTCAAGGCGGTGCGCCATCGCCTGAACCCGAAACTCGAGATTGAAGGCCTGCTGCGCACCATGTACGACGTGCGCAACAACCTCGGCAACGAGGTTTCCGCCCAGCTCACCCAGCATTTCGGCGACAAGGTGCTGCGCTCGATCATCCCGCGCAACGTGCGTCTGGCCGAGGCACCCAGTCACGGCCAGCCGATCCACCTGTACGACCGCAGCTCGCGTGGCGCGATCGCCTATATCGGCCTGGCCGGCGAAATCATCCGGCGCGAACGCGCGTTGACGCGCACCGATCAGGTCGATCCGGTGGAGGACATTGAACCGCCGGCGGCAGCACCCGCGCACGGCGACAGCGGCCCGACGCTCAAGGCGCCGGCCGCCAACCAACAGGAATAAGCATGGCTGCTGCAAAAAAACGTGGATTGGGACGTGGGCTGGACGCCTTGCTCGGCGGTGACGGCGAAGGTTCGCCATCGGTGATCGGTCAGGAGGGCGAGCTGCGCATGTTGCCGATCCAGCAGATCCAGCCTGGCAAATACCAGCCGCGCCGGCACTGGAACGACGAGGCGCTGGACGAGCTGGCAGCCTCGATCAAGGCGCAGGGCCTGATCCAGCCGGTGGTGGTGCGCGAGATCGGCAAGAACAGCTACGAGCTGATCGCCGGTGAACGCCGCTGGCGAGCGGCGCAGCGCGCTCAGTTGGGCGAGATCCCGGCGCTGATCAAGAAGGTGTCCGAAGAAGCCGTGCCGGCGATGGCGCTGATCGAGAACATCCAGCGCCAGGACCTCACTCCGCTGGAAGAAGCGGACGCGCTGAAGCGCCTGATCGACGATTTCGACCTCACCCACCAGCAGGCCGCCGATGCGGTCGGCCGCTCGCGCGCCGCGGTGTCGAACCTGCTGCGCCTCACCGAACTGCCTGCCTCGATCAAGAAACTGCTCGACGAAGGCAAGCTGGAAATGGGCCACGCCCGCTGCCTGCTGACCCTGCCCGAGCGCGACGCCGAAAGTCTGGCGCTGGAAGCGGCACGCAACGGCTGGAGCGTGCGCGAGCTGGAAGAAGCCGCCCGCCGTGCGCAGCAGGCGCCGAAGGGCAAGGCCAAAAGCACGCCGTCGCGCGATGCCAACATCGCCGACCTGGAACGCCAGCTCAGCGAACGCTTCGCCACCCGCGTTGAGCTGGCCCAGGGCCGCGGAGGCCGTGGCAAGCTGGTGATCCACTATCACAGCAACGACGAACTGGACGGGATTCTCGGCAAGATCCGCTGATCTCGTTTTTCCTTTCTCCCTGTGGAAGACAAATCGGCAGGATCGCCGATTTGCACGGCGCAGCCGCCCGGAGGGGGAGCGCCATGGATGGCGCGAATGAAGGTGGCGCGCAGCGACGGTTGCGGGTACGTGCGAAGCGTAACAACTCACATTCACGCAAGCCCCGCACCCTCATCCCAGCCCTCTCCCGATGGGAGAGAGAGCAACAGCGCAGCCGCTTGGCATTAAACTGCGCAGCTGCTGCGTCGAATGCAGCCGTTGCCCCCGCTGAAAGGCTTTCCCCATGCCGCAACTTTCCGTCGTCGTCCCCGTCTTCAACGAGCGCGACAACATACCGCCGCTGCTCGCCGAGATCGCCGCCGCCCTGCGTGGCCAGATCGACTACGAAGTCATCTACGTCGACGACGATTCCAGCGACGACAGCCGGGCGGTGCTGGCTGCGCAGAAATCCAGCCACCCGGAACTGCGCGTGTTGCATCACGTCACCCGCAGCGGGCAGAGCACCGCGGTCTGGAACGGCGTGCGCGAAGCAAAGTCGCCGTGGATCGCCACACTGGATGGCGACGGCCAGAACGATCCGGCCGACATTCCCAAGTTGCTCGCCGCGCGCAATGGCGCGTCGGCGCAGACGCGGCTGTTCGCCGGCTGGCGCACGACCCGCCGCGACAGTTTCAACAAACGCATCTCCTCGAAGGTCGCCAACGCGGTGCGCTCGCGCATGCTGCGGGACGCCACCCCGGATACCGGCTGTGGCCTGAAGCTGTTCGAGCGCGAGGTGTTTCTGCGGCTGCCCTATTTCGACCACATGCACCGTTACCTGCCCGCGCTGGTCAAGCGCGCCGGCTTCCAGAGCCAGAGCGTGCCGGTCGGCCATCGTCCGCGCACGGCTGGCGTGTCCAAGTACGGCATGCTGGACCGGCTATGGGTTGGACTGGCCGATCTGCGCGGCGTGGCGTGGCTGATGCGCCGTGGCAAGGTCACCCGGGTCGAGGAACTCTGACCCAGATCAAGCCGGGCTGATCTGCGCGCCGTATGCTGAGAGCTTCCGCTCGACATCCCGCCCTCGCCACTGGCGCCGGCGATGCGGCGAGGGCACGCAAGTCTATTTGCGGGCCGCAACACCAGGGAGGCCACCCACCCATGAGCATCACCGCCAAACGTGTATACCAACCAGCCGCGAAAGCCGATGGCTATCGCGTGCTGATCGACCGGTTGTGGCCGCGCGGGCTGAAGAAGGACGCGGTACCGCTCGACCTGTGGGCCAAGGAGCTGGCTCCGTCCGCCGCGCTGCGGAAATGGTTCGGGCATGACCCGGCGCGGTGGGATGGCTTCCGTCACCGCTATGCCAGCGAGCTGGATGCACTGACCGAATACTGGCGACCGCTGGCCGAGCGTTCGACGCGGCACGCGGTCACCCTGCTCTACGGCGCCCGCGACGAGGAACACAACAACGCGGTTGCGCTGAAGGCCTATCTCGACAGTTGGCTGCGCACGCACGGGCCGCGTTGAGGCGAGCCACCGCTCACGCGTCGCGTCGCGGCGTGCCCGATCGAGGCCAGTTGGCCAGTGCCGTGCGCGTCTGCTCGCGACCCAGTTCGATCAACTCGCGGGCGCGGTAGAACTCATACGCGCTGGCCATGTTGCGCGGCAACTGGATCAGCAGATCCGGTTCGTAGGCAGCCAGGCGCAGCCGCGAAAGGTTGGCCTGCATCAGATCCATCGACTGCGCGAGCAGGTCGAACGTGCCCGGCGTGGATGGATGACTCTCGCCGCGAGGCACCCGCCGGTTCATGAATCCACCAATCCGGCGGCGGTAGCTTCCTTCGGCGCCAGGCTCGCTGCTGAGCGGCGGCGGTGTGGCGGCCAACGCCGGGCCGTCGACGCTCACCGCCAGCAGGTAATCGGCCGTTTCGCGAATCAGCGGCGTCACCGGTACCGGGTTGAGCAGGGCGCCGTCGATCAGGCGTCGGCCGCCGATGGTATGTGGACGGAACACCGTGGGTATCGAGATCGAGGCGCGAATGGCATCGAACAGGCAGCCGCGGGTCAGCCACACTTCGCGTTCGCGGTCCAGGTCGGTGGCCACCGCGGTGAACGCCAGCGGTAAATCCTCGATCTGGGTGTCGCCAATCAGCGCGCGCAGGGTCTCGATGATTCGCTCGCCTTTGATCAGGCCGCCGCCAGAGAACGTCCAGTCGACCAGCCGCAACACGTCGAACTTGGCCAGTGCGCAGACCCAGTCGCGATAGACATCGAGCTTGCCCATGGCGTAGATGCCGCCAATCAGCGCGCCCATCGAGCTGCCGGCGATCGCCACGATCTCGAAGCCCTGCGCATCGAGTTCCTCGATGACACCGATGTGCGCCAGCCCCTTCGCGCCGCCGGCACCCAGCGCCAGCGCGACCGTCGGCCGGGGTGCGGCGGCAGGTTCGGCGAGTTCGCTGCGCGGGGTGTCGGTGGTCATCGTTCGATCGTCACGGCATGTGGGCGGTGGTCTGTGCTGAAGTCGGCTGCCGTGAAATCGGCAGGACTTCCCGCCATGATGCACCTCAACCACGACAAACGCGCACGCCATCATGTCCGTCGATAGCCATCCCACGCTGCTGTGTACACACTGGATCCGCGCCGGGGCAGGGGTGGCTGCGTGAGCTGGCAGGCGTGGGCCACAGTGGCGATCATCGTGGCGGCGATGGGCATGTTCGCCAGCGAAAGGGTGCGCATCGATCTGGTCGCGCTGATCGTGCTGGGGACGCTGGTCGTGCTGGGCATCGTGAACCCGGTCGAGGCCTTGTCCGGTTTCAGCAACGAGGCCACCGTGACGGTGGCGGCAATGTTCGCGTTGAGCCTGGGCATCGAACGTTCCGGTGTGCTGGATCCGCTGACCCGCCTGCTGATGAAGATCCGCCGGCCCTGGTTGCTGACCCTGGCGATGATGCTGGCGATCGC
>DHXA01000049.1:2664-3115 GCA_002413455.1 Rhodanobacter sp. UBA5168 | reverse complement strand
GGTCGGCTGCTCGTCGCTGGGCACCTTCAGCACTCGCTTCACCGAGCTGCTCGGTGTCCCGCCAAGCGTCTATCGACGCCAGGCGGCGCATGCGACAGCGGGGATGCCGTCGTGCGTGGCGAAACAGGTGACCCGGCCGATCAGGAATCGAGAAGCGCCGGCCCCCGAGCCGGGCTTAGCATGACGGCTCGACCCACACTCAGGACGACTGTCATGAACATCACCATTCACGCGAGTTTCCTTCCGCAGAACGACCCGGACGCCGCTCTGGCCTTCTATCGCGACACCCTCGGCTTCGAGGTCCGCAACGATGTCGCCTACGGCGGCCTGCGCTGGATCACGGTCGGCCCCGCCGGCCAGCCCGGTACATCCATCGTCCTGCACCCGCCGGCCGCCGGTGCCGGCATCACCGACGACGAGCGCCGCACCATCGCCGAGATGATGGCCAAGG
>DHXA01000049.1:0-2399 GCA_002413455.1 Rhodanobacter sp. UBA5168 | reverse complement strand
TCCGCGATCCCGCGGGCAACCTGATCCGCATCAACGAGCTCGGCTGAGCCTGGTCAGTCCGGGATTTCGACTCCCACCAAGTTGCCGAGCAGCATCAGCGATTCCTGCCAGCCCAGGTAGCACTGCTCGACCGGGATGACCTCGGGCAGGCCTTCCTGCACGATCTGCAATTCGGTGCCGCAGGAGACGGCGCGCAGGGTGATGGTGGTGGTCATCTCGCCGGGCAGGTTGGGGTCCTCAAAGCGATCGTTGTACTGGATGCGTTCGCCCGGCACGAGCTCCCGGTACGTGCCGCCGAAGCTGTGGCCGCTGCCGGTGGAGAAGTTGGTGAACGTCATCCGGTAGCTGCCGCCGACCCGTGCGTCGAGCTGGTGCACCTTGCAGACAAAGCCGTTCGGCGGCAGCCATTTGGCGATGGCGTCGGCGTCGAGGAAGGCGCGGTAAATCCGCTCGGGCGGAGCGCGCAGCACACGGTGGAGACGGAGGGTGTCGGTAGCCATGATGATTTCCTTTGCAGAGGAGCCGTCCTCATCTTGAAGGACGAATGGGCACGACGAAAATCGACGGGCCATCGCCAACGGGTACTTCGCACGAGGTGAACAGGTTCGCCGCGCCCGACAAAGGCAGTGGCGGAATGCCCTTTGCTTGAGTTCGACGCTCTGCAAAGTTGACGCAGATGCGGTTGTCCCGGCCGCCTCGTTTTCCTGACGCCGTCCGGCAAACAGGATCAGTCCGGCGCGGCTTGCCAGGCCAGGGCCGCTGCGCAAGACTGCGACGTGACCTCCCGCGAGCATGCGCATGAGCCTGGTCAAGACCCGATACGAGCAGTTGTTCCCGGTGCTCACCGCCGCGCAGATCGACGTCGCGCGGCGTTTTGCCTCGTCGGCACCGAAAAGCTTCGGGCCGAACGAGGTGCTCTACGCGGTGGGTGAATGGCAGGCACCCGTATTCATCGTCACTTCCGGCGAGGTGCTGATCCGCCGGCGCCAGGCGACAGGGAAGGACGAGCTCGTCGCGATGCTTCCGGTCGGTGGCATTACCGGCGAGATCAGCCAGCTCGCCGGGCGTTCGACGCTGGCCGAGGCGCGCGCCGGCGCCAATGGCTGCGAGGTGCTGCCGTTCGATGGCGCGCACCTGCGCGCGCTGATCATCGGTTCGGCCGAGCTGGGCGAGATCGTGATGCGTGCCTTCATCCTGCGGCGCACGGCGCTGATCAGCGAGGGCGCAGGCTCGATCCTCGCCGGGCGCCCGGGTGATCCCGCGCTGGCGCGGTTGGAGGAGTTCCTCTCGCGCAACGGCTATCCGTATTCGGTGCTCGATGTCGCTGGCGATGGCGAAGGCCACGCCCTGGTCGAGCGCTTCGGCCTGCATGATGACGACTTGCCGATCGTGCTGTGCCCGAATGGGGCTCTGCTCAGGCATCCGTCGGACATCGAGGTGGCGGCCTGCGTGGGCATCACGCCGGAGCTGGATCCGCAACGGGTGTTTGACGTGGCGGTGGTCGGTGCCGGCCCGGCTGGCTTGGCCACCGCGGTGTATGCGGCATCGGAAGGGCTGTCGGTGCTGGTGCTCGATGCCCGTTCGTTTGGCGGGCAGGCCGGTGCCTCGGCGCGGATCGAGAACTATCTGGGATTTCCCACCGGCATTTCCGGCCATGCGCTGGCCGCCCGCGCCTTCGTCCAGGCGCAGAAGTTCGGGGCGGAGATCGCCATCCCGGTCAGCGTGCGGGCGCTGGAGTGCGGCGGTGACCAACGCCAGCCCGGCGCGCCGTTCACCCTGCGCCTGGAGAACGGTCAGGGCATGCAGGCCCGCAGCGTGGTGGTGGCCTCGGGCGCGCGTTACCGCCGGATCGATATCGAGAATCTCGCCATGTTCGAGGGCGCCGGCGTGTCCTACTGGGCCTCGCCGGTGGAGGCGAAACTCTGCGAAGGCGAGGAGATCGCCCTGGTCGGTGCCGGCAATTCGGCGGGCCAGGCGGTGGCGTTCCTCTCGCCCCGGGTGAAGCATCTGCATCTGGTGGTGCGTGGCGAAGGGCTGGAAGCGTCGATGTCGCGCTACCTGATCGAGCGGATCGACGCCTTGCCCAATGTCACGCTGCACACGCGCACGGAGGTGACGGCCTTGCGTGGCGACGCCATCAGCGGACTGAGCGGTGCCACGTTTCGCCATCGCGACAACGGTTCGCAATGGAGTGGGCCGCTGCGGCACCTGTTCCTGTTCGTCGGTGCCGAGCCGAACGCGCAATGGCTGCAAGGCTGCGACATCGAGGTCGATGCGCATGGTTTCATCTGCACCGGCCAGCCTGGCCACGGCCCGCAATGGAGCAAGGCCGGGCGCGAACCGCTGCCGCTGGAAACCAGCATCCCCGGCGTGTTCGCGATCGGCGACGTGCGCGCCGG
>DHXA01000236.1:19657-22631 GCA_002413455.1 Rhodanobacter sp. UBA5168 | reverse complement strand
TCCACGACGATCAGCACGGCACCTCGATCATCGTCGGCGCGGCGCTGATCAACGCGCTGGTCGTCGTCGGCAAGCGCATCGAGGACATCCGCGTGGCCACCACCGGCGCCGGCGCGGCAGGCATCGCCTGCCTCGACATGCTGGTGGCCCTGGGCGTGAAGCCGGAGCACATCCTGGCGTTCGATCGCCATGGCGTGATCCACACCGAGCGCGACGATCTCGATCCGGACAAGCAGCGTTACGCGCGCGACACCCAGGCGCGCACCCTGGCCGAGATCGTCGACGGCGCCGACGTGTTCCTCGGCCTGTCCGCCGGCGGCATCCTGAAGCCGGAGATGGTCGCCACGATGGCCGCGCGGCCGATCATCTTCGCGCTGGCGAATCCGAACCCGGAGATCACCCCGGAGGAGGCCAAGGCGGTGCGGCCGGATTGCATCATGGCCACCGGCCGTTCGGATTACCCGAACCAGGTCAACAACGCGCTGTGCTTCCCCTACCTGTTCCGCGGCGCCCTCGACGTCGGCGCCACGGTGATCAACGAGCCGATGAAGATCGCCTGCGTGCAGGCAATCGCGGCGCTGGCGCGGCGCGAGTCGTCCGACGTCAGCGCACGCGCCTATGGCGGCAAGCCGCCCAGCTTCGGCCCGGAATACCTGATCCCGCAGCCGTTCGATCCGCGCCTGCTGCTGCAGCTGCCGCCGGCGGTGGCGCAGGCGGCGATGGACTCGGGCGTAGCCACGCGGCCGATGGCCGATTTCGCCGCTTATAACGATCGCCTGACCAGCTTCGTGTTCCGCACCGGCCTGCTGATGAAGCCGGTGTTCGAGCGCGCCAAGGCCGATCCATGCCGGCTGGTGTATGCCGAAGGCGAGGAGGAGACCGTGCTGCGCGCGGTGCAGGTGGTGGTGGATGAAGGCCTGGCGAGGCCCATTTTGATCGGCCGTCCGGAAGTGATCGAGAAGCGCATCAAGCGCGCCGGCTTGCGCATCAAGCCGGGCGTGGATGTCGAGATCTGCAACATCAACTCCGACCCGCGCTTCGACGACTACTGGCAGCACTATCACCGGCTGATGCAGCGTCGCGGCGTGACGCCGTCGATGGCCAAGGCGGTGATCCGCTCGCGCCCCACCGCGATCGCCTCGCTGATGGTCGAGCGCGGCGAAGCCGACGCGCTGATCTGCGGCCTGGTCGGCCAGTACCAGGGCAAGCTGCGCCATATCCGCGACATCATCGGCCTGGACGAAGGCGTGGTCGAGCCGTCGGCGATGGCGGCGGTATCCACCGAGAAGGGCACGTTCTTCTATCTAGATACGCATGTGCAGGACGATCCGTGTCCGGAGCAGATTGCGGAGGCCACCTTGCAGGCGTCGATCCGGCTGAAACTGTTCGGCATCGTGCCGAAGATCGCGCTGCTGTCCGGCGGCAACTTCGGCAGTCGCGACACCTGCGGCGCGAAGAAGATGCGCAGGGCGCTGGAGCTGATCCGCACCCGTGCGCCGCGGCTGGAAGTGGAGGGCGAGATGCAGGCCGACGTGGCGCTGACGCCGGCGCTGCGCGAGAAGCTGTTCCCGAATTCGCGGCTGCAGGACAAGGCGAACGTGTTCGTGTTCCCGAACCTCGACGCGGCCAATATCGCCTACAACATGACGCGCATGCTGTGCGATGGCGTGGTGATCGGGCCGATCCTGATGGGCGTGGCCAAGCCGGCCCACATCCTGATGCCACAGTCGACCGTGCGCCGCGTGGTCAACATGAGTGCGGTCGCCTGTGTCGAGGCGCAGATTCGCGCGGCCAACCGCCAACAAGGCTGAGCGAACCAGACCGCTCCATCCGGAGCGGCCTTTCCGGCGCCGGTAGATCCCACTGCCATGCGCTGCCGCATGGAGCCTGAATTGGCGACGCTCGGGCCCAGCGGCTAGACTTGGACATTAGCTTCCGCCGCAATCCCCACGGCGGAGTTCCCCCTCAAGCTTGGTGCTGCAACGGCGCCGCGGAGAATCTTCATGGATCAGCTCGACGACATCCTCAACCAGGACCTCGACCCCACCGAAACCCGGGAGTGGATGGACTCGCTCGACGCGGTGATCCATCACGACGGCACCGAACGCGCGCATTTCCTGCTGGAACGGATGGTCGACAGCACGCGCCGCGCCGGCGGCTACCTGCCGTTCGATCCGACCACCGAATACGTCAACACCATCGCGCCGGCGAACGAGGCGAAGATGTCCGGCGACGCCGCGATGGAGTGGCGCATCCGCTCGCTGATCCGCTGGAACGCGATGGCGATGGTGGTGCGTGCGAACCGCAAGCCGGGCGAGCTTGGCGGCCACATCGCCAGCTTCGCCTCCAGCGCCACCTTGTACGACGTGGGCTTCAACCATTTCTGGCGCGCTCCCAGTGCCGATCATCCGGGTGATCTGGTGTTTCATCAGGGCCACTCCAGCCCGGGCGTCTACGCGCGCTCGTTCCTCGAAGGCCGGCTGGCCGAGGATCAGCTCGACCTGTTCCGCATGGAAGTGGTCGGCAAGGGCCGCGCGCTGTCCTCGTATCCGCATCCGTGGCTGATGCCGGACTACTGGCAGGTGCCGACGGTGTCGATGGGCCTGGGTCCGATCCAGGCGATCTACCAGGCGCAGTTCTTCAAGTACCTCGAGCATCGCGGGCTGGTCCCCAAGAGCGACCGCAAGGTCTGGTGCTTCCTCGGCGATGGCGAGACGGACGAGCCGGAGTCGCTCGGCGCGATCTCGCTGGCCGGCCGCGAAGGGCTGGACAACCTGATCTTCGTGATCAACTGCAACCTGCAGCGTCTCGACGGCCCGGTGCGTGGCAACGGCAAGATCATCCAGGAACTGGAAGGCAGCTTCCGCGGTTCCGGCTGGAACGCGATCAAGCTGGTCTGGGGCAGCTACTGGGACCCGCTGCTGGCACGCGACAGCGAGGGCGTGCTGCGCAAGCTGATGATGGAAACCCTCGA
>DHXA01000236.1:18636-19382 GCA_002413455.1 Rhodanobacter sp. UBA5168 | reverse complement strand
TACCACGCGGCGTCCAACACCAAGGGCATGCCCACGGTGATCCTGGCCAAGACGGTCAAGGGTTATGGCATGGGTGCGGCCGGCGAGTCGCAGAACCCGACCCATCAGCAGAAGAAGCTGGATGAGGAATCGGTGCGGCATTTCCGCGACCGTTTCCAGATTCCGATCGCCGACGACAAGCTGAAGGACGTGCCGTATTACCACCCGGGAAAGGAGTCGCCGGAGGTTCAGTACATGCTGGAGCGGCGCAAGGCGCTGGGCGGTTTCCTGCCGCAGCGCCGGCGCCAGGCCGAGGCGAAGCTGAAGGCGCCGGAGCTGGCCGCGTTCGAGCAGATCACCAAGGGTACCGGGGAGCGCGAGATATCCACCACGATGGCGCTGGTGCGCGGCATCAACCTGCTGCTGCGCGACAAGCAGCTGGGTGAACGCGTGGTGCCGATCGTGGCCGACGAGGCGCGCACGTTCGGCATGGAAGGCATGTTCCGCCAGATCGGCATCTACGCGCCGTTCGGGCAGAAGTACAAGCCGCAGGATTCCGACCAGCTGCTGTACTACCGCGAGGACCAGAAGGGCCAGGTGCTGCAGCAAGGCATCAGCGAGGCCGGCGGCATGGCCTCATGGATGGCGGCGGCGACCAGCTACTCGATCAGCAACCAGGCGATGCTGCCGTTCTTCATCTACTATTCGATGTTCGGCTTCCAGCGCATCGGCGACCTGTGCTGGGCCGCCGGCGACATGCGCTCGCG
>DHXA01000236.1:5003-18330 GCA_002413455.1 Rhodanobacter sp. UBA5168 | reverse complement strand
GTGGCGGTGATCCTGCAGGACGGCGTGCGCCGGATGATGCAGGAGCAGGAGGACATCTACTACTACATCACCGTGATGAACGAGAACTACAGCCACCCGGACATGCCTGCGGGCAGCGAGGAAGGCATCATCAAGGGCATGTACCTGTTCAAGGATGGCGGCAAGCCGAAGAAGGGCGAGCCGCGCGTGCAGCTGCTCGGCTCGGGCACGATCCTGCGCGAGGTGATTGCGGCAGCCGAATTGCTGGAGAAGGACTTCGGCGTGAAATCCGATATCTGGTCGTGCCCCAGCTTCATCGAGCTGCGTCGCGATGGCTTCGACGCCGAGCGCTGGAACCGCCTGCATCCGGAGGCCGAGCAGCGCGTGCCGTTTGTCACCGGTCTGCTTGAGGGTCGCTCAGGCCCGGCCATCGCCGCCACCGATTACGTGCGCGAATACGCCGATCAGATCCGTGCCTTCATGCCCGACGGCATGCGCTACACCGTGCTCGGGACCGACGGTTTTGGCCGTTCGGATACCCGCGCGAACCTGCGCGAATTCTTCGAGGTGGATCGTTACTGGATCGCGCATGCGGCACTGGCCGCACTGGCGAAGGACGGCAAGCTCAACGCCAAGGACGTCAGTCGCGCGATCAAGGAATACAAGCTCGACCAGGACAAGCCGAACCCGCTCACCGTCTGAACGACCAGCCGTCCAAACCAGAAGCCCGCCTTTCGGCGGGCTTCTGGTTTGCTGCGAACCGCGTGGCGATCAATTCTCGTCGTTGCTGCGGAACGCGCGGCGCAACAGCAGGAATGCGCCGACGGTGCCCAGCACGATGGCGGCGGTGGCACCGGGGTTGCGGCTCACCTGGCGACGCAGCCGACGATAGTGGTAGTTCGCCTCGTCGGCAAAATCCTCGGCTGCATGCGACAGCTGGCGGCTGTAACCGCCGCGTTTGCCAAAGCGTTCATGGATGGTGCGGCGGCCGCGCTCAAGCAGGTTCTGCGCGTTGCCGGCGGCGTCGTCGGCATAATGGCGCACGCGTTCACCGGCACGGTCGGCCGTGTCGCGGATCTGGCGTTCGATATCACGATTACGCATGGTGGCTCTCCTTTCATCTGGTGTCACAGGCTGCCAGTCATGTCGTGAGTGACGCGTAAACAGTGCGGTGCACTGCGCGATCCGTTCAGCCGGGTTGATACTCGCCGCCGCGGCAGTGCCCGCCGATACGCTGGCCTGGCATGGATGCGCGCCAGGAATGCCTGCAGGAGAGGGCGGCTGGCATCCAGTCCAGCGCGGGCCGCGACGATGCTTTTGGTCGAAACCCGGACGAGCATCGCCGCGCTAGCGGGCTCCTGCGAAAAAAGGAGTTCAGTAAATCTCGCCCACACAGCAGCGCAGGCTGCCGCCGGCTTTTTCGATCTCGCTCAGATCCACCGCGCCAATCGCAAAACCGAAATCGCCCAGCGCCTCGATCTGGTCGTCAGTCAGCGACGCGGCCGCTCGCGCGCTCATCCATACGCGCGAGTCGGACAGGGTGATCGCATTGCCGGCGAACGCCCGTTTCTGGGCGGGGCTCAGCCAGATCGCGCGATCGCCGCACGCCGTGGCGATCGCCTTCGGCACGGCCGGGTCGCGAAAACCGTCGGCGGCGATGATCGCGGCGCGGCTGGCCAGCAGGGTCAGCACCACGTTGGTGTGGTATTCGGATTCGGCCAGCTCGAAACAGAACATCAGGCGCAGGTCGAAGGCCATGTGCATGGCGTGTGCGCCGGCCAGATCGCACCGTTCGCTGAGGCCGCAGTAGCCGACACCGCGGGCGCGGTCGATGATCAGCGAGCCGGTCAGCTCGGCGACCAGGTCGTCGCAACGGGACAGGTCGATCTCGTCGTAACCCAGCACGTTGCCGAAGAACTCGCGGATGTCGGTGCGCGCGGCCTCGCGCTCACGAACTGCGTGGCGCATGCGGCCCACGATGAGCCGGCCGGGTGCAGTGGCGAAGACGTTGTTCGGAAACACCGCGTCGGGCGTGGTGGGGTCGCCGGGGAAAGTGATCACCGGACAGTCCGCACGCAGCGCCTGCGCCAGGGCGGCGTGCTGGGCCAGCGCCTTGAGCGGATCGACCGTGAGGCTCATGTCCATGTAGCAGTTGTCGCGCGCCGATTCCGCCGCCAGCGTAAAATCGGCTGGCGCGATCAGGTACGCCGCCCGCGCGGTGGCCGCGGCGTGCGGCAGGGGTGCCAGCGCCGCGTAGGCCTGCAGGAATTCGCTCGGCGACGTGGTGATCATGGCGCGGCTCCGGGTGGACGGGTCGTCCGATTGGCGCGTGCCCACCGTGCTAGAGAATATCCGCAACCGGCCCTTCCGATGCGGTCGCCTCGACGTGCAGCCGCTGGCGCCGGCGCAGGGTTGGGAACATTGCCATCCACAGCCCGACCACCAGCAAGGTGCCGACGCCGCCCAGCACGGTGGCGTTTATCGCACCTATCCATGCGGCGAGCATGCCCGACTCGAACTCGCCCAGCTGGTTGGAGGTGTTGATGAAGATCGCGTTCACCGCGCTGACTCGGCCGCGCATGTCGTCCGGCGTATCCAGCTGCACCAACGCGCCGCGGATCACCATGCTGACCATGTCGAACGCGCCCAGTGCAAACAGGGCGACCAGTGACAGCCATAACGTGGTCGACAGCGCAAACACCAGGGTGGCCATGCCGAAGCCGGCCACCGACGCGAACATGATGGCGCCGACCCGCCGCTGCAGGTTGTGCCGCGCCAGCCATACCGACATCAGCAGCGCACCCACCGCCGGCGCCGCGCGCAGCAGGCCCAGACCCCATGGACCGGTATGCAGGATGTCCTTGGCGAAGATCGGCAGCAGTGCGGTGGCGCCGCCGAGCAACACCGCAAACAGGTCCAGCGAGATCACGCCGAGTACGTCCTTGCGCGCGCGGATGAAATGCACGCCCGCGAACAGTGTCTTCAGCGTGGCCGGCTCGCGTTTCGGTGGCGCGTGTTCATAGCGCAGACGTACCATCAACACGATCGAAACCAGGTACAGCGCGGCGCATACCGCGTACACCACGCCCGGCCCGGCTACGTACAGGAAACCGCCGAGCGCCGGCCCCATGATCATTGCCGCCTGGCCGGCCGAGGCGTTCACTGCCATCGCGCGCGGCAGGACTTCCACGGGCACCAGCGCCGGCAACATCGATTGCAACGCCGGGAATTCGAACGCCTTGGCGATGCCGACCATGAACACAAGCAGCAGGATGCCGACCTCGTGGATGCCGTGCGCCAGGCTCATGCCGGCCAGCAGCGCGATCGCGATCCACTCCACCACCTGGCCGAGCAGCACGATGCGGCGCCGCTCGAACTGGTCGGCGACATGCCCGGCCGGCAGCGCCAGAAGTACCGACGGCACGAACTGCACCAGGCCGATCAGGCCCAGGTCGAACGCGCGGCCGGTGATCGCGTAGATCTGCCAGCCCACCGCCACCGACAGCATCTGGAAGCCGAAGCCGGACGCGATCCGGGCGAACCAGAACGCGACGAAGGCCGGGTGGCGGAGCAGGGAATCGTCGCGTTCGGACATGAATCGGTGCGGCTGGAAAACGGCTAGTTTAGCCGGCCAGCCGCACTTTGACTCGATGGGTCAGGCGCCTGTCGATTCATGCGAGGCGGGTAAAGCCATCTTTGCTCCATACTTCGCTGCCCACGCCGTGGTGTACAAAGAACAGGCCCTCCGGATCGTACTTGCGCTTTACCGCCGCAAGCTTCGCGTAGTGGGAGCCCCAGAATCCCTGCTGCCAGTCACGCAGGAAATAGTCGCTCTCCGAGACATATGAACCGGCACCGGGCGCCACGGCACGCAGCGCATCCATCGCCTTGTCGATGGTCGCCGCCTCGCGTCGCGCCTTGGCCAGTTCGGGGCGGGCGTTCGGCATGTCGGGAAAGGCGGGGTCGCCGCTGCTGGCGCAGATAGCCAACGCAAAGGCGTCCAGTACTTGCGGGTGGGTGGCGGTATCGCGTGCGCGGTCAATCGCATCGGCGGAACCGCCGGCCAGTCCCTTGTTGAAGTGCAGCGCAAAACCCCAGTGCCGGGAAGCGGCGAACAGCGCATCCACCAGTCGTGAGTGCTGACCCGGTTGCAGCAACGCCGCCGGCAGCCATGCCGACTGATAGCTGTGGATGAACCAGCCGACCTGCTCCTGGTCGCCGGCCCAGAGGGTATGGTAGGCCGGTGCGCCGGGTCGGTCGTCCGCTACGACGAGCTGGGGCGCATGGGCGCGGAAAAACTCCGCGTCCCAGAAATGCCGGGCCGGCATGGCCAGCGTCTGCATCGGTTTGGCGAACCGGTACTCGCCGCGGGCGCGGACCCAGTCGAGAAACGGCGCCCAGACCTGCTCCGCCTGCGGCTGGGTCAGGCCCTGGAACACCATCGATATGTTCAACGTATTGTTGCCACGGAACGACATCTGTTCACCCCAGTGCGGGTTGAACAGCGCGCCGCGATAAAAATCCATCGCCTTGGCGATCAACGCGCGAAACGCGTCGTCGGACGATGCCTTGATGCTGCCGAATACCGCGCCGAATACCGCCGGCAACTCGAACGTGCGCAAGGTGAGGCGCGTGATCGTTCCCAAGCTGCCACCGCCGCCGCCCTTGATGCCCCAGAACAGATCGGGATGGGTGCGGGCGTTGGCGATGCGCACCTCGCCGTCGGCGGTGACGATTTCCGCCTGCAGCAGGTTGGCTGCCGCCGTGCCCCAGTTCTTCGAGAAGTTGCCGAAGCCGCCGCTCTGCACCAGGCCGGCGACGCCCACCGTGGTGCAGCCGCCGCCCTGCACGTAGCGACCGCCTTTCGTGGTGACCGCGTCGTAGGCGTCGCTCCACATCGCGCCGGCCTCGATCGTCACCGCAGGCTGTGGTGCCTCCCGGCCCGCGCAGCCTTGCGCGACAAAGGCATCGTGCAGGGTCACCTTGTTCATGTGTCGCGGCCATATCAATAGCGAGTCCGGCGCATCCGAGGTGCCCTGATAACTGTGGCCGCCACCCTTCACCACCAGCCGCAGGCGGTGCCGCCGCGCGAAGTCGACCGCGGCCACCACGTCGGCGGTGTTCTCTGCCGCCACCGCGTAGGCGCTGGGCTGCGACGTCCATGCATCGGCCCAGCCGCTGGTCTGGGTCAATGCGGGGTTGTCGCCCACTGCGAAAGGGTTGTCCAGATGTTTCAGCATCTCTGCGCAACCGCCGTCGGAGGGCGATGTGGTGCAGCGAGCAAAGGGCGATTCGAGCTTCAGCAGGCGGCCGCCGACGTCGCGCTTGAGCTGCTCCCATTGGTTCGCCAGCGGCCAGCCGGGCTCGCCTGGCCGTACCCGCGAACGTAATTTCGCCGCCATGACGGTGGCGGCGTCCCGTGCCGAGGCCACGCCGCTGCGCATCAGCAGCGGCAACAGCGGTAGCGCTGCCATGGCTTTCAACAGGTCGCGTCTTTTCATCCGGCTGCTCCAGATCGGCTCGTGAGGCATCACCACGACAGACCGCGGCGGCCCACCCATGATGCCCCGCTGGCATCGGTTGTCGATCCGCCAGTGATGGTTCGTGGTTGAACAGGGACGAGCCGCGGCCCCACGGGACGAAGCGTGTGGGCGTTCCGGCCGCCACGTAGAATTGCCGGCATGACCGAACCGACGGATTTCGAATACCGCGACTTTCAGCGCTGGCGACATCCGGCCGAAGTCGGCTTCTGGGTCTTGCTGACCATTTTCAATACCGTGTTCAACAGCATGGTCGCGCAGATCGACCATGCCCGGACGGCGGCATGGGAGCCATGGGTGTGGGAGTGGACCAGTTCGATCCTGATCCTGGCCCTGATCCCGGCGGTGCTGGCGGTCGAGCGCCGTTGGCCGTTTCGCTTCGACACCTGGCGCCGCAGCCTGCCGTGGCACCTGCTGGCCAGTGTGCCGTTCAGCCTGTTGCATGTTGGCGGCATGGTCGCGCTGCGCAAGCTGGTTTACGACCTGGCCGGCTGGCATTACCGCTTCGGCGCATGGTGGCCCAATTTCGGCTACGAATACCTCAAGGATATCCGCACCTATTTCATCATCATTGCGCTGACCTGTCTGTCGCGGCTGTGGCTGATGCGCTGGCAGGGCGAGGCAAGGTTGCTGGTCGCGCCGGAGGAAGGTCCGCCGGTGGAACCCGTGGAACGGCCCGAACGCTTTCTGGTGCGCAAGCTGGGCAGGGAGTTTCTGATCAATGCCAGCGAGATCGAATGGCTGCAGGCCTCCGGCAATTATGTGAACCTGCATGTACGCGGTCGCGACTATCCGTTGCGCGCCACGATGGCCGGAATCGAGGGGCGGCTGGACCCGGCGCGCTTCGTGCGCGTGCATCGCAGCCATTTCATCAACCTCGACTACCTCGCCGAAATCGAGCCGCTGGACACCGGTGACGCTCGCCTGCAGATGCGTGATGGCGCAAAGATCCCCTGCAGCCGGCGCTACCGGGCCGCATTGCGCGAACGCTTCGGCCGGCAGGACTGAGCGAAGCCGGTTGCGCCCTGGCGGCGGATCGTTCCAAGCTAGGCGCCTGTCCACTGTGCGGTGCAACGCCAATGATGAATCCGTCTTTCCTCCGCCCGCTGGCCGGCGCCTTGCTGGGCAGTGCCCTGATGCTTGCGGGCTGCTCGCAACAGGGCCAGGCGCCCGCGCCCGACGCGGCGCAGCAGCAGGCGCAGAGCCAGAACGCCGACGCGGCGCGCAACCTCGACACCTATCGACAGCTGCTGCGCATCCACAACGACGAGATGGCCGTGTCGATGGGCAAGGACATCGTCAAGCGGTTCCCGGCCAGCGACGCCGCGAAGGAGGTGCAGAAAACCCTGCCCGACATCGAGAAGCGTTATACCGAAGCCAGCGAGAAGTATCGTCTGTCCAGCCTGTGGCTGTATCAGCTGTCGCCGATGGCCGGCGGCACGCAGTCCACCGCCACCATCCAGAGCAGCCAGCCCTCCGGCGATGATCGGGTGCAACTGGTCTTGCGCCGGCATACCAGCTGGGGCCAGAGCGTGTTCCTGTACGGCCGCAAGCCAGGCTTCGTGTGCCGCGGCAATTGCGTCATCGCCAGCACGGTCGACGGCAAATCGGTTCGCATCATGGCGTTCGCCCCATCCACCGGCGAGCCGGCGTTGATGATTCGTGACGACAAGGCTTTCATCGCGATGCTGCAGAAGGCGAAGAAGATCACCATGGACGTGACCCTGGCCGATGGCGAGAAGAAGCAGACCCTGGTCTACGAGGTCGGTGGTTTCGATCCGGCCAAATGGGTGGGCGTCGGCAAGCCGAAAAAGAAATAGCCCGGGTGCACCGCCGGGCCGTCCGAGCGTTCTTGTACTTCCCGTCGATGGAGTTTGATGCCATGTCAACGATCCGTGTCCTGCTCGCAACGGCGCTGCTGGTCCTGCTCTGCGCCTGCGCCAGCGCACCGTACGCCCAGCGCATCAGCGAACGTCAGGCCGCGTACGCGGCGGCGGCCGGCGCACCGGTGCGCAACTTTCGTTTCTTCACCCTGTATTCGTGGGAGCCGTTGGGCGACAGCCAGGTGGCGATCTATACCCGGCCCAACGATGCATGGCTGCTGGATCTCGGTGGCGGTTGCCCGGATATTTCATTCGTCAACACCATTGGCCTCACCTCAAATCTCAATCAGGTCATGGTGGGGTTCGACAAGGTGCTCACCGGCCGGAACAATTTCCCCTGCACGATCTCGCAGATCCGCCCGGTCGACGTGAAAAGCCTCAAGGCAACCCAGCTGCAGCAGCGGCAGATCAAGAGCGAGCCGCGCAGCGCGGACAAGCCTGCTGCGGCACAGTGACCAGAGAGCATCCACGGCATTCCGCGGAGTAATCAATCGGAGCATCCGCGGCATAGCCGCGGATACGCTCAGTGCAGGAAGAGCTTTTCCGTGATGCGCGCCAGCGGTTTTTCCAGCGCGCTCTGCAGCCGCGCCGGCAGGTCCAGTGGCTTGAGCAGCATCTTCACCGTCATCGCGGCCGGGATATGCCGGCGCAACAGGCCCTGCGCCCGATCGCTGATGCGGCGGAACTCGGCTTCGTTGCCCAGGTGTTGTGGATAGCACTGGTTGAACACGTGGCGCAGCGCGATGTCGCTGTCCTCGCTCTTGATCTCGTTGACCCGGCGCAGGATCGCGCGAAGCACCTTGTAGCGACCGAAGCCCTCGCGTTCCCGATACAGCCTGTAGTGCTGGTAGAAGTGCTTGTAGTGGCGCACTTCGTCGCTCTTGATGTGACTGGTCAACTGTTTCAGCACAGGTTCGTCGGTGATCTCGTTGAGCGCGCGATACAGGCTGGCCGTACCGGTTTCCACCACGCAGCGGGCGGCCAGCTCCAGCCCGCGGCTGGGTTCGAGCTGCTCGGCCGTGCACACGGCGCCGTATTCGCGCCAGAAGGCCTGGAAACCCTTGTCCCAATCGAACTCGGGCCAGACTTTCCTCACATAGGCGGCCAGCGCGCGACCGTGCTGCAGCTCCTCATGTTCCCAGTGCTGGCTGAGCCAGGTCTGCAGGTCCTGGTCGCCGGCAAAATGGTTGATCAGGTTCTGCGTGTACAGCTCCGAGCCGCTTTCGACGAACGACGAACTGCACAACAAAAAGAACAGGTCCTCGTCGTGGCGCACGCGGGCGACCTCGATGCGGTCGAGATCGAGACTTTCCAGGGTCCATGGCAGGATGACGGAATAGCTCAAGCGGAATTCCTGTGCGTCAGCATGTGGCGGAAGCCGACGCGGTCCGCGCACATGACAAAGGGATGACGCAGCATACGGCCAGCCCGCCGCATTGGATTAACGCTGCCCGACTTGCCGTTCAGCAATGTCTGGCGCCAGGGCGTCTCAGCGCACGACCGTCACCGGCACGTGGGCGCGTGCCAGCACGTTGCTGGAAACCGAGCCGAGCAACCAGCGCGCCAGCGCGCCACGTTCGGTGTGGCCGATCACGATGTGATCGACGCCGTGCTGCTCGATCTGGCTGAGCAATACGTCGCCGGGGCTGCCATGGATCAGTTCCACATCGACCAGGCTGGCAGCGTCCGGCTCCATCGCCTGGAGTTCCTCCAGCAGTTCCTGCACGCGCCGGGTGCCGGAGTCGGCCATCATCAATGCGCAGGCATCGGCGCCGCCTTCGGTGACCTGCAGCACCGATACCACACGCACCCGGCCATGGGCGCAGCGCGCGAGCTCGATGGCGAACTGAAACGCGCGGCGCGCGGCATCGGAGCCGTCGTAACCCACCAGCGAATACTTGACCATCGTTCTCCCTTGTGGCGATCGGCTCCAGGCCGGGTCGAGTCTATGCACGGTGCCTGTGATGTCACAACCCCAGGTTCATTGCGAGGTGATCGGTGCGCGTGCGGCTGCAGTCTGCGCGGCGGTTTGTTATCGAAGCATCAAGGCTTGCAGCCTGAACAGGCAGTCACGTTCCTGCACGCGGCTATCACGCCAGCATGCACACGATTCAAACACCACGCAGCGGCTTGTCGACCTTACGAGGGGCGGCCCAATCCTGCGGCGGTAATGAATCCGATCCGCACGTATACAAGGAGATGACTGATGATCAAGCGTACTTTTGGAATGGCTGCCCTGGTGCTGGCCTGCGCAGGTGCGGTGACCGTGTTGCCCACAGGCAACGCCCAGGCTGCCGAAGCCAGCGTGAAATGTGATCTTGCGTTCAACCTGTCCGGCTGGTCGCTCATCTACAAACACGCCGAAGGCAGTGGCACGATCACCTGCGACAACGGCCAGCGTTCCAATGTGAAGATCGTGGTGGTGGGCGGTGGCCTCACCGCCGGCAAGTACCACATCGACCATGGCAAGGGCGAGATCAGCAACGTGCACAGCATCGATGATGTGTACGGCGACTATGCGCAGGCTGGCGCCGAGGCAGGCGTGGTCAAGAGCTCCACCGCGCAGGTGCTGACCAAGGGCACCACCTCGCTGGCGCTGGCCGGTACGGGCCAGGGTGTCAACCTGGGCGTCTCGGTGGGCAAGTTCACCATCAGCAAGCGCTGATACCGGCTGAAATAGCATGACGAAGGGCGCCGCATGGCGCCCTTCGTTTGTGCGGGCGCCATGAGGGGGCAGATGCCCCAGGACGCGCCCAGAAGATCCAGATGTCACCAGTCGGCGCGCGCATATTCCGACTGTTCGAGCCAGACCTGAAACCCCAGTTCGCCGCGCTCGGCGTCCTCGCGCGGAAGGAGTACGAACTCATCGAGCGTGGCACCGAAATAGGGCGCGCGAACATCGGTGCACACGTCGTACGGCGCTTCCATATCTCTGACGAATCGCTGGATGAGTTCGGACATTCGCCCCCGCTCCGGGCCGGCAATCTCGATCGAGCCATTGAGAGGTGCCTCGATGGCAACCCGTGCGATTGTCGCGGCAACATCATCGGAAGCAACGGGCTCGATGTAGGCTGGCGACAGGTAGATGGTCTGGCCCCCGATGGCGTAGGTGATGATGTCGAGGAGGAATTCGAAGAACTGCGTCGCGTGCACGATGGTGAACGGGATGCCGGACGATTCGATCAGGCGTTCCTGCAGCGCCTTTCCACGAAGGTAGGGACTTGCCTCGAGGCGGCCGGTTCCGACTACCGAAAGCGATACGTGGTGCTTCACTCCCGCGGACTTCTCGGCACAAAGGAGATTGAAGATCGCGGCTTTGAAGAACTCGAAGGACGCCATGTCGTCGAAGGTCGGCGAATTGCTGACATCGACAACCACGTCGGCGCCGACCAGGCTTTCCGCCAACCCTCGGCCGGTGATCAGGTCGACGCCGGTCGACCGGGACGCAGCCGACACCCGGTGGCCCTGTGAACACAGTCTCTCGACGACATTCCGTCCTACCAGGCCTCTTCCGCCGATGACGACGATGTTCATGTCTACCTCGTGATTCATGGTCCGGTTGGCGTGTCGGAGGATCCGTATCCCCGGCTTGCTCTGGCGATGCTAGGAGGCTCTTTCGCGGCCGGGTAGGTCCGGAACAGGAACGACAGCGATTCCTCAAATGCATCAATGCCGAGCGCATGGAGGCCGTGGACGGGAAAAGAGTTGCCGGGAAAGGATGCGCATGCGTTCTTCGGAAGGTCGATGCGCAGTCCCGCGCATGCCTTTTGTTGATTGCGCCACGGACGAAACCGGCAGGCGGGCAGGTCCGAGTTGGAGCCATTCCGGGGATTCGCCCGTGACGGCTGAATATCGAGCTTCGGGATTCGACGGACAAGTGCGTAGCGGCACAAGGCGCAGTGCTGCATCACCCCGCCACGACAATGGGAACCTGCCACGGGGCATTGCAGATTGGTGCGCGCGGAACAACACGGTGAGCACCTGCACTGATCTACCGTGCCCCGGCACCAAAACCTACGCTGTTTCCCACGCCAAAAAGCCGTTCTCACTGAGCTCCAGGAGTCCGCCAGCTGCCGTCGCTAGTCCTGGCAGAGCGGTGCCAAACGGACACCGATCAGGCAGCTGGGAAACCTGTCCGCAGAACGGCTGGTGGCGCTGCGTCGCACACAGATGGTCATTGCGTTTCTACGCTCCATCCGCGACGGCATGAGCCATTGAGGTCGCATGCGTCGATGACTCGCGGTCTGTTCCCATGCACCGAGGAAATTCATCATGCGAATACCTGGAAACAAGTTCGGCAACATAGCTAACGAGATCGCGAATATCGCGGCCCGGCGCGAAGCGCTGATATTGACTGCTTTCGACGCGGTCGAAAGTCGCTGGCCGTCGCTTGCTCGGGCTCTGCTTGAAGATACCGGGAGCAGGAGACGTGCCGCTCATTGGCTATGCGCCCACAGCCGTGCCTGCGGCGGAAAATCCCCTTGTGATCTGCTGGCCGAAGGCGATGAAGACGGTGTGTGGGACCTGTGGGAGGGAGTCGGCGAGGCGGACATGTCGCGCCGTCCTTCCGGCTCCCAACTGGCCTACTGAAGCGTCCACGCTGCCATCTTGCGCGGACTTTTCTTGAGGCAACTTCCGGGTGGCGTCGCGGAACTCCGGCCTGCGCCCACTCCGCTGTACTACGCCCGGCCGAGCACTGGTACCACGGCATATTCCACGGTCGTGATTGTTGCTTCGCTCGCAACACCGTGAGCCCATTGGCGATCCTACCGGTAGCCGATACCCACGCATACCATGCAATCACCGCGCGCCATCGGCGCATGCGCCCAGCGGCGATGTCTCATGAAAATCGTTGTCATCGGTGGTACCGGACTCATCGGCAGCAAGGTTGTCGAGCGGCCGCGCAGACAAGGCCATGAGGTCCTTGCCGCAGCGCCGTCCTCGGGCGTTTTCGCCAAGCACCGAGCGGCCGCGTAAGTGTTCCACCACCTTCCGCACGCCAATCCGGGCGTGCGGGCAGGCTCCCTGACGATCGGGGCTCGTTTGCCTGAGCAGGATACATCGCATGACTATGCCCACACGTTTTTACAACTGGTTAGACGAGCGTGCGCCTGGGCTGAAAGGCATGGCCCGGAAGCACCTGACCGAGTACTACGCGCCGAAGAACTTCAACCTCTGGTACTACTTCGGCACGTGCAACCTCCTGGTGCTGGCCAACCAGATCGTCACCGGCATCTTCCTCGCCATGAACTACAGCCCGACCGCGGCGGGCGCGTTCAATTCGGTCGAATACATCATGCGCGACGTGGAATGGGGCTGGCTGATCCGCTACATGCATTCGACCGGTGCGTCGCTGTTTTTCATAACGGTGTTCCTGCACATGTTCCGCGGCATCATGTATGGCTCGTTCAAGCGTCCACGCGAGCTGGTGTGGATCCTCGGCGTGCTGATTTTCGTGGTGCTGATGGTCGAGGCCTTCATGGGCTATGTGCTGCCATGGGGCCAGATGTCGTTCTGGGGCGCCAAGGTGATCATTTCGCTGTTCGGCACGATTCCGGTGATCGGCCATGCCCTGGTCGAATGGATCATGGGCGACTATCTGCCCGCCAGCGCCACACTGAACCGCTTCTTCGCGTTGCACGTGATCGCGATGCCGCTGGTGCTGTTGCTGCTGGTGGTGCTGCACATCCTCGCGTTGCACGAAGTGGGTTCGAACAACCCGGACGGCGTGGAGATCAAGAAGGGCCCCAAGGGCAACCGCTGGGACGCGCTGAAGCCCGCCGACGGCATCCCGTTTCACCCGTATTACACCGTTCACGATATTTTCGCTGCGGCACTCTTCCTGACGGTTGCAGCGTTCATCGTGTTCTTCGCGCCGACTTTTGGCGGCTGGTTCCTGGAGCACGACAACTTCGTGCCGGCGAA
>DHXA01000236.1:2112-4827 GCA_002413455.1 Rhodanobacter sp. UBA5168 | reverse complement strand
TCTTCCTGACGGTTGCAGCGTTCATCGTGTTCTTCGCGCCGACTTTTGGCGGCTGGTTCCTGGAGCACGACAACTTCGTGCCGGCGAACAACCTCGTCACGCCTTTGCATATCAAGCCGGTGTGGTACTTCACGCCGTTTTACGCCATCTTGCGCATGTTCCCGTCCTTCCTGGGCACCGCGAGCTGGGGCGTGCTGGCCATGTTCGGCGCGATCCTGTCGCTGGCCCTGCTGCCGTGGATCGACCGGGGCGAGGTCCGCTCGGTGCGCTATCGCGGTGTCGGCTTCCGCGTCGCGCTGGGCATCCTGGTCTGCTCGTTCCTGGGCCTGGGGCTGGTGGGTGCCGGCGTCACGGCGGAAGTGATTCCCGCCTGGTTTCCTGGCGCGGACGTCACGACCTGGGAGAACGTCTTCGGCCGCTTGATGATGATGGGGTACTTCGGGTTCTTCGCGTTCCTGTGGCTATACACGCGCTTCGGCCTCGAGAGGCCAAAGCCGGTCCCGGCGCGCGTGAAACCCACTTCGTGAGGCCGCCTCGCATCGCTGGTTCCATGTACTTCAAGGCCAGTCATGACCGACCTGCAGCCACCACCCGTTCCCTGCTCGACAGGTATTACGGGATGGACTTCCTTCATTTCGCATGGATCGATGCGGCGAAGCGGTCTCCGGTGGCGCCAGACCGCATCACGAAATCGCCCGCGCCTTGACAGGCGCAGTGACCGATTTGGTCCGCGCGACCTCAAAGCATTTGGCGGGAAGGCGTGTCCTGGCGTGCGCTGCGCCGCAGTTCCTGTGGCGTATGCCCGACGATGCGCAGGAAGCTCTGGCACATGCGGTCGGCATCGCCGAAACCGGTCAGGTGGGCGATTTTGTCGAAAGTCTTCCGCCCATCATCGACCAGTGGCCGTGCCACCTCTACACGCAGACGTTCGATGGCCCGCGCCGGCGTCATCCCGGTGGACGAAGCGAATACCCGCCCGAACTGGCGCACGCTCAGGTTGGCGACCTCGGCCAGACGCTCGACCGAAAGATCGTCACGCAAATGCTCCCGGGCGAAGTGCAGCGTCCTGCGGATGCGATCCGGGCCCGGATCCAGATTCAGCAGTGAGGAGAATTGGTACTGTCCGCTCGACCGGCGGTAGTAGACCACCAGCATGCGCGCAACCTCCAGCGCTGCACCCTTGCCCAGGTCCTGCTCGATCATGGCAAGACATCATGTCGATGCCGGCCGACATGCCTGCAGAAGTCCAGATGCCACCTTCCTCGGTCCACATGCGGTTGCCATCCACGCGCAACGCCGGATACCGCTCCTGAAGTCGCGGCGCGAAACTCCAGTGGGTCGTTGCAGCGCGGCCGTCGAGCAGGCCGCTGGCCGCCAGCAGGAAGGCGCCGGTGCACACGCAAGCTGTCCTGCGCGAGCGAGCGGCCATTTCGCGGATCGCCACTGTCAGCGGGGCGACCCATGCGCCCATGGGCGGCTCGGGTGAGCCGACGATGATGAAGGTATCCAGCGTCAGAGATGGCAACGGTACGGTGGCGACCCGCAGGTCGCAGGCACTGCGCACCATGCCGCCCTCCAGCGAGGCGACGGTGAGCTGGTAAGCGGGGCTTGCCATTGGATTGGCATTGGCGAAGGCTTCAAGCGGGCCGCTCAGATCCAGCAGCACAAAGCCTGGATAGACCAGAAAGCCGACGTGACGAGTCATGGCCGCCCTCAGGAATCAACATTCCCCCACACGATTATGCTCGCGTCCCATCTTTGCTGCCAACGGAACCGCGAGGTCGCCTGTCATGGTGAATTGGTGTCCATGGGACAACACGGCGGGCACCTGCGGAGATCTACCGCCGGTCCGCACGCAGACCTACGCTGTATTCGACGCCATTCACGGCCACGTCTTCAGCCAGACGTAGCCCACAGCCACCGACACGATGGCGACGATGACGGGTGGATAACACGTCCTTCACCGTATCCATATGAAGACGAGCATGACGATGCATCACTCAAGCGATCTAGCCCCCACCGATCCACGCCGCCGACAACTGCTCGCCATGGGCCTGGCCATCGCGGCAGCCGCCGCCCTGCCACTGTCATCGCCCGCAGCTCAGGCAGCTGCCGGGCGCTTCCTTTCCTCCCCCAAGCAGAGAAACCAAGACATGAATTCGATCACCACGAAAGACGGCACCGAAATTTTCTACAAGGACTGGGGCTCGGGTCAGCCCGTCGCGTTCCACCACGGCTGGCCGCTTTCCGGCGACGACTGGGACGCGCAGATGCTGTTCTTCCTTCATCATGGATACCGCGTCATCGCCCACGATCGCCGTGGTCATGGCCGGTCTTCCCAGGTCAGCGGCGGCCACGACATGGACCACTATGCCGCCGATGTCGCGGCGTTGGCCGCGCATCTGGATCTACGCGACGCCATCCACGTTGGCCACTCCACCGGCGGCGGCGAAGCGACGCGTTATGTCGCACGTCACGGTGCGGGCCGTGTCGCCAAACTGGTGCTGATGAGTGCCGTGCCGCCGTTGATGGTGAAGACGCCGGGCAATCCCGGCGGGCTGTCGATCGAGGTGTTCGATGGTCTGCGCGACGCACTGGGCGCCAACCGCGCCCAGTTTTATCGCGACCTGTCGTCGGGGCCGTTCTACGGCTTCAACCGCCCCGATGCCAAGGTCGTGCCGAGTGTTGTCGACAACTGGTGGCGCCAGGGCATGA
>DHXA01000236.1:0-1890 GCA_002413455.1 Rhodanobacter sp. UBA5168 | reverse complement strand
GGGCATGATGGGCGGCGCCAACGCGCATTACGACGGCATCAAGGCGTTCTCGGAGACCGACTTCACGGGCGATCTCAAGGCCATCGACGTGCCGACGCTGGTGATGCACGGCGACGACGACCAGATCGTGCCGATCGCCGATTCGGCACCGCTTTCGGCCAAGCTGCTGAAACATGCCACGCTCAAGATCTACAAGGGTTATCCGCACGGCATGCTGACCGTCAATGCCGATGTCATCAATCGGGACCTGCTGGCGTTCTTCCGCAGCTGAGTCTGGCCGCACCGGCAGATGACCGTTAGTGCCGTACGCCTGCAGCAGTCATCGTGCCTCCGTTCCTGGCGACTCGTCATCCCGGCGACAGTCGGGATGACGGGTCGCCGAAGGTTTTTCGGGACAGCTGGCGTCAGCCGGGTGCCACCGGTTGCGTGGCGCGCGCAATGAAATCCGAAAAGAGCCCGACCCTCGCCGGCGTGAGCCGGCCGAACGCACGCAAGGCGTGCAGCGGCATCGATAGGTGGCCCGGAAGCCGACCGCTCCGGCTTCCTCAAGGGCATGACCGACATGATTCCGGCAGGCCGCCTCGGCGAAGCGGAAGACCTGGCGCAGGCGGGGCCGTATCCGGCTTCCGACGATAGCTCTACGTCGATGGCTTCAATCTGCACGTCGACGCGGGATGTCGCCGAGCTGACGAGTTCGCGCCGAAGGCATCAGTGCCTCCTGTTCTGAGCCCATGCTGCCCCAGAGCAGCTGCAAGGCGCGGAAAGCTTCCATGAATGATGGATGGCGCAAATTCGCGGAATTATGTCCGTCTGGGCCTTGAGGTCGTGAATAGGATGGGTTCTGCCACTCAGCGTGGAAAGTCCCGGTCACTGACGAGTACCTCCGTCCATTGAGAACTGTGATGTGTAAATCGTCATGGCCCTTGGAGGCAATCATGTCCGCAAGGTATATCAATCCATCACCCATGAGCCTGGACCCGCTGGCATCGAGCTTCTCGACCAGCTATGCGGGTGTTGTCGCGTTCGTAGCCGTTGCCGCCGAGGGCAGCTTCGCCAAGGCAGGCGATCGCCTCGGCATTGGAAGATCCGCAGTGAGCCGTAACGTGCGCAAGCTGGAGATCCAGCTCGGCACACGCCTCTTCCTGAGGACCACCAGAAGCACGTCGTTGACTCGGGAGGGAGAACGCTTCTACGAAAAATGCCATCCGGGTGTCGAACGGATCCTGCCGGCGCTGGAGGACATGCGTGACTTGCGCGAAGGTCCACCGCGCGGCCAACTTCGCATCGTTGCCACACCGGCATTTGGGCGCAGTGTGGTGATGCCGTTGCTTGGCGGATTTCGCGCCCGTTATCCGGACGTCACCATCGAGCTGATTCTGGATGAGCGCCATGTCGACTTCACCTCCGACCGAATCGATGTGGCGTTCCACGATGGGCGCATGGAAGACAGCCAGCTGGTGGCAAGGCAGGTGATCCCGATGCAACTGCTGGTTTGCGCCTCGCCCGAGTACGCGCGTGCACATGGACTGCCGTCCCGCATTGAAGACATTGGTAGACATCAATGCATCCGTCAGCGCCTGGCATCCGGACGGATCTCGGAATGGGAATTCAAGGTGGATGGGCACGCTTGCAAGCTGACGCCAGAGTCAACCTGCACCTTCAACGATCCGGATCTCGTGTTGCAGGCGATCCTCGATGGACAAGGCATTGCGCAGCTCCCCGGTTTTCTGGTGGCGGCCCATCTGCGTGAAGGCAGACTGAGGATGTGCCTGGGGAACCACCAGCCCGATGATCGCGGGCATTACGTGTGTTACCTGAGTCGGCACCAGCTTCCGACCCGGATCAGGGTGTTCATCGACTACATGACAGAGCAAATTCGAGAAAGGGATC
>DHXA01000079.1 GCA_002413455.1 Rhodanobacter sp. UBA5168 | reverse complement strand
TCCTTCATGAAGGAGGGAAGCCTGCGTATATCCGCCGCGAATTGCAATCCGAGGCGTGCCGCCTGTGGAACGAAACAGGCATCGATTTCCGCGCGACGGGCCGGCTTGTCGCTCGGGGGACATCCCGTTCGATGGCATCTCCGATCCCTGCGATCTGATCAAGCAGGCGGTGGGCGACGCGCTGGACGCCGGCCATCACCTCATCAGCCTCGGCGGCGATCGAGCAGCACTGGCTTACGGCTCAAGCCATGCAAGCTGATCCATGACCACGGTTATTGGGACGCGAAATTCGGATGCTGCCGTTGGACGTCTTCGCCTCGACACCGGCGCCGGCCGGTCGACGGAGATGTCGCCGTTGGAGCTCTTGACTACCGCGGTGCCCTCGACCTCGCCGATCTGGAGAAGTCGAAAACCCGCTTCGGACCGGCGACCCGGAGCGTGCCGTTGGTGTAGTCGACTCACTTTTTCCCTGGCAGGGGCAGGCATTCCATGACTTCGACCGAATCGCCCGGAAAAATCGTGAAATGCGGGTGGCCTTCAAACATCCTTGCGGCCGCTTCGTGGGAGTCGGCACGGACGATGGTGAACGCGGACAATGCGTTCCTGATGCTCTCGACACCTTGCCTGGATACGCGCAAGGTCTTGCCCAACGGGGCACCCGCTTCAACGATGGCACCCCTGTTGGCCTCCACCCAGCGCTCCCAGGCTTCCACTCCCTGCTTCTGTCGCGCCTGCTGTTCCGCCTCATCGAGCTCATGCCATCCGGACGTCTTGAGCGACGCCTCCGAGCCGGTGTAGACCGCGAGGAAGTTCTTCATGGTTCACTCTCCGACATAGTGGCAGCCCGTGTCGGGCTGGTCCCGCACTCAGGCATTCGCCAGCGCCGGCGCCTGCTGACCGATCGCCTTGGCCGGCCACGGATCGGCCCAGGCGGGAATGTCCATCAGGCGATCGAGCCAGCGCGCGACGCGGGGGTGGTCGTTGAACGGCATTTCCGCATGGCGCCACTCGCACGCCATGGACGCGAGCTGGAAATCGGCGATGGTGAGCCGGTCGCAGGCCACGAAATCGCGCTGCTGCAGATGGCCATCCAAAATAGCGGCGAGTTTCCTCAGCTCCGGCAGCATGGCCGTCATTTCCGAGCGGTCCATCTCGCCAAGATGGAAGGCCGGCTTGATCACATGCTCGAAGTAGAACGGTCCGACCGCGCGCGACCAGTGGTTGTCGTTCCAGGACAGCCAGCGCAGTATCTCGATCTGCTCGGCGGGCCGCTGCACCGGCCACATGTCCGAGCCGGCCTTGACGCAGAGGTACGCCATGATCGCGGACGATTCCCACAGCGTGACATCGCCGTCCACCATGGTCGGCGCCTTGCCGTTGGGGTTGAGTGCAAGGTACGACGGACGCTTCAGCCCGCCCGCCAGCAGGTCGACTTCGATGCAGTCCGCGTCGATACCAAGATGCTTGACCAGTGCCAGCACGCGGCGCGGTGCCTGGGCTTTGATCCAGTAGATCTTCATGTCCATTCTCCGGTTTGTGGGTTGCCGGTGACGCAGCATACGCAGCGGCAGAATATGTTAAAGAACATAATTTGCGAGCCCGCTATATCTGGCCACCGGAGGTCGCCGCGCCATGCCCTACAGTCCCGAACACGCCGTACAGACACGCGCCCGCATCGTCGAGTCCGCGCGCCGCCTGTTCAATCGCCACGGTTTCGAACAGGTCACCATCGACCAGATCATGGCCGCCGCCGGATTGACGCGCGGCGCGTTCTACCATCACTTCCGCAGCAAGGACGAACTGTATGCCGCCGCCGTGGCGAGCTTCGTCACCTGCAATCCGTTCGCGATCCAGACGGCTGACGCAGCAAAGAATCTTCGCGACCCACGCGGGCTGGCCCGAATGCTGGTGGAGCTCTACCTGAGCGACGAAGTGCTGGAAAACGTGGACCTGCACTGCCCGCTTTATGCCCTGCCCTCGGACGTCGCACGTGCGGGCCTGGAGCCGCAACAGGCCTATACCGATCTGATACGCGGCATGGGCCACATCTACCGGACGGCGCTCAAGGGCGTCCGCGATGCCGGCCGGCGCGCCGAAACGATGGTGGCCCTTTGCGTGGGCGGGATGGTGCTGGCACGCACCACCAACGATCCGGGCCTGCGCAAGTCGCTTCGCGCCTCGGCCAGGCACCAGGCACTGGCGCTGTTGAAGGTGGAGTAGAAATTGTCGCTGTCGCAACACCTCAGCAAGCAGCCGGCGCACTCGGTCCGCTACCGACCGTCAGAGGTTCCCGGCTCCCTTGCGCAGCCAGAGATCGATCAGGGATTTCTCGTAACGCAACGAGTCCTGATCCGCGGCAAAGTTGTGGCTGAGGAAGGACAAGTCGCGCAGCTTGCGATGGCCCTGGCGCAGTACCTTGCCGTCGGCGCCGTACAAGGTGAAGTCCAGGTCGATGCGCGGCGGATAGATGTCCTTGACGATGCGCACGTCGTCGAAGCGGGGTCCGCGCCAGGGCTCGTACTCGCCGGCGCGGTCCACATCGGTCACCTCGACGTCCAACCGCTGGCCTGGCGCCAGGATGCGTGAGGCGCGCTGGACGATATAGTCCTTGAGCGGTTTCAGATAATCGTCGGCATCGATCAGGTGCATCCCGAAACTGCGCTTCGCCTCGGTGAAGTGCTGGGGATCCTTGTAGCGAACGTTGACGTTGTCCGGCGGTGTCGCCGCCCATGCCATGACGGAGGCGAAGGCCAGACAAGCAACGCACAACAGGCGGAACAGCGGCGAAGATTTCATGGCGGATCTCCCGTAACGGAACGACGTTCAGTATACGTCCGGGCCAAAAGGCAGGTCGGAAAACCGCCACTCCAATGAATGCCTTCCGCCAGTCGTTCAACGTGTCCGGTCGCGGCGAAAACGTCCATCAGCGTGTCATCCCGGAAAACTGGGAGGTTGCCTTGAACGGGGCCGTTGCCGATTACATCGAGAATTTCCGGGAGGCGATGCTAGTCGCCGATCAGAAGTGACCCGGTTTCGCCGGAGGTCAGCGCAGGTAGCCCGGACATCGTGACCGCTTCAGTGTCCGGGGAGGATTCAGCCCGGTTAGCGAGGTGCCACCAGGCGCTCATGCAGCTCGGGAAGCATCATCGCCGCGGCGGAGCCGTACCAGGCGTGGTATTCGGCGATCATCTCGCCCTGCGCGATGACCGGATCGGTGGCGGTGAGCAGGCGCGCCTGTTCCACATCGTCGACCGCCAGCAGGAACAGCCCGCGCCAGTCACCATTGTGCTCACCGAACGGGCCGGCCAGCACCAGCTTTCCCGCTGCCGCCAACCGCGCGATGTTGGCGAAATGCCCGGCAAACATCGCGTCGCGCGCCTTGCCCTTCGGCACCGGCTTGGGGCCGGTCCGCAGGATCACCAATACATACGAGCGCATGCCGTTTTCATTCGCGCCAAGGCGTTTGGCCAGCGCGCCGTCATAGCCTGCCTTGTCCGCGGGAGCGGCAGCGCCCGACTGCGCCAGCGCAACCGAACCATGGCCGAGCGCAGCCAGCAACAGCAGGGCAAGCACGGAGCGTTTCATGGCAATTCCTCCTGGTGGACGGCGTTGGCACAGCAGCCTACTCGGGCACGGTGTGATCGACCTGCAAGCCCACCACCCGGGCCGGCACGGCACTCAGAGTTGAGCAATCGGACCAGGCTCACCTGCCGGACGGGAACAAGTGGACTGACACCGTTATGAAAAAGCGTCTCTGACACTTTGTTCTTTTTGTCACAGCGTTACCCTGCCGGCAATGCACGTGGCCACCGCACCGCCGATCCAGAGGTCGGTGCCGTCCTGCACCACGTGCACCCGTCCCTTGCGCCCCAGTGCCGTACCCTGACTGGCGATGTACATCGGCGGCGCGATGCCGCTCCCGATCAGCCATTGCGCGAGACCCGCGTTCAGGCTGCCGGTCACCGGATCCTCGTAGCCGGCGGCGGTGAAAGCGCGCACCTCGAATTGCGCGTCCTGCCCGTCCTTTTCGGCGTCCCACGGCCCCACCACACCCACGCGCATCCCGGCGATCGCCAGGTAATCCGGGCGCAGTGCCAGCACCGCGCTGCGCGAGCGCAGCAGGACAGCCAGCCAGCCCGGACCGTTGTCGACCCAGTTCGCGTCGACCAGCGCACCGGGCGCCAGCCGAAGTCCGTCCACGACGCGCGCCATGAGCTCAGGCTCCAGTGCACCGGTGCGGCGCAGCGGCGGCGCGGCGAACGCCAACCGGCCCGACTCACGGCGCACCCGGACGAGGCCAGCCGCGCACTCCTGGATGATCTCCCCGCCCCTGGGCCTGCCGCCCGAACCGAGCCAGACATGACATGTGCCCAGCGTGGGATGGCCGGCGAACGGCAGCTCCTGCGTGGGCGTGAAGATGCGAACGCGATAGTCCGCCTCCGGCGCGCGTGGCTGCAGCAGAAACGTCGTCTCGCTGAGGTTGGTCCAGCGGGCGAAGGCGGCCATCTGCGCGTCGTCCAACGCATCGGCGCCGACCACCACGGCCAGCGGATTGCCGGCCAGCGGCTGCGACGAGAACACATCCACTTGCTGGAACAGGAAATCAGTCAATCGTTCAGCCTCCCGATGGTTCAAAACAACCCCCGGCACGAGGGCCGCGGGCGCCGAATCCTGGCGCAGCCGCCGGCGCTTTCGCGGCCGGCCTCGGGGCGAAAAGCGGGCCGCGGTCCGTTTGATGCAACAACCCTCGTCAATGCGCCTGCGCAACCTCATGCCCGAGTCTTTCGGCTGATGCATGGGGCGACGGCAATCATCGATGAGTTGCCAGCACCGCGACAATGACCCGAAACGACGCCATCGACGACGAAATAGCCTGGCGGGGCACACCATGCGCGCGCGCCCCCGGCCGCGTTGACCCGGGCGGCAAAAGGGTGACACCGGCTCGACGCGTCGAATCCCCCCGCAAGAACGATCAAACGCTGTCGCCAAGGCTGCGGTTACTCTGCATCGGTCGATTCCACCACCGGGTTTCAGCGATGGCCGCTGCCGAGAAAGCGCTCTGGTTCATCGAAAGCCATTACAGCGAGGAGCTGTCGCTGGGCCGCATCGCCGAGGTGGCCGGGGTATCGCCATTTCACCTGGCGCGGCTGTTCCAGACGATGACCGGCTGCTCGGTGGTGCGCTACCTGCGCGCACGCCGGATGACGGAGGCCGCGCGCCGGCTGGCCGATGGCGCGCCGGACATCCTGGAGGTGGCGCTGAGCAGCGGCTACGGCTCGCACGAGGCCTTCACGCGGGCTTTCGGCGAGCAGTTCGGCCTGAGCCCGGCGAGCGTGCGCGAGCGCGGTTCGGTGGATGGCCTGGCGCTGGTCGAACCCTGGCGCACCACCGATGGCGCGCGCGTGGCGCTGGACGAGCCGCGCCTGGCCCGCGACGGCACGCGCTTCATCGCCGGGCTCGGCTGCCGTTACACGCCGGACACCACGCAGGGCATTCCGGCGCAGTGGCAGCGCCTGTTCCTGCACCATGCCGCCGCGCTGCCGAAAGGGCGCACCGCGTTCGGCGTGTTCTGCAACAGCGACGACGAAGGCAGTTTCGAGTACATCGCCGGTGTCGACGTGCCGGGTTTCGGCGGCCTCGACCCCGCGCTCAGCACCTTGCGGCTGCCGGCACGCGAGTACGTGGTGGCCACCCATCGCGGCCATGTCTCGGCCATCCGCCGCACCTGGCAGGCGTTTGTCGGCGACTGGCTGCCGCGCTCGGGACTGCGGGTGGCCGACGCTCCCGATTTCGAGAAATACAGCGCGGATTTCGACGACACCACCGGCATCGGCGATGTCGAGATCTGGCTGCCCCTGCAAGCTTGAGCCAACCACCCCTAAGCATCACCATCGACGAGGAACGCATGACTCCACGTACCCCCTTCATTGCCCTGGCTGCCGCATGGCTGGGTGTCTGCACCGTGGCGCACGCAGGCACGGTGGGCGAGATCCATCGGGTGGCGCACACGCCCAGCGCGGCGATCCGCGATGCGAAGCACAGCGACGCGTTGCGCATCACCGTGTGGTATCCCGCCGCCGCCGGCGTCGCCGAGACGCCGCTGCAGATCGGGCCGCCGGAGCATCCGCTGTTCGACGCCGGCCACGCCGCGGCCGATGCGCCGTTCGCGCCCGGACGGCACCCGGTGATCCTGTTCTCGCACGGCTTCGGCGGCAGCGCGCGGATGATGGCCTGGTTCGGCACCGCGCTGGCGCGCGCCGGCGACGTGGTGATCGCGGTGGATCACCCCGGCACCAACGGCCGCGATCCGATGACGATGGCCGGCGGCCTGCTGGTGTGGGATCGCGCGGTAGACCTGCGCGTGGCACTCGATACCGCCGAGACCGATGCGCAGATCGGCCCGCACCTGGACCGGCGGCGGCTGGGCGTGGCGGGCTTTTCGATGGGTGGTTTCGCGGCCTTGGTGAGTGCCGGGGCGCGGGTCGATATCGACCACATCATCCGCTTCTGCCGCGCGCACGCCGCCGACGCGACGTGTGCGGCGCAGGCCGAGGCGCCCGACCAGACCATGGCCGCCCGCGAGCAGGCGCTGAAGACGCCAGCGATGGCGGCGCTGGCGAAACACGCCGGCGACGACTACGCGATACCCGGCATCCGCGCGGTGTTCGTGATGGCACCGGGCGGGATCGAGGCGCTCGCGCCGCGCAGCCTGCGCACGCTGAACACGCCGACAAGCATCCTGCTCGGCGATGCCGACCCGGTGGCGCCGCCGGCCAGCAACGGCAAGCTCGCCGCGGCATCGCTGCCGCATGCCACCCTGAAGATCCTGCACGGCGTCGGCCACTACGATTTCCTCGCCGACTGCACCGCGCTTGGCCGCCAGCAGGAGTCGCTGTGCCAGCACTTTCGAATACCCCAACAGCGCAGCCACGCCACCGCCATTGCCACGGCCGAGGCGTTCTTCGCGAGTCATCTCTGAGCGGGTGCGGGGGACGGGCGCCATTCGTGGCGGAAATCGGGCATGGAGAACAGGGTGCTGGAACCACGAGCCGTGACGATGCTTCGCCCGACGAAAGTATTGCGATCGAGAACGCGCAGATGCGCGCGGGCGACGAAGCTGCGGCATGTCCAACCTTGCCGCGGTGGCCGCGAGGCTGGAGAGGGAGATGGGCGGCATGATGATCGGGGCGAATGGGTAGACGACCGAAAACCGCGATTCGCGGGCTCTGACCGGCTGGTCCCTGCTGCAGAGGTCGCGGCTGTATCTAGTCGTGCACCATTGGCCCCTGGGCTTTGGACGTCCAAAGCCCAGGGGGGGGCCTCGACCCGGCTGTCAGCCGGCGCTGGCCGGTGCGCCCGCGCCGCCGGCAAAGTCGACCACCAGCGTGACGCGGCGGTTGGACGTGCCTGCCTCGCGCGACTGGCCGCGATCCACCTGGCGGTTGCTGTCTTCCCCGTAGCTCACGGCGCGCAGCCGGTCGGCGGACAGGCCGCCGGTACTGACCAGGTAATCGCGCACCGCCGCCGCGCGCTTGGCGCCGAGGCGCCGGTTGTAACCCCTGGAACCGGCGGGGTCGGCAAAGCCTTCGACGGTGACCATCGCGCCGGGGTAATGGCTGCTGATGACCTTGGCGAAATCGTCCAGCAAGGGCTTGTCCTCGTCGCGCACGGTGGCGTCGTTGAAGGCAAAGTGCGCAGCGGTGTCGACCCGCACGCGGCCACCCATTTCGGCGATCTGGGCATCGTATTTGGCGAACCGCTGCTGCATTTCCTGGGTCAGCGAATCCAGCTGCTGTTGCTGCTTCTGGTCGCTGGCGCGCAACTCGGCGATGGCCGAATCGAAGTCCGCCTGCTTCACGTAGTGCGTGCAGCCACCCAGCGCCACCGCCGCGAATAGCAGCGGAACGGACACCTTTCGCATAGTCGAGTTGATCATGACCTTCTCCTCGGGGGTAAAAGAACCGAGGACGCGTCAGATGCAGACGCCCCCACCGGCTCGGGGGTCCCTTCAACCTAACACCGCCATGCCGCCGGAAGATTTACTTAACCTGACTCGCGGGCTCGCGCCGGGCGAAGCCGATGCACAGGGACGCTCATCGTGAGGCTTCGCTTTTCGGGCAGGCAAGCTCGATTTGCGGACTTGAAGACGATGAAGTGACTGGACTACCGGCTATCTCTCGACAGCCGGTACGCCACGGTCTCCAGCGCGCTCACCCCTTCGGCGACGAAACCCGGCTGCTGCGCGAGGATGTCGCGCCGCTCCAGTGTTTCCACGCGCCAGTCGCGGCCATACAGATCGCGCACCTCGGCTTCCGGCACGGCGAACGGCGGGCCCTGCTGTTCGTGTTGCGGATACTCCAGCGTGATCAGCAGGCCGCGGCAGCCGGCCGGGAGTCGCGCATGCAGCTCGCGCACGTATCGACGGCGCAGCGGTGGCGGCAGCGCGATCAGCGCGGCGCGGTCGTACACCGCCGCGCAGTCGGCCAGGGCGCCGGCGTCGAGGCCGAAGACGTCGCCGCAGATCAGTTCGATGTCGGCGGCACGGTAATGGCGGCCGTAGCGCGAGTCGTGCACTTGCGGGGTCAGATCGTGTTCGGCGAAGAACTGCGCGACCGCCAGCGGCGACAACTCCACGCCCAACACGCGGTGACCGTGCGCCGCCAGCCAGACGAGGTCCAGCGACTTGCCGGCCAGCGGCACAAACACCGGGCTGCCGGGCGCCAGCGCCAGCTCGGGCCAGTGCTCGAGCAGCAGCGGCGTCGGCCGCTCCTGGTGGAAACCGATGCGGCCTTCGCGCCAGCGCTGATGCCAGAAGTCGGGGTCCATGATGGGGCTCGAGTTGGCGTGGGGCGGGCAAATCAACCAAGGGTGTCAGCTCAGGAAGCGATCCTGACACCGTTTCGCTCGACGCTTCGTTCGCGCTCCGAGGGAAAATGTCCTTGGCACCTTTATTCCTAGTTTCTGCCCCCGGCGCTGCTGCGACTGAGCGCGGCGGCGCGGTTCATGGCCTGCCGTGCGCCGCGCTCTTCGCCCAGTTGCTGATAAGCGCGGGCCAGTCCGAGGTAGAAACGCGCGTCGCCATTATAAAGGCGGATGGCCCGCCGGTAGTGCTGCACGGCACCCGCGTAATCGCCCTGCTTCTCATCGTCCTCGGCCTGCAGGAACTGGAAGTAGGGGTCTTTCACCTGGATCTCCTCCAGACGCCGCGCATAGATGGCGCGGCGCGCTTCGTCGCCGTTGTTCCCGTACAGCATCACCAGATTGACCAGCGCGCCCGCATTTGCCGGGTCGAGCGCCAGCGCCTTCAGGTAATCGCGTTCGGCCGCTCGCGGGTCGCCCTGGCGCAGGTGCAACACGCCGGCATTGGCCCAGGCGCCGGCATAGCGCGGAGCCAGTTGCAACGCCATGGCCATGTACGGAACGGCCGCCGCGGGCGAGGCACCGGCAAGCAGCTCGGCCGCGCGGTTGCTGTAGTAGAGCGCCAGCAGACGCTGATCGGAAATCGGCTTGGGCAAGTCGCGCGCCATCACCAGATCCCGCGCCACATCCACCGTGAAGCGCGAGCGACCGATGCTGATTCCCGCGTTGACGTGGTTGAACCCGTAGATGAGGTTGCCGTCCACGCGCCAGGCCACGATGTCGTCAAGCTCCTGCCCGTAGGCCTGCAAGCCGGACTCGCGTGCCAGCGCCACGGTCAGCAGGGTGAAGGTCAGGCAGTTGGCTTGGCGTGTGCGGTAGGCCTGGTCGACGGTCAACGTGGCGTCGGCCGAATACTCCATGCCCAGGCCCGTCTTCTGGAACAGGAAGTCCACCAGCCGTTCCAGTCGCGACCTTCCGGAACCGCCGGCATCGATGACCTGTCGCTGCAGTTGCGTACGCAACTCCGGCGGCACCGCCATGACCTGCTCCGGGGGCGGCATCGGCGACACGACCGGCGTGACCGATGCAGGCACGGCAACGGACCATGCCAGGATTGCTGCGTACGCCCAGATCACCATGCCCAAACCCTCCACGCCCTGGGGGCGGGAACGTTTACCAAGGCCAGTCTAGTCCTTTCGCAGACGCACGATCATCGCAGCCATGAGCAAGCCGGTGCTGGCCGGGCGGCGAGGTGTTCGAGCGATGCGCTGGCCAAACTGCGTCGCGGGCCCGTTGCCGGTGGGGCTTCTTTTCTTCGCCCATGGCATTGGCCAGACACGGCGTTGACGCCGCTTGGGCAGGTGGCAAAAACAGGGCCGAGTCGACGTTTCGAGAAGTGCGCTGCACCCTTGTTTCGTCCCTGCAGTTTCCCCGTGGTGCATGCGCTGCACCAGGGGTTTCCCTAGGTGGTTGGGTGGAACCGATCCACCCGGCGGGCCATCACGATATCGCGCTGCGGATCGCTGCCCACGGGAAAAACGTGATCCCCCACCTCGACGAACCCGCACTTGCGGTAGAACGCGATCGCCCTTGGGTTGCGCTCCCAGACGCCCAGCCAGACCGCGTCCGACGCGCGCGCTTGCAACTCGTCCATGCAGGCACGCATGAGCTCGTGGGCCATGCCCTTGCCGTGCCAGTCAGCGGCAACGTACAACCGCTGGATCTCCCCCGGTGCCTCGGCTACCACACAACTCGGCGCATGGGCCCAGCGAAGCTGCGCGAACCCGACCAACTGTCCACCCTCCTCGCTCAGCAAGGTCACCATGTCCGGGGCGGCGATCTCGCCCGCCTGAATGGCTGCGCTGTAACTGGCCCTGCAATGCAGGTCCATGTCCTCAGCCGTATTCGCACTGCCGAAGGTGTCCCTGAAGGTTCTCTCGGCGAGCGCCGCAAGCTGCCCTGCATCGCTGTGGCTGGCTTTTCGTACGGTGGGCAACGGATACTCCGGTCGAAGCGTGGGTGGCCGGGTCAGGATGGCATTCATGCGTACCCGATGCCAGGAAGGTGCACTCGACGCAGCGCGATGCGTGCCTCTCAGTCGTCAGCTTCCACGGTGATGACGTGCGCCTGGATCTTGCCGTCGACACTGCCCTGCCCGAACTGCCTGGCGATGGCTTCCGCGGCGACCTCGGTGGCTTCACCGAGCCGGGCGGCATCGCGGGTCTCGATCTCGTTCCTCAGCGGAGTGCCCTGGCAGTAAGCCATGGCGGCCGCCCGGGGAGACTCTGCGCGGCTGCGCGCCGCGACGGTGTCGATCCGGGGCGAGCGGGTGAAACCGCCTTCGGCCAGATCCCGTGCGATGCGCTCAAGGTCGTGATAACCGTGCGGCGTGCGGGCCATGAAGCGCGGCGGATTCCACGGAAAGACGGATGCCAGCGCGGCGGTGACGATGTCGGCAAAGTCGTTTTCCTCGATCCGGTCCCACACGCTGAAAATGAAGACGCCCCCTTCCGCGAGCACCCGAAGCGCCTCGGCAAACGCCCTGGACTTGTCCGGAAAGAACATCGCGCCGAACTGGCACACCACGGCGTCGAACGTCGCGTCCTGGAAGGGCAACTGCAGCGCGTCCGCCTGGCGCCAGGCGACGGCGCGAATCGTTCCCACAGCGCGGGCATGATCGAGCATCGCCTGATTCAAATCCGTGGCGACGATCGTGCAGCTTTCCGGCAAGGTGGCTGCCATCGCACGCGTCGCCACGCCGGTACCGGCGGCGATTTCCAGCACCCGGGAAAGACGCCTCGGCCTCAACCGGTTCACCAGGTCGGCCGCGTACGGCTCAAAGATCAGCGGCACCATGTACGTGTCGTAGAGTTCGGGGACAGAACCGGCAAGCGCAGGAGGCGGCGACATGAGTTTTCAGGCTCACTTCCTTGGGGAATTTAAGAATCCGACCCCGTTCTTGCCATCGGTCTCCGCGGCCTTCTGCGCGAGTTCCTTGATCTTGAGCACGCGCAACTGTTCGGACTTCTTGAGTCCCTCGCGAGCCTCTTTGATCACCTCGTGGGCGAGATTCTGGTTGGTGTGATGGCGCTTCGCGTCGATGGCGGCTTCCAGCCGTTGCTGGGCGGCCCTGATCCCTTTGTCGACTCGGTAGAGGGGACCATGCGGGTTCGTGGTCAGAGGCGGGGCGTAGCTTTTCGTCATGGTGTTTCTTCGTGATCAGGACGGCACGATATCTGTTTGGGTCGGACCAACAGTTTGCCCGGCCGCCAGCCGCTCTTTCAAATCAGCCACTTGGCGCTAGTTGCGCGGAGATGTGCCGCTTAATTCGTCCCTGACACCTCTTCCGATCATATCTTGCTCAGGCGAACGACTTGACCGCCTCGTCCTCGCTGTCGAAGACGTCGAAAATGGTGATCAGCTGGGTGACGTACAGGATGTCGTCGTTGATCCCGGGCGGCAGGTTCGCGATCTTCAGCTTCGCCCCGCGATTTGTCGCCACAGTGTAGGCCTCGACCAGCGCACCTATCTCGGGCCAACCGTTGACGGCCACACCGCTGAAATTCAGCAGGATCTTGGCCGCGCCGGCACCGAGCGCCTCGTGTATCGCCTGGCGCAGCGCCGTGTCACCGATCTTGCCGTTGAGGTCCAGAATGGTGACCCCATCCCGTACGCGTGATTTGATGGGCATGGTCTTGCTTTCTCCTTTGGTTTCAGCGATCCGGATCCAGGTCGGGCCGGTTCCCGCCGAGTTGCTGATGTTGAGTGACGGTGGTCTCCATCTCGCCGAACGCTGCGCCCAGAAAAAGGACCATGCCGATTACCGGAGAACCCTAGGGTCAGAACCCTACTAGCCTACTAGGGTCAGGTCTTGTTTTGCTACATGCCCACTCGCAGAACCCTACTAGGGTCAGGTCTTGTTTTGCTACATGCCCACTCGCGCGATGCGACTCACTGTGGCGTAGTGCAAACCGAAGTACTCACCGATGGCCTTCAAGGTATAGGTCCCGCTGGCATAGGCCGCACGGATGGCGCTATCGCGGCCATCAGCCGCGCGCTCATGCTGCGCCAGCGATTTCTGCCGCCGCTGCTTTCGAGGCACCTCACGCGACGGCGTCTTGGCGCGTGCCGCCATGCGTTCCACAAAATCATCGTCACCCAGGAACAATTGCTGCTTGTTCTCTGGCAACCGTACATCCACGCCCTCGGCCACAAAGCGCGCATACGCGCGTCGCGCCGCACCCCGATCCTCCGAGAACATGGCCAGTGTCTCCGCCACCGCCAACATCTGCGGCGCAACCGCTTTCCCCATCACCGCCCGGTAGCTGCTCCACGGCCAGTCGCCGGCCGCCTGGCACAGGCGAGCCCGCACCGGATTCAGCACGATATAGCGCGACAGCTCCCGCAAGTAGCTGTCCTTGTCGACCAGCACCGCCTTGTAGCGTCCCTGCAGCACATGCCCCACCCGGCCGTGCCGGCGGTTGAACGCCTGCGTATAGACGCCATTGACCTCGCGCATCCCGCGCGAAAGGGTTGGCTGTAACGTCTCGACCAGCAAGTGATAGTGGTTGTCCATCAGGCAATACGCCCACAGCCGCCACTCGAAGCGTTCGCATACCCGCGCCAGACCCGCACAGAATGCCTGTCGGTCCTCGTCGCCCAGGAAGATCGCCGCGCGTGCATCGCCCCGCGCCATCACGTGATACAGCGCACCGGCAAATTCAATACGAAGCGGGCGGGACATGGAGGCAGG
>DHXA01000188.1:5173-12404 GCA_002413455.1 Rhodanobacter sp. UBA5168 | reverse complement strand
TCGGCGCTCGACTCCGAAGCCGAGGCGGCGATCCAGGACAGTCTCGATATCCTGATGCAGGGCAAGACGGTGATCGCCATCGCGCACCGCCTGTCCACCATCGCCCGGATGAACCGGCTGGTGGTGCTGGACAAGGGCCGCATCGTGGAAAGCGGCACGCATGCCGAACTGGTCGCGCGCGAAGGCTTGTATGCGCGATTGTGGAAGCGGCAGACGGGCGGGTTCGTGGCGGCGGAAGATGCCGTCGAATGAGACCCGCGACGCCAGACAATCATCATGAAAGATTTCAGGACCATCGCATGAACTCGTCAGTCGTGATTCGCCCGGTGCAACAGGGCGACTTTCCTTCATGGACGCTGCTCTGGGACGGCTACAACGCCTTTTACGGTCGAAGCGGACTGACCGCGTTGCCGGACGAAATCATCCAGACGACCTGGTCGCGTTTTTTCGACGTCTACGAGCCGATGCACGCACTCGTGGCCGAGCACGACGGCGGTCTGCTCGGGCTGGCGCATTTCCTCTATCACCGCAGCACCATCCAGCTCGGGCCGAGCTGCTACATGCAGGATCTGTTTACGGCCCAGGCAGCCAGGGGCATGGGAGTCGGCCGCGCGCTCATCAACGCGGTTTACGAACAGGCTGCGCAAGCCGGCTCCAAGCGCGTCTACTGGCAAACCCACGAGACGAACACGGTAGCCATGCAGCTCTACGACAAGCTGGCCGAGAAGTCGGGATTTATCGTGTATCGGAAATTGCTGTAGGGCGTGCTGTCCGCATCGGTCTCGCAACGGCGTTGCAGCAGGCTGCGATGCGGGCGTCTCAGAGACACATCCTGAGCTTGCGGATACCCTCCCGGATCTCGCTCACGCTGGCGCCGCTGTAACCGAGGATCAGGCCGCCCCTGACTGGCGGGTTTGCATAGCAGAGGGACAACGGCCGGGCCGAAACGCCGTGATGGCCCGCCTTTCTCGACACCGCCACGTCGTCAACGCCGGGCGGCAGCAACGCCGTAAGCTGCATGCCGGCTTCCGCACCGACGACTTCGAGCGTGCCCGCCATGTACTTGTGGATCGCTTCCAGCAGCGCCGCTCGCCGTTCGAGGTAGAGCATGCGCATGCGGCGGATGTGCCGCGCAAAATGTCCCTCGCGGAGGAAGTCGGTCATGACGGCCTGGTACAGCGTGGAAGAAAACGTGTCGACCGCGTTGCGCGCATCGAAGAACGCGGGCACGAGATCCTTCGGCACCACCACGTAACCGAGGCGCAGCGCGGGGAACACGACCTTGCTGAAGGTGCCGACATAGATGACCCGGTCGTCGGCGTCCAGCCCCTGCAGCGAAGCGATCGGGCTGCCGCCAAAACGGAACTCGCTGTCGTAGTCGTCTTCGACGATCCAGGCCCCGCTGCGCATCGCCCAGTTCAGCAATTGCATGCGTCGCGCCGCACTCATGGCCGTACCCAATGGAAACTGGTGTGACGGAGTGACATAGACGGCGCGTGCGCTGCGGCCGCGGCGAATGCCCTCGGCCACGTTGAGGCCTTCATGGTCGACAGGTACCGGAATGAGCCTGGCGCCTACGGTTATCAACGCCTGGCGCGCGCCGGGGTAGCCGGGCTCCTCCACCCACGCGCGCTCCCCGGGGTCCAGCAGCACATGCGCGCAAATCTGCAAACCCTGTTGTGATCCGGTCGTCATCAGGATCTGCGAAGCATCGCAGCGCACGGCGCGAACGGTGTTGAGGTACTCTGCGATCGCTTCGCGTAATGGCAGGTATCCCATCGGGTCGCCGTAGACCATCATGTCCACGGACGGTTTTCGCGCATGCCGATTGACCAGTTTCGACCACACAACCGTCGGAAAATGTTCGAGCGCAGGCAAACCGATTCGAAAGGCGCCCTGGCTGTCCAGCCATGACTGCGCCGGCTCGCGCATCAACACCGACCGCTGCGAGATCCTTCGTGCAGCCCTGTTCTCCGGGATCTGCAGCGGCGCGTGTCGTGACTTCATGTTCGCCGGTCGCAGTGCCTCTTCGGGGATCGATCGGGCGACGCATGTGCCGGCACCAACGAAAGTCTCCAGATAACCCTCGGCGTACAGCTGTTCATACGCGCCAAGAACCGGTATGCGGGAAATCTTCAATTCGCCGGCAAGGCTCCTGCTTGATGGCACACGTTGGCCCGGCCGCAACTGGCCGTCGACGATGGCCCGCCTGAACCAGTCGGACAGTTGGCGGTGCATCGGGGTCGCGCTGTCGGCATCGAGCGCGATCGGCGGCAGGAAGCTGGCGGAGATGCGTTGCATGCGGGGACCTCGCAAAGTGGTTATAGCGTATCTCGTCAAAGTGGATATTTCAGTAGACCACTGCGCGGTTTAATTTCTCGCGTATCCCATGTGATGCGCTGGAAGATCGAATGATGTGGCCGGTCCCGAAGATGATCCCGTTTCGATGGGTGATCAGCACCCTGTTGACGTGCATGGCGGGAAGTTTTCTGGGCTCTGATCCGGCCTTCGCCCAAGCCGTCGCGGTCGCTGCGGCAAGCGTGCCGGCGCCATCCTCGAACAATCAGTCGCTGGACGATGCCTGGTGGACGGGCCCCTTGCTGGCGAATTCGGCCGGAACGCTGCCGCAGGGACATGTCCTGGCCGAGCCGTATCTGTACGACATCTCCAGTGCGCATTCGCATAGCTACGGTTCGCGCACGTACCTGCTCTACGGACTGGCCAACCGATTCACGATCGGGGTGATCCCGGTGTTCGGCTACAACACGGTGAGCGATGGCCCGCACAGCTCACACGTGGGGCTGGGCGATTTCACCTTGCTCGCGCAGTACCAGCTCACGCAGTTTCATGAAGGCAGCTGGGTACCGACGGCTTCCATCGAGGTGCAGGAGACCTTTCCCACCGGAAAATACGATCGGCTCGGCGACCGGCCGGCCGACGGCCTCGGCAGCGGCGCCCATGTGACGACGTTGCAGCTCAACACCCAGACCTACTTCTGGTTGGCGAACGGCCGCATCCTGCGCATGCGCTTCGATGTGTCGCAGGCGTTTTCCAGCCATGCGAACATTGCCGACGCCAGTGTCTACGGAACCGGGCAGGGATTTCGCGGAATCGCCAGGCCCGGAAGTTCCTTCTTTGCCGATCTGGCCTGGGAATACAGCCTGACGCGCAGCTGGGTACTGGCGCTCGACCTGACCTACAGCCACAGCCGTAACACCTCGGTGACCGGCTACGTGCAGGGGCCGGATTCCAGCGGCCTGCCCACTCCGCCGAGTATCCACCTGGACTCCGGCTCCAGTACGGCGTTCGGGTTTGCACCGGCGGTGGAGTACAGCTGGAACGCCAACGTCGGTGCGATTTTTGGTGTCCGGGTGATCACGGGGGGCCACAACACGATGACCACGGTCACACCGGTCATGGCGCTCAATGTCGTCTACTGAGGGAATCGCGATGAATGCAATTCGATCCATTCGTGCCGGCCTCCTGGCCTCGGTCCTGATCGCCGGCGTGCTTCCGCTGCAGGGATTCGCCAGCCAGCCAGCCGCTGCACCGGCAACAAGCCGCAGCTCGGCGAATCGAGATGGCCAGCACGATTTCGATTTCGAGATCGGCAACTGGAAAACCCGCGTTTCGCGCCTCCAGCACCCGTTGACCGGCTCCAAGGTCTGGCTCGAGTACGACGGCACCAGTGTCGTCCGCAAAATCTGGAACGGCCGCGCCAACCTGGTCGAACTCGAAGTCGACGGTCGGGCAGGCCACATCGAATTGTTGTCCCTGCGCCTGTACGACCCCGCGTCCCGTCGGTGGAGCCTCAACGTTGCCAGCAGCAGGGGCGGTGGATTGGGTGTGCCCACGGTCGGCGGATTCAAGAATGGACGCGGCGCGTTTTACGACAAGGAGACACTGGACGGCCGCGACATCCTGGTTCGATTTGTCATCTCGAAGGTCACGGGCGACGTGTACCGGTTCGAGCAGGCCTACTCCGCGGATGGGGGCAAGACCTGGGAGGTGAACTGGATTGCGACGGACACGCGAGTCAGGGACCCATCCAGCGTTGCGCGCTGACTTCTAGCTATCCAGCAGATCCTGCACGGTCAGTCCATTCGCGCGGCAATACCGTTCGTACTCGGCCAGCTGGGTGCTGGCTGATGCGCGGGCCGTCACGATGCCGCCGGGGCCGAGGAATTCCACCGTGCCCATCACGATCACCATGGCGATCATCGGTTCGTCGCCGACGATCTTCCACCAGTCGACATTGCCGGGCGGTTCGTACACGTAATCGCCCGGGCCGATCAGCTCGCCGGTACACAGCTTGCGTGTGCCCGTGAGGTTGTAGGCATGGATCTCGCCGCTATGGCGATGCAGCGGCATTACCACCCCAGGCTCCATGCGCAGCAATTCGACGAAGCCGCGGTCGTTGGCGAAGAAGCGTAGCGGCCGCGACGATTTGCCGGGTGTCGCGGAGGGTATCCATTGCTCGGCGGCGGCGCTGCTGAACCGCGCCGGCAGGTAGTCGTGCCTGCGATGGGATGGACTGGTCATGCTGGCGGACTCCTTTGATAACGTGTGAGTGAGCGCTTGTGTTTCGTTGGTCAAGGGATCAGCCAGCCATGGCCGACAGGTAGCGTTCGAAGGATTCGTCGACTGCCGCGCGGGCGCCGCCGATGATGTTGCGGGCCCAGGTGTAACCAAACACATCGTCGAACGCGTAACCCTCCAGGCGTGTCTGCATGCCACGCACGGCGTCGGATCTCATCGGCATGTAGTTGGGATAGCTGTACATGAAAGAGACATGGCGCCGGTCACTTACCACCTGCGGCGCGTCACCCGAGAACAGCGCACCGCCGGCGCGCGGGCCGTCCTTCCAGTGCAATACCGTGCTGCCGGGGAAATGGCCGCCGCCGCGGATCAGCGTGACGCCGTCGGACAACCGGTGCGTGTCGCCACTCCAGAACCGGATGTTCGGCGACGGCCGGCGCACCCATTCCATGTCCGCTTGGTGGAGCAGGATCGGGACGTTTCCCAGTGCCTCGCTCCATTCCACCATCGATGAGTAGAAGTGCGGATGCGAAATGGCGATCAGGTCCACGCCGCCGCGCGCCTTGAGCACGCCGACCGCCTCGTCGGTGACCAGGCTGAGGCATTCCCACAGGATGTTGCCTGCATCCGTGGGCAGATAAAGCGCACGCTGGTTGATCGCGAAGTCCGGCGCAAGCCCGATGCCCAGCAGGCCTGCATCATCTTCTAACCGCAGTGCGTAGCTGGACTTGAGTGCGTCATGCGTCGTCCATGTCTGTCCTTTCGGTCCGACGTACTGGCGTTCGTCTTCGCAAACTGGGCAGTGCGCCGGCGCCACAGGCGCTTCCGCATACTGGGTACCGCAGGTCTCGCAGATGGACAGGGTCACGGCAGAGCCTCCTCAGGTCGAGCTTCTGCATTGGGGCAGACATCGATTTCGTTCGAGGCTCATTCTGGGAGTAATCTGGCGCCTTGATTGATCCAGTTCATGGATATTCGATGGAACCAGTTTTCTCCTTTCCCGTCGTGCTTCCATCACGCAGCCAGGGCACGCTCACCCACGCACTGCACCAGCAGCTGCGCTCTGCGATCCTCGACGGGCGACTGCCCGCAGACTCGCCATTGCCGGCCACGCGACGGGTCGCCGAAGCGCTCGGCGTGGCTCGCAACACGGTGGTCACTGCCTACGACCTGCTGGTCGCCGAGGGTTATCTGATCCCGCAGAAGGGTGCGAAGCCGGTGGTCGCCAGCCTCGTCCGCCGACGTGCGACGAAACCGCCGAAAGCCAAAGTCGAAATCGAGGAATCGCGTTTTGCGCCGGTCTGGCGCGTGCCGTTTCTGCAACCGTCGGCCGCGCGAGTGTTGCCGGTGCGCAGTTTCCGGCTCGGCATTCCGGACCACCGCCATTTTCCGCACGACATATGGCGCCGGCTGATGGGGCAGGCCTTGCGCAGGAGCTCGCGCGAACCTTTTGCCTATGCGCCGTCCGAAGGCATCCCGGCGTTGCGTGAGGCGATCGCCCAGCATGTCGCCTTTGCCCGCGCAGTGGCCTGCACCGCCGAGGACGTCATCGTGACCTCCGGTGCGCAACAGGCGTTCGACCTGATCGCCCGGCTGCTGGTCACGCCGGGGCAGACACGGGTGGCGGTGGAGGAACCCGGTTATCCGCCCGTGCGTGCCGCGTTCGCTGCCGCCGGCGCGCGACTGGTGCCGATGCCGGTGGACGACGAGGGCCTGTGCGTCGATCGACTGCCCGCGGACGTGCGCGTCATCAGCGTCACTCCATCGCATCAGTCGCCCACCGGCGTCGCGATGTCGCTGCGCCGGCGCGGCGCCTTGCTCGAGTTCGCGCGCCGCCACCGTGCCGTCATCGTCGAGGACGACTACGACGGCGAGTTCCGCTTCGGCGGGCGTCCGCTGGACGCCCTGCAGACGCTGGACCGCGACGCGCTGGTGTTCTACATCGGCACGTTCTCCAAGAGCATGTTCCCCTCGCTGCGCAAGGGCTTCGTGGTCGCGCCCGCCTGGGCCCGCAACGGCCTGATCACGGTCAAGCACTGCGCCGACTCGCATTGCGACACCATCACCCAGTCGGTGCTGGCGGCCTTCATACGCGATGGCCACCTCGCGCGGCACGTTCGGCATATGCGGCCGATCTACGCCGAGCGGCGTGAAGCCTTGCTCGATGGCCTGCGGCGGGAGCTCGGTGAGTGGCTGGAGCCGATTCCCTCCGAAGCGGGCCTGCATCTGGCGGCCCGCATTCGCAAGCCCGAACTGGCGGCAGCGATCATGCCGAAGACCCTGCGGTTTGCGGCGGGTGCCGAGTCGACGGCGGATTATGCGATGACGCGGGAAATCGATCCGGCGGTGACGTTCGGGTACGGGGTGATCGACGCGGGCGAAATCGCGGCCGCATTGATCGAGCTCCGCCGTGCGCTGGAAAAGGAGCCGGAGATGGGACGAGCTGAGCGATGGGCAAGGCCGCGACTCGCGTTCTACGTCCCATGCGCCAATAGTTCCTCGAACGCCGCTGCGGGCATTGGCCTCCCGAGAAAGTAGCCCTGCAGCACATCGCAGCGCAGCAGGCGCAGCAGCTTGACCTGTTCCTCGTTCTCCACACCTTCGGCGACCACGCGCAGCGACAGCGAGTGGGCGAGGTTGATGACGTTGGTGATCAGGCCCATGGTCTCCGGACTCTGTGCCAGCGTGGCGA
>DHXA01000188.1:0-4892 GCA_002413455.1 Rhodanobacter sp. UBA5168 | reverse complement strand
GTGCCGAAGTCGTCGATGGAAATGCGGCAACCCAGCCCGCGCAGCTTTTCGAGCAGCGGGATGTTGTGGTCGATGTCGTCCATCAACAGGCTTTCGGTGATCTCGATGTCGATGCCCTGGTCGGCCTGGCTGGGTTCGAGGATCGCGCGGCACTGGTTGAGGAAGCCGTTGTAGCGCAGCTCGCGCGCGGACACGTTGACCGCGATCCGCAGGCCCGGTTGATAGCGGGCGCGCCACGCCATGACCTGGCCCAGCGCCTCGCGCATCACGTATTCCCCGACCGGCACGATCAGCCCGGTCTCTTCCAGCACGGGTATGAACTCGGCGGGCGAGACCGTTCCGCCTATGGGGCGATGCCATCGCAACAGGGCCTCGGCGCCGATCAGGCGATTGCCGACCGTGCTGAATTTGGGTTGATAAAACAGTTCGAACTCATGCTGGGCCAGAGCGTGGCGCAGATCGTGCTCAAGCTTCAGGCGGCGTGAGGAGCGACCTTGCAGGTCTTCGCTGAAGACATGCAGCAGCTCGTCGCGACGATCCGCCTCGGCCAGCGCGGACATGCCGTTGCGTTCGAGCATCTCTCCATCGTTGCCGTGCTGCGGAGCGATGGCGACGCCACCCTGCGGATTGATGAAGATCTCCTCGCCGTCGATCGTGAATACCTGGTTCTCGAACCTGCGCAACTGCGCCTGCAGCCGCTCGATCTCCATGTTCAGTGCGCTGGTGACCGGGTAGGCGAGCAGGAACGTGCAGCCCTCCGGATGGGCCACGAAGCCGGGAGCGGGAAATATGCGGCGCAATCGCTTGCCGATCTGCCGCAGGCACTGGTCGCCGAATGCGCGGCCGCGGGAATCGTTGATGTAGGCAAAACGCCGGATGTCCAGTACGCAGACAATCATCGGCCCGCAGGCCTGCATCGTCTGCACCTGTTCGCGGAACGCATTGCGACTGGGCAGGCCTGTCACGGGATTGTGGTAGGCCAGGTATTCGAGTCGTTCGCTCTTGGCGATGAAGTCCGTGGCATGGTCGATTTCGCTGGCCAGCCGCTCGAGCAGACCGATTTCTTCCTCGTCGTAGTCGCGCACCGATTCCGAGAACAGGGTCAGGATGCCCCAGGGCTCGGTCCCCAGCGGCAGCGCCACTTCCGACAGGATGCCGGCCCGCGTCATCTCCTCGCGCAGTGCTGGAGGAACATCCGCCTGGGTGAAGTCGCCGACGACGACTCTGCGTTTTTCGCGGAACGCCTGCACCCCGGGATACTGGTAGTGGCGTCCGGGCAGTCTGACGATCATCGGTTCGCTGGGCGCTACCGAGTGCAGCACCGCCGCATCGCCGTAGCTGGCGACGACGCGCAATGTGCCGTCGGCGGCACCTTCACCGATGCCAGCGGCCTTGAATCCGCCTTGGTCGACGGCGACCCGGCAAGCATCGTGCAGCAATTCGTTGCGGTTCGACGCGCGCACCACGATGTTGCCGATGGCGCTGAGCACCGCATGGATGCGGGCGAGCCGCTGGATCCGCGCTTCCTGCGCGAGCCGCTCGGTATCGTCATGGTGGGCGCCACGGTAGCCAATGACCCGGCCAGCGGCGTCCAGCACCGGGTTCGCCGTGCTCTCCAGGATATGTACGCTGCCGTCGCGATGGCACCAGCGCAGCGGCTGTCTTCGCCACGGCCGCGGGTGCTCGAGAAAGGAAGGGATGCGTTCCATGACCAGGGCGCGATCCGCCGGGTGCATCAGCGCCATGACTTTTCGGCCCAGCAATTCCTCGGCGCTGTAGCCAAGCATTTGCTGCACCGTGCTGTTGGTGTAGGCCAGGCAGCCTTCGCGATCGACTTCCCAGATCCAGTCCTGGCTTGCCTCGATGATGCTGCGGAAGCGCTCCTCGCTTTCCTGAAGTGCACGTTCGATGCGGTCGCGCTCGGTGATATCGCGGATGAACATCGTGTAGAGGCGGCCTTGCGAGGTATCCAGCCACGAGATCGATGCCTCGATCGGGAATTCGCTGCCGTTGTGCCGCAACGCACGCAGCAGGCGCGGCGTCGATTGCTGCGTCAGCTCGGCCTGCCATGTCTGCTGGAAGTTCGCGGGAAAGAAACCAGCCGCGGGGCAGCGCAGGGCTGCCGTCCGCGTGCATCCGAACATCGCCTCGGCGGCGGCGTTGAAGAGGACGATCTTCCCCTCATCGTCGAAGGCGATGATGGCATCGAGCGCCGACTCGACCAGACCGGACAGGCGCGCTTCGGTCCGCGCCAGACCATCGCATGCGCGCTCGAGCTCGGCGCTCTTGTCCTCGAGCATGCGCACCAGGGTTTCGCTGTATTGACGCAGCACCGGCGACTCGATTTCCTGAGGCGTGGGCGCTGTGCTCGAGGTGCGCGGGTTGGTGACGGCCGCATGCAGGGCCGCCATGATGACTTCGGTAGGTGCCGGCTTCGAGATATAGGCATCGGCACCGGCGTTGCGGGCCAGTTCGCGGTCGGTGGGCGAGTTGTAGGTGCTGGTGTAGAGCACCAGCGGCAGATGGTTGAAACGCGCCAGCTTCCTCACTTCCAGGCACAGGCGATAACCGTCCATGCGCGGCATCAGGATGTCGGACACCACGCCGTCGACCGCTTCGCGATCGAGCATCGCCAGGGCCTCGATGCCGTTGGCCGCGTCGAAGACGACATGACCGTCCGCTTCCAGCTGTGCCCGCAGCAATTTGAGATTGAGGGGCTGGTCGTCAACGATCAGGATATTCACGGGGGATCGACTCCGCGCAGATAGCCCGCGACCTGCGCGGGAAACGCGCGGGTATCGATCGGCTTGGCGATGTAGCCGTCGCAGCCGGCTTCGCGTGCCCGTTCCTCGTCGCCCTTCATGGCGAACGCGGTGAGCGCGACGATGGGCACATGTTTGAAGCGGTCCTGGTCCTTGAGCTTGCGCGTGAGGGTCAACCCGTCCATGCCCGGCAGCGAGATGTCCATGAAAATCAGGTCGGGGACGATATCGCGGAGAAAGATCAGCGCCTGTTCGGCGTCGACCGCCTGGTCCACCCGATAGCCCTCCAGCTCGAGCACGCATATCGCCAGCTTGAGGTTGGTGGGATTGTCGTCGACCACGAGGATGCGCTGTGTCATGACATCCCCATCTGCGACGGCAGCCGTACCGTCATCGTGGTACCCCGGCCAGGCTCGCTGTCCACGGAGATGGTGCCGTGCTGGATTTCGATCAGCTTGCGGGTCAGCGCAAGCCCAAGTCCGGTGCCCTGGAAGCGTCCCGCCACGCCGCGCTCGACGCGCTGGAATTCGACGAACAGGCGGGCCAGGTCGTCGGCCGCGATGCCGATGCCGGTGTCGGTTACCTGCAGTTGCAGCTGTCCGTCTGGCGTGCACGAGGCGTCGATGTGTGCCCGTCCGCCGGAATCGGTGAATTTGACCGCGTTGGACAGCAGGTTGAGCAGGATCTGCTTGAACTTGTGGCGATCGAGCCGGACGTGATTCAGCCCCGGTGCGGCGGCCGTGGTTACCGTGATGCGCTTCTCGTCCGCTTGCGGGGATAGCACCGCGCAGACCTCATCGATAGCCGCCGACAGCGCGAAGTCCTCCGTCTGCAGCTCCATCCGGCCCGCCTCGATCTTGGCCATGTCGAGCAGGTCGTTCACCAGCTGCAGCAGATGACGGCCGCTGTTGAGGATGTCGCCCAGGAATTCCTTCTGCTTGTCCTGCAGCGGTCCGGCCTTGCCGTCGGCCAGCAGTTGCGAGAAGCCGATGATGCCGTTCAGCGGTGTGCGCAACTCGTGCGACATGTTCGCCAGGAACTGGCTTTTCAGCCGGTTCGCCTGCTGCAGCGAGGCTTCGACCTGCTTGCGTTCGCTGACATCGCGGATGGCGCTGGACACCAGCAGGCCCTCCTCGGTCTGCAGCGGACTCAGGCTGATCTCCACCGGAAATTCGGTGCCGTCCTTGCGCAGGCCATAGAGTTCCAGGCCTGCGCCCATGTTGCGCGCCCGCGGTTGCACGAAGAAAGCGGAACGGTGGTCGGGATGCCGGTCGCGGAATCGGGCCGGCACCAGCATCTCGATCGCTTGCCCGAGCAGTTCCTCGCGCTTCCAGCCGAACAGGTGAACTGCCTGGGAGTTGGCCAGCACGATCAGGCCCTGGCGGTTGACGATCACCATGGCGTCGGGTGCGGACTCCAGCAGGTCCCTGAATTTTTCCTCGGCGCGCTTGCGCACCGTCATATCCCGCACCGCACTCATGACCATCGTGCCTTCGTCCATCACGATCGGACTGAGGCTGATCTCGACCGGGAACTCCTCGCCATCGCGGCGCCTGCCATACAGTTCGAGATTGGCGCCCATCGAACGCGTGCGCGGCTGCGCAAAAAAGTCGCCACGATGACCGACATGCGCCGCGCGATAGCGTTCGGGCAGCAGCATCTGCATCGATTGTCCGACCAGTTCGGCGGGTGCGTAGCGGAAGACGTGCTCGGCCTGGGAATTGGCAAACACGATCGTCCCGCCGGCATCGACCATGACGATGGCGTCCGGCATCGCTTCCAGCAGATCACGTAAAGGCTCGGCAAGATCGAACATGGTTATCCCCCCATAGACCACCTACTGAGCGCCAGCCCGGCGTTGAAGCTGTAGAGCCATGTCGACACTTCGGCCAGGCCGGATCCGAGATCATCGGATTCGCATGACATCAGTGCCGGTTTTCAGCACGAAATGGTTACGACTTGAACCGAGCACCGCCCGGGAAGGACAGCCCATCGCGATTCCGGAGGACACAGCCCTTGCCTGCTGCGGAGGACTATAGACCTAGTGGAGTTGGTGAACCACCGCCGAATCAGGGCCGAAAAGAGCTTCCGGCGCCACGCATCGACTGACTGCCTCGCAGTCGCGGCGTC
>DHXA01000145.1 GCA_002413455.1 Rhodanobacter sp. UBA5168 | reverse complement strand
CCGGTGAATTCGCGTTCACCATGATTGCCGGTATCCACCCAGTCGCTATCGAACCTGCGCAGGCGAAAGCGGTAATGATTCGCGGCCGGATCCACATAGGAGGACAGCCGCGCCGCGACGTTGAAGCCGCGCTCCCTCCAGCCAAGTTCGATCGACTTCCGGCCGCCCGGCAGGGGTTGCAACCTGCCATCACGGCGCACGCTGACCTGACTGATCGCCAGCGGCGACACGACACTGCGCTCGCGCAGACGATCCGGGTTGAAAGCCACCACGCCACCCAGCGTCGGCGCGTACAGGTTCCCATCGGGCATCAAGGCAAAACCGCGGGAAAACTCGCCGTTGGCCAGACCATTCTGCAGCCCGAACGAATGGAACCGCCCTTTCGCGGGATCGAAGAACCACAGGCCGTCACGCCCAAGCAGCCACACCCGTTGCAATGCATCCACCCGCACATCGACCACGTTGATCGAGGGCCAGCCATGCGCCGCATCGATGGTGCGATCGAGCACCAGGCCATCGCCGCGATAGCGGTAATGCTCCAGTCCGTCGGGACGCACCATCCACAGGCCGTCGTTGGTGAAATCAAACGCATTGACGGCGCGATCGTTGATCACGCCGCCGACGGCCTCGAAGCGGTCATGCGGCATGTCAAGCCGCAGCATGCCGCCATCGCTGGCGTACCAGAAAACGCCACCATGCAAAGTCAGCTGACTGCCCCACAAGACCCGCTGATTGGGTTGTTCCATCGACACCTGACTGACCGCCAGCGTCTCCTGATCGACCCGGAACAGGCCTTCGCCGAAAGTGCGCACATACATCCTGTCATCAGGCCCCAGCTCCACTTCCAGCGGATGCTTCAGCCACTGGTTGTGCGGATCGACCCGCTCCGGCGGCTTGCCGCGGGTATACCGATACAGCCCGCCACGCACCGTGATCCACAATCGTCCATGCACATCCTGGGTCATCCCCAGTACGTCACCGCCCAGACCCGACAACACATGGTCGCTTTTGCCGGTCGCTGGATCGAGTTTGTCGATGCGGCCACCACGTTCGCCCACCCAAACCCGGCCGTCGCGACCGTGCGCCATCGCCGTGACGACCGAATCGCGCAGGCTGGTCGGGTCGTCGGGTATATGCGTGAACCGGCTGGTGTCGTTCCAGCCCGGTGCCAGATAAGCCACACCGCCATCGAGCAAACCCACCCACAGGCCACCTTCATGGTCGACCAGCATCGACCACACCCAGGTACCCGGCAGATCGCCCTGCAGCGCCGGCTGGTCGGTCACCGCCAGCATCGGCCCACCTGGCCGGCGTTGCAGGAACAGGCCGAGCTGGGTACCGACCCACAGGCGGCCAGCGCCGTCGCGCACGCTGCTGAGCACATTGCCTTGCGGAATCACGTCGACACCAAACGGACGCGCCACATCGTCCTTGCCCACCACCAGCAAGCCATGGCTGGTGGCGATGCGCACTTCGTCGCCATTGCCGTCGATATGCCAGGTGTCGATGGGCGCGGAAGTTCCGGACTGCGACACCCGGTGCATGTTTCCCTCAGCATCGCGGCGGAACACGCCGTGACTGCTGCCGATCCACAGCTGCTGCCGACTGTCCAGGTACAGCGCAGCGACCAGGCCGAAGGCGGCAGGATCGGTTCCCAGCAAGGGGTTGGTCAGATGCTCGAACCGGCGGCCGTCCGGCAACAGCCGGTCCAGCCCGCGCACCGTACCCACCAGCAGGCTGCCGTCGGCGTCCTGCGCGATCGTCCAGACCTTGTCGCTGCTGAGGCTGGATGGAACATGCGGGTCGTGTTCCCAATGCACGAACTCATCGCTGGCCGCGTCGTAGCGGTTCAGTCCTGCCTCCAGTCCGCTGGCCCAGAGCCGGCCCTCTCGATCGAACAGCATCGAGGCGATGCCGTTGTCATGCAGCGAGCGGGGATCGTTCGCGATGTGGCGAAAGACCTTGAAATCAACACCGTCATAGCGGGCGATGCCGCCCTTGGTACCAAACCACATCGCGCCGTCGCGACCCTGCACCACCGCATAGACGCTGCTGCTGGGCAGGCCATCGCTCGTTGTGTAGCGCCGAAACTGCGGGGTAGGCAAAACGGTGGGCGGTGGTGTCGTGGCGGCGGGTGCCGACACGGTGCCCGACGCGGGCGCGACCAGACCCAGTGCCACACTCAGCAGAACTGCTGGAAACATCAGGTGGCGCTCCCCTGCGAGCGGATCACTTTGGCCCGAACCATGCCGCAACGAACCGGTTGGCCGATGGCGAGGCGTCCGCCCGCTCCGGTCCGGTGACGCCGATAATGCCAAATCTCCGGTGCCGGCGCGATCACGCTATCGCGATCAGTGTCATGGAACCACGTCATGCGCCGATCGTGCTGCCGGCAGAAGCACGGCACTCAAGCCAGTTCGCTCAAGTTCGATGCTGCGCGTACGACCTGACTCAGCGCATGGGTCAGTTGCTCGCCGCTGAGCGGCTTGCGCAGGAAGCCATCCATGCCGGCCGCGCGTGCGCGCGTCTCGTCCTCGCCGCCTGATCGTGCAGTCACTGCCACGATCGGCAGATGCTGCCCGGGCTGCTCGCGCTGGCGGATCAGGCGGGCAATCTGGAAGCCGTCGACGCCGGGCAGATCCAGATCCAGCAGCACCGCGTCGAAGCTCGCATGCGCCAGCTCGGCCAGCGCCGCCAGTCCGTTGACGACATGCACCACGGCGTGGCCCTGCTGCTCCAGCAGGCCACGGATCACCGCGGCCACGATGGTGTCGTCTTCCACCAGCAGCAATCGATGGATCTGGCCCGCGCTGTCCGTCGGCGCGGGCGGCGCAGCCGCCAACGGCTCGGTCAGCGGCAGCCGGACCCGGAATGTACTGCCATGCGCGAGACGCGATTCCAGCTCGATGCTGCC
>DHXA01000226.1:12876-13455 GCA_002413455.1 Rhodanobacter sp. UBA5168 | reverse complement strand
ATCGTTTCCGGCGGTCAGACCGGTGCCGATCGCGCCGGGCTGGATTTCGCCATCGCGCACGGCTTGCCGCATGGCGGCTGGTGTCCGCTTGGGCGCCGCGCCGAAGATGGGCCGCTGCATGAGCGTTACCAGATGCGCGAGACGGAAGGCGAGGGCTACCGCCAGCGCACCAAGCGCAATGTCGCTGACAGCGACGCCACACTTATTTTCAATATCGGCGAGCTGTCGGATGGCAGCTTGGCCACGCTTCATTTCGCTGAGCGTGCCGGCAAGCCAGTTCGGGTGGTGGCACTGGATGTGGTCGATCAGGCTATCGAGGCTGCGAGCGTACGAGAATGGTTGACCACACATGCCATCGCCGTCTTGAACATTGCCGGACCACGCGAGAGCAAACGCCCGGGCGTGTATCAACAGACGCTGATGTTTCTGGATACCGTGGGTATAGCCCATCCGTAACGAGTTCGTGGTCGACGTAAACCCGTTGAACATTGTCTTCGCGATCTTCGTGCACGAAGGTTGCCCCACCCGCAACCCCAAAACTCCCGAGCCCAAACCTCCCAAACCTCGCGCGCAACGCCC
>DHXA01000226.1:12237-12604 GCA_002413455.1 Rhodanobacter sp. UBA5168 | reverse complement strand
AGGCTTTCAACCTTGCGCTTCGGAGTTTTTCGCTTGCGCGCAAGGGTGGATCGGTGGCGCGCGACGGTCGCGGGGTTGCGCGCGAAGCGGAAACCGTTGCGGGTGGGGTCCAGACCGTTGCAGGCGAGGGTGGGGAACGTCGCAGGCGGAAGTCGCGGGGTGGCGGGTGGCGCGTTTGCCGTCGTGTCCGCGCATGCCGCGGGGTATTTCGGAATGACAGGCCAGTGAGGCTGGCGGCGACACGGTCGGGCGATGCGGGCCAGTAGCCTGCGCGGGCCGGCAAACGGCCGGCTTATCAAGGAAGTCACCCCATGGCCCAGAATCTGGTCGATCTCGATTACACCGCCGATGCGCTCGCTGCCATCGA
>DHXA01000226.1:1150-11996 GCA_002413455.1 Rhodanobacter sp. UBA5168 | reverse complement strand
CAGCGTCAGATGCTCACCAAGATGGGCGACAAGTCCGAGGCGTTCTGCCGCAAGGCGGACGCGGTGTTCGGTGAGAACCTCGCCATCCTGCCCGCCAATTTCGACCTGGCTGCCTACCGTCGCGATCTGGCCACGATGGATGCGCTGCGCCCGCGCCTGGCGCGGCTGTCCAAGTTGAGCCAGCGCGGCGAGGACACCCAGATGGCGGTGGGCAGCGACCTGATGACCAAGGGCGCTGGAGGGTTACGCGGTGCTCAAGGTCACCGGCAAGGGGCAGGGCGTGGACGAGCTGCGCAAGATGCTCGCCACCCGCTTCGCCCGTGGTTCGCGCACGCCTTCGATCCCTGTCACCTCGACCGAACCCGCGACGGTCTGATTGGTAGCCGCTCCCGTTGGCGTGTTGCAGAAAGCCCCGCATCGCGGGGCTTTTTTTTTTACGCGTCCCGGTCTCGATGGCGTTGAACATCTTCTTCGCGTAGCAATAGCCTTATCGACTTGCTAAGACCCATCGTGAGCTTCAAGTCTTTCTATCGTTCTGAATCTTCTTCACGAATCTTCTTCAATTTGTCGAAGAACGCCTGTCCTGCTTCTCTTGCTTTCGCACTTTGCTCTCGCGACTGCGCTTTCATGATCTCGACGTCGACGTCGAGATCAAATTCCGAGCGCAATAGCGCGGATGTTTCCACTTGGAGTTCGCTAAGGCCAGAGATTTTATCAACCGTCGACGCGGCGTAGGCTGCCAAAGCATCATTGTGCTTATCGCTTAAATCCGAAAACTCTGCCGCTAGCTCCTCAGCTCGCGCATTTACCCTATTAAAAGAGTTAGACAGCGCTTCAAATTTGTACTTCGATTCTGCATTTTCGTTGGTATCTTGCATTGCAGATACTATGCGCGTTCGTTCAGCGTTAAGATCTCGATAAGCATCGCGATTGACATTAATAGCTATTTTTGTTTGATGGGCATTGCTGGCATCGACCATAAGCTCCATGAATAATTTTCCGTAAGCACCAGATAGTTCGGTAACCTTTTCGCGAGTTCTTTCGCTTGCAACTAAGGAAACCTTTGCGGTTGCTTTGAAAAAACCAAGCATGCCTGTCGAGATGGTTTTGGCATCGGTTGGGTCAAAAGAAGCAAGCTGCCCTAAAAATCCGCTGACCTCAGCTAATTGTTCGGCAGCGGTGAGGTAAACGTCACGACGGAGTGCAGCTGCTCGATCCTTGGAGTTCTGCGCGGCATCATGTTCTAGCTGTCTTTCGAAGCGACGGTCGTTGCTGTTATTCGTGACCTTCGTCGCTCGCAGAGTTCCATAGGCGCCGGCAACTGCTCCAACAATTGTGCCCGCGAGTCCCCATGCCGGAGCTGGTAAGCCTTGCAGAAATTGGTTGAAATCCATAACGACCTCGTAATTTTGCGTGGGTTGCCAAGTCCACTATGCGCTGGCCAAGGTTCGGCGTCTATCGAGTCTCCATCCATACGGGCCGCAACTCGTCTATATTGACGGCAGTCCCCGAAAGTCGTCGTGAACGCCATGCCTGTCTATAAATATCTTCAGCCCGAGCGACTCGATGTTATTCGAGACGCGCGTATACGCTTTACTCAGCCAAATGCTCTCAATGATCCATTTGAAATGAAGCCGTTTTTTAAGACCATCTTCAACATGGATACGTTTAGCGAAAGGATTCGACGGCAGATGGATTTTAGACCAGTTCTACTGGAGAAGTACGAACAAATGCCTAGGGAGGTTCGTAAGAAATTCACTTCCGAGCAGTTCATGCAGTTGGCTCTTGGTCATATGGAAAAAAATAAAGACCAGTATGACGCATTGTTCGAAAGTAGCGTCGACGAAATGAGGGCTGCTATGCCAGCATTGAGTGAGAAATTGCGAGCACTTCTGCACGGACATTTGGGCAGAGAAGTTGGAATTCTTAGTCTATCTGAAGCCCCGACGAACGATTTGATGTGGGCACACTACGCTGGCGATCACGCTGGTTTCTTAATTGAATTCGACGAAGCTAATGATTTCTTTCATTGTCAAAGGTCCGAAAAGGATGAATTTTTTCATCTCCGAAAGGTCAGCTACATTGATAAGCGATTAAATTTCGAAAGTCTTGAGCAACTCATAGACGATGAAAACGAGCTGTTCGTATCAAAGATTAACTCATGGGCATACGAGAAAGAATGGCGGATGCTTGTGCCACTTTTAAACCGAGTCCCTGAAATCAATGACGTAGAGCCTGTACATCTGTTTTCGTTTCCACGTGAGGCAGTGCGCTCAGTGATTTTCGGATGCAAATCAAGCGTCAAGCTCCGCAATGACGTTAGCGCCATCCTGGATGGCGATACAGCTTATAGCAAGGTACGTAAGTTCATCACATTCATTGATTTGGAGCATGGAGATATCGCTACAAAGCCGTACTCCTAGGACTCAAAGCCTTACTCATGCACCACCATGTCATGGACGACAACCGATAGCCATGGACCTGTCTTGACACCCCTCCACTGCCGTAGCAGACTCGTTTGCAAGGAGCGTCGAAACTCCTCTAGTAGCGGTACCCACCTCCGTCAAACCGGTGGGTTTTTTGTGCCTACGTGCCTTGTGGGTGCAACCGACGCGAAGCCTGCGTCGGGAGGGCGGCTAATACAACACCCGCAAGGGGAATACGCCCGCCGGCTACTAGCGGTTTCGAACCTCCCGACACCCCGTCCGGCGCCATGCCATGGACGGGCATTTCATGGAATGAGGAGGCGACCATGTCGACGTTCGATTCGAATGATCTGGAAACAAAGGGCTATTTCCTGCCGGAGGACAGCCAGCTGCGGCTGAAGCAGTTGCGCGAGTACGTGGGGTTTCTGACCAATCTGGCGCGACCGCGCAGGCCGGATGAGGATCGGGAGTGGTATTCGGAGATTCGCCCGGGCGAAGTGGCGATCTGCATGGAGTTGCTGGAGGAGCAGATCGCTCAGGTGCTGGGCGAACTCTCCTGGCCGGCCGAGCGTGGCGAAAGGGCGGCTGCGCCCGAGGCCAAGGCCGAACGTGACGCCGAGCCGAAAGCGGCCGCCGTCACGACAGCAAACACGGACGACACTGAACCGGCATTCGGCGGGTCGGCGATGAACGAGGCGGGCGAACGCTATGTGTCTGGCGTCACCCTGGATCAGATCGACGAGCTCGCCCGGCTGGGCGACATCCTCCGCGCCCACGGCGACGTGGTGGTCGCCACCGATCAGGCGGATTTTGCCGACGTCACGCTGTCGATCATGGGTGACGCCATCATCCGCGACGCGGAGAGACTGCGTGACATCATCCATGACGTTGACAGTGTGCAGCGGCTCGATGGGCGTCGTCGTTCGCATGCAGACGTCAAGGAGGAGGCGGCCATCTATCTCGCCGCGCCGGCACGCTTGGTACTGCACCCCGCGCCGTGCCCCTCGGTTCGGCCCGCTGACGCACCGCTTGGTGCTGGTGGAAGGGCCCCTGCTTTGTGCGCTGGGCTCGGCATCTGAGGCAAAGTCGCTTCGACCGGGCGCACCGTATAAGTGGAGCGCCCGGTCACCGTTTCCTCGTTCACGCCGCAGCTTTGAACATCTCGTCGAGGCGGGTGTAGCTGTGCTCCATGCCGTCGGTCATGCCGGTGGAGACCGCTTCTTCACGCGCCTGCTTCGAAGCGAACTTCAAAGTGCAGACGAGCGTCGTGACGCCGTTCTGCTCACTGAGCTCAAGTGACACGATGCATGGATCGCCAGTGGGCATGGCGAAGTCCATGTCGCCCGGATCGAAGTATTGTTCGTGGACCAGCTTCGAGGGGTTGTCGACGTCGGTGAACGTACCGAGGAAGCCGAACTGGTTGCCGTCTTCGCGGTTTTTCCACTGCCACTTGTATTTGCCGCCGACGCGGACGTCCATCTCGCACACCGGCATGTCCCAGCCCTCATAGCCTTGCCACTTGCGCACGAGTTCGGGGCTGGTATGCGCATCCCACACCAGTTGGCGGGGCGCGTTGAAGGTACGCGTGACGCGGACTTCGCGATCACTGGGAAGTGTCACTTCTGCGGGCTTGGGCATGGTCGTCTCCTTGGTGTTTCATCGTGATTGCGCGCCGCCATGAGGATGAACGAGCGAACGGCGCGGTGATATGTCAGTGCTACTTTTTGGTTTGTTTGCGCCCGGACGGTTTGGCCTGGAGTTCGCCGAGCAACGCATCGAGGCGCTGGTAGTTCTGCTCGAAGATCTCGCGGTAGCGTTCGATCCAGTCCACGGCCTCCGCCAATCGCTTCGGTTCCAGTTTGCGTGGGCGCCGTTGCGCATCGACGTCCACCGAGATGAGGCCGGCGCGCTCAAGCACTTTCAGATGCTTTGAAATGGCCGGTTGGCTCATTTCGAACGGCCCGGCGAGTTCCGTCACCGTGGCCTCCCCCGTGGCCAGCCGGGCCAGGATGGCGCGGCGGGTGGGATCTGCCAGAGCGGCGAAGGTGAGGTTGAGGCGTTCCGAGATGTGCATAACCGTTCTATTTAATAACTAGATGGTAATATACAAAGTCGAAACCGGCCAGTCAAGACTTTCGGATCATGTTTGCAAGTGACGGATCGGGCGCGCATTTGGCACGGGGTGTCGCTTTGACTATCGGGTGAGGGAAACCCGGGTCAGAATCGGCGCGCTGGTCGGCCTGGGTATCCCCGAGTTCGAAGCCAGGCGCTACGACGCCAAGATCCGTAAGGGCAACATCCTGATTTCGGTGCACACCGAAGATGGCAAACAGAAGGACATTGCCCAGGGCGTGTTCAAGCGCAACCACGCGGATGGCATCTCCAGCGCGTCCGAGGCGAGCGTGAAGTAAGCCGTCGCGTACCAGGCAATTCGCCAGGGAAAATGCCGGGCCACGCGCCCGGCGTTTTTGGGGCCGCGGATCGGTGGATGGTCGCCGGAAGCCCACGACGTCGCGGCTTGGCCATGGCGCAAGGCCTGCGCGCTGGCGCCCGGCGTCCGTATCCCCGGCGGTCGGAAAGCCTTCATGGCGTCGTCACGGTACCCGCACCGGCCATGCAGCAGGATATCCATCTACGCAATGGTGACCGCAACCCTGTGCAAAGCCAAGAAAGTCATCGGATCGTCAGGACGTTGGTGCAGAGAGCCAGTGATGGCGTTGCCGCGGCCGAATTGGCCGATTTCATCGTGGCGGCCTGGCAGACGATCGAGACTTCCCTCACGCCCATCATTGGACAGCGCAGCGTCGCCACGCTTTACAAGCGCAGTTGCTATCTGGCCAGCCGGCAGCATGGGTGGCTGATGGATGTGCACGACGGCGTGCAGCCGACGATGAATCTTGCCAAGTTGAAGCTCGCTCTGGTCGAGCAAGCCAGCACCGCGATTGCTGCAGGTGCAGGTGCCGCACTGCAAGTGTTTTACAAGGTGCCTACCTACCCGGCTGGGGCGTCGCTAACCGAACGATTGCTGCAATCCGTATGGGCGGATCTGTTGCCGCCCCCTGCGCAGGAAGACCCGGCATGAACAAAGCTGTGACCATCCACCGCTTGACCACTGGTGTGCCCGGTCTGGACGCTGTACTCGGAGGAGGGCTGCCCGAATTCTCATTCAACCTGATCGCGGGTCCACCCGGTTGCGGCAAGACCACGCTTGCGCACCAGATGATGTTCGCCATGGCCACGCCGGAGCGTCCCGCCATCTATTTCACCGTGCTCGGCGAGCCGCCGTTGAAGATGTTGCGATACCAACAACAGTTCGGATTTTTCGACGACACCTCGATCAACCGGACGGTTCGCTTCATCAGCCTTTCCGACGATATGTTGGCGGGTGGCCTCAAGCAGGTGTTGCGCCGGATGGTGGACGAAGTACAGGCGCAAAGCCCGGCGCTTGTATTCGTTGATTCCTTCCGGTCGGTGATGCAGGCGAGCAGCGCCGAAGGCCGGGCTTACCTCAACCTTCAGCATTTCGTGCAGGAGTTGGGCATGCTGATGACAAGTTGGCAGGCCACGACGTTCCTCATCGGGGAATACTTCAACGAGGCCGATGCCAATCCCGTCTTTACCGTCGCGGACGGCTTGATCTGGTTGCGTCAGAGCGTGCAACGCAACTCCATGGTGCGCAAGCTGGAGATCATGAAAATGCGCGGTCAGCCCACCTTGCCTGGACTGCACACTTTCCGTATCGATCGCGCTGGCGTACACGTGTTTGCGCCCGCTCCGATGCCTGCCTCGATGCCTGCTGGTTCCGCCGCGACGGGCCCCGTTGAAAGGCTGCGGATGGGCGTGCCTCGTCTGGACGACATGCTGGGCGGTGGTCTGCCACGCGGCTATTCCATGCTGGTGGCCGGCCCTTCGGGTTCGGGCAAGAGCATGCTTGCGGCAGCCTTTCTCGCAGAGGGCGCGCGCTGTGGCGAAACTGGTGTCATTGCAGCTTTCGAGCAGGTTCCCAACCGCACGCACACCCCGATTCTCGCCGGGTTGATCGAACAGGGCAGCGTGGGTCTGGTGAACAACCGGGTGCCGGATTTGTCGATCGATGAAATCATGCTACTGCTGATATCGGAGATCCGTCGTCTCAAGGCGACCCGCGTAGTGATCGATTCGCTGTCAGGTTTCGAACTAGCCTTGGCTCCGACCTTTCGTCCGGACTTTCGCGAAAATCTGTCGCGCATGATCGCCGCTCTTGCCGTGGAGGGCGTCACGGTGCTGATGACGTCCGAACTGGAGGATCGCTATACGGATCTGCGCTTCAGTCCGTACGGCACGGCTTTCATGACAGACGCCATCATCGTGCAGCGGTATATCGAGGTGGACAGTCGGTTGCTGCGCATGATGGCGGTGGTCAAGGTGCGCGCGAGCGCACACTCGGACGAGCTGCGTCTCTTCAGCATCGACGATGACGGCATCCAGATCAGCGACATGCTCACTGATCAAGAGGGATTGCTGGGGGGGCGGCCGACGAAGAAGGATACCGGTGACCAGGCGTCGCTTGCCCGCGAGAAGCCTTGTGATTGATCCAAGCACCTCAGATCTGCTGTCGTGAGTGGCGAGCCGGACGATGATGCCGAAGCGCTTGCAGCACGTGAGCTTGCCCAACTGCAGCAACAAGCCGAGCAATCACGGGAAGCATTGAAGGGTTTGCAACAGAATGTGGTTGAAGTGGAGAGCAGCCATGCTGCACTGCTTCTTGAAGCCAATGAGCGTCTGGTTGAGGCGGCCATTCTTGCCCATGCTGATGCTGACACGTTCAAACAGGCGCTGGAGCAGGTAGCGCGGGCTGCCGAACTCGATACGCTGACCCAGCTCCCCAATCGCCCTTTGTTGTTCGATCGCCTCACCCAGGCCATCGCCCTGGCGAAACGCAGCGGACATTGGGTGGCGATGCTTTTCATTGATCTGGACGGCTTCAAGCAGATCAACGACAGGCTGGGCCATGCGATGGGCGACGAGGTGCTTCAACTGGCGGCACGCTGTCTTTCGTCCTCTGTTCGCGATGCCGACACGGTTAGCCGTCATGGCGGCGACGAATTCCTGATCCTGCTTCCCGATTTGTCCGATGCCGCCGATGCGGCCGTCGTCGCCGAGAAGGTGATCACGACACTCGCACAGCCCATACGGCTTGGTGATCATGTGTTGCGCTTGGCCGCGAGTATTGGCATCAGCATTTATCCCGATGACGGTGCGGACGCCGACATACTGATTCACCATGCTGACGTTGCCATGTATCAAGCCAAAAGGCGCGGCTCGGGAGGCATCGCATTTTACGACGGTGAAGCTGTGGCCCAGTCCCCTCATGGACCGACGATGCCGGCATCGCTGAAGCGATCCCTGGTCGGTTACGAAGAGGCGATGCTTGAGCACGATCGCCGCCATACGCAACTTTGCGAGGCCAACGAGCAACTCGTCATGGCGGCGCTCAACGCGCAAGACTTGCAGTCTGCAGCGGAACAGGCGCAGCGCAAGCAAACGGAGGTGCTGGCGTTCGTGGCGCACGAACTGCGTGCACCACTGGTGCCTATTCGCCTGGCGACAAGCATGATGACAGGGGTTGGTGCGGAGCAGTTGCTCAGGATGCAGGCGGTCATCGAACGGCAGGTGGCGCACATGACTCGACTCGTAAGCGACTTGCTTGACGTGTCGCAAATCAAAACCGGCAAATTGCGAATCGATCGTCGAACGATCGACATGATCCCGATTCTCTATGCCGCGAGCGAGGGCTGCCGGCCCGCGATGGATTTGCGATTGCAGCAATTCCAGCTGCAAGTGCCCGCGGGTGTCGTGCCGGTACAAGGTGACCCCATTCGGCTCGCACAGGTCATGAGCAACCTGCTCACCAACGCATCGAAGTACACGCCGGAAGGCGGACAGATCGAGCTGCGACTGGTGACCACGGACGATGCGGTCGTGATCACCGTGTCCGACAACGGCATCGGGATCAGTGCCGCGGCGCTGCACGAGGTGTTCAATCCCTTCGCGCAGGATGCCCATGCGATCGGCTTCAACGGAACCGGCCTGGGCATCGGACTGACGGTGGTTCGCGAGCTGGTGGAAGCACATGGCGGCACGATCGAGGCCGCCAGTGACGGGATGGGATGCGGCAGTCAATTCGTGGTGACGTTGCCGCTGGTCCGGGCCTCCGTGCCGACCGAGGCTGCACGCTAGGCGGCCTGCGGGCATGCAGCTGTCGATCGCAACGATGGCACGAGCGTATCTGCTGAGTCGGCCGCCTTTGCGCCCGGGTCGAAGACGCTTGCTCCGCTAGGTTGCGTCGTTCTTGCGGGCGCCACGCACGTTCAGCACGGCCAGGCACAGCTGCAGCACGATCAGCGCGTAGGCGTCGGTGTGCCAGCCCCAGACGATCCACAGCACATTGCTCGCCAGGAAGCACCAGAAGCCCACGCCGCGGCGCGTTTTCGTCCGCGACGAGACGTACCAGGCCGCAATCACGGTAACGACCATGGCCGGCCACTGAACGAGTCCGAGGTAATCCATGCTGCTGTGTCCCGAAAAAAGCAGGCGCCCAAAGCGGGCGCCACGATCGCGCGCTTGCGGCGGACAGCATGACCGTCGACGCATGATCTCTCCGTGTTTCCACGGAACGCGTTCCTTCGCCAGGCAGACGGTCGATGTGCAGGCTTCCGGCTACCGTTCGGCATGTGCGATTTGCACGATGGCCTTGGCGATCTCCTCGGGGGAAAGTATGAAGTCGACGAAGCCACTGGCGATGGCGCTTTCCGGCATGTCGGGCTGCCGTGCCGTGTCGAGGCGCTGCGCGATCGTGGTGCCGCCGACTTCCTTGATGGCGCGAAGCGCGTCGGCGCCGTCTCCGTCGTAGCCGGAGACGATCACGGCAATCAGCTTGCCGTCCCAGTGTTCTGCCAGGGAGCGCAGGAACACGGTGATGACATCGGGCCATCCCCGCGGCTTCGAGATCGGTTCGAGCCGAAAGTCGCCGTGAAGCACGTGCAGGTCTCGCTGCGAAGGGATGATGAAGACTCGATTGGGTTCAATCCGCAGGCTATCGACGATGAGTTCCACCGGCATCGTGGTGAAACCGGGAAGGATCTCGTGAAGCCGAGAGGCGAACTTTCTCGCATGGTTGACGATGACGACCGCGACACCCATGTCGTTTGGCAGGTGTTTCAGCAACCGGATATAGGCGTCGAGACCGCCGGCCGATCCGCCCACGCAGACGATCGGGAAATCCCGTCCAGTGCGACTGTCTTTCATTCGTCTGCCTCCTTTACCAGTGGTCCAAAGCAGGTGGGTAGTGGCCTGACAAGCTGGCAGACCGACGCGGGTCGAGCGATACATCCAGAGCAAACGCCGACTGGACTTCTCCCACCCTGGACCATGCCGTGAGTTGGCGGCGTGATCATTTGCACCTGCCGTTGAATCGCGCCAAGATGAATCGCAATGGCATCGCACCCGGAGGTTTCATGAAAACTGCGACGATCCCTTCGCTGCGTGTTGAACCCGCTCTGCGTAGCGCTGCAGAAGAAGTGTTACGCGACGGAGATAGTCTGTCCGGCTTTGTCGAGTACGCGGTGCGGGCCCAAATCCAACAGCGCCAGGAGCAAGCCGTCTTCATCGCGCGTGGATTGGCGTCGCGTGATCGCGCCAAGGCTACCGGCATGTATTTTTCGTCTGCTGCGGTGCTGAAGAAGCTGGACGCGCGATTGGCCAAGGCAAAGAAAGCCTCGGCATGACATTCAAGGTTCGTTTCACGGAGGAAGCGTTGGCCGACCTTGAACGGCTGTATGAGTTTGCCGTGGTACGTGACGATGGTGACTGGACCACCGCCGAGCGAGCGCTGGACGCTATCCGCAATGGTCTGGGTTTGTTGGGGAGTTCACCATTCAGTTGCAGGAAGGCTGCGCCTGACAACACATTCCTGCGCGAGTTGATCACCGCCTTCAGCGCATCCGGCTATGTGGCGCTATTTGAAATCGATGATGCCAAAACCGCTACCGTGCTGGCAGTGCGGCACCAACGCGAAGATGATTACCACTGAGCATGGGGAAAGCTGAGTTGAGTTCAGTTGCTTGAGGGTGGCTTGGCGGACGGGCGCCAAGATGACCTCGCATGGGGCGAGCGGAGACGGCGATGTGGAAGCGGGTGGTCGGCTACGGGGCGCTGCTGGCGGCGGGTACGCTTGCCTTGCAGTGGCTCGACTACCAGCGCCTGGCGCGGATGCATGCGGGCGACATCTACCTGTTCCTGGTCGCGGCCGCGTTCCTGGTGCTGGGCATCGTGCTGGGCGTGCGGGTGTTCGCCGCGCCGGCGCCGACCGCCTTCGACGGCAACCCGAAGGCGCAGGCGGCGCTGGGCCTGAGCGGGCGGGAGCTGGAGGTGCTGCACGA
>DHXA01000226.1:0-873 GCA_002413455.1 Rhodanobacter sp. UBA5168 | reverse complement strand
ACCGAGGCGATCCGGCGAGCGCGCGAGCTGGGGATCGTGCCCTGATGCGGCCTTATTCGGGGTGAAAGCGCCAGAATCACCCGTTCGGACGATTGCCGGGCGGGGCCTGATCGCGGTCAATGGCGGCACCACCCACCACCGAGGAGTCACACCATGTTGCGCACCATCCTGAAATACGGCGTGATCGCCGGCCTGGTCGTCGGCGGCTTCGAGCTTGTCACCTTCGTCGCGTTCTCCGGGATGCCGCCGCTGAAATACGGCATGGTGATCGGCTACACGACGATGCTGATCGCACTGAGCGCGGTGTTCGTGGGGACCAAGCGGCACCGCGATGTGGACCGGGGCGGGGTGATCGGATTCTGGCCGGCGCTCGGGGTCGGGCTGGGCGTCAGCTTCATCGCCGGGATCTTCTACGTGGCCGCATGGGAGGCGGTGCAGGCGATGACGCACATGGATTTCGCCACCTCCTACGCGAACGCGATCATCGCGAGCGAAAAGGCCAAGGGCGCGAGCGCCGAGGCGCTGGCGAAGCTGAGCGCCGACATGGATGCGTTCAAGGTCCAGTACGCGAACCCGATGTTCCGCCTGCCGATGACCTTCGTGGAGATCTTCCCGGTCGGCGTGCTGGTGTCGCTGGTCTCGGCGGGCCTGCTGCGCAACAGCCGGTTCTTGCCCGCGCGGCGGGGTTGAAACGTTTTACGAACGCAGGTGGGGCGGTCGGCGCGCTGCGCGGGTTTCAAACCAGTGCAGCAGTGAGGTCGAGGCGCGGCGAACCTTCAGGTCGTTTTTCTCAACATGCTAACCAAAGGGGATTGGCACCATGTTTCCACCGCAAACGAAGAACCTGCGCCGCCTTTATTGGTTTCGCGCAGT
>DHXA01000272.1:3580-5022 GCA_002413455.1 Rhodanobacter sp. UBA5168 | reverse complement strand
CTTGTCGCGCGCGGCACGTGCAGCGTCGGGATGACGATCCGGGCGCAGCCGGCTCGGCGATTGCGGCAACACCGCCAGCAACGCCGCCTCGGCGCGCGACAGCTGGCTGGCCGGCTTGCCCAGGTACGCCCACGACGCCGCCTCGACGCCTTCGATCGGACCACCGAACGGCGCATGGTTGAGATACAGGTCGAGGATCTGCGCCTTGCTCAGGTGCGCCTCCAGCTGCAGCGCGCGGAACATCTGCATCAGCTTGCCGCGGAAGGTGTGCGGGATCGGCTGAATGATCCGCGCCACCTGCATGGTCAACGTGGAACCGCCCGAGACGATGCGGCCGTGGCGAAGGCCGCCGGCGAGACCACGCAGCAGCGCATAAGGATTCACGCCGGGATGGCGGTAGAACCAGCGGTCCTCGTAGGTCAGCAGCGCCCGCAAGTACAGCGGCGACACCTGCTTCGCGGTGGTCGGGTAACGCCACACGCCGTCGCTGTCGGCAAACGCGCGCAACGGCGTGCCGTCGCGCGCCAGCACCACCGTGCTGCCGGTGTCGGGCGCGGGCAGGCGCAACGGGAACAACCGGTCGAGCAGCAACGCCGCAACCAGCAACGCGGCAACGCCGATGACGCTGTTGCGCAACCCGCGCCGTGCACGTGAACGGCGTGGCGGCATGGGCGCATCGGATCGTGAGGTCGCCATGGTCATCGTCGATTCGACATGTGCCACCACGCGGAGCGTCCGCGTGGTGGCGATAGGCACTACGGCTCGATCACGGTGAGCCTGGATGGCGTGACGCTGCCGATGCCGCGCACGGCGGGCCGGTACATGTCTTCCACCAGCGGTGGCGGCACGGTGTAGGCACCGGGCGTCACCGCACGCACCAGATAGAACACGTGGGCCTTCTCGCCGCGGCCCAGCTTCAGCGCGGCGGCATAGCGGTCGTCGCGGTATTCCTCGTGCTGGATTTCCGCGGCCGAGGCGTGCTGGTCGAGATCGATGCCGTCGACCACCACGCCTTCCCACTGCTGCGCGCCGCCGAGATTGAGGTTCTCCACTTCCAGTCCGCCCGGCAGCAGATCGGTGACCAGTGCATCGGGGATGTCCATGCGCGCCTCGATGCTCAGCTCGACGATCAGCGTGTCGCCTTCCTTCAGCCGGTCTCCGGTCCATGGCTTGCCGTCGGTGGTGAAGTAGCTGCGCCGCAGGTCGATCTGGCTGGGATCGGCCGCCGGGGCCTTCTGCGGGATGCCGGCCACGTCGAGGGTGGCGAAGATCGCCGCCGCGCTGGTCGGCTGCACGGTGACGCCGGCGTCGAGTTCGGCCACGCTGAGCTCACGACTCCACACGCGCTGATCCGGCGCCGACTCGGTCTTGCCGGCGACCGTGATCGAAGCGGCCAGCGGCGCGTTGCTCTTCGCATCGAACGCGCGCGCCACGCGGGCGAT
>DHXA01000272.1:0-3398 GCA_002413455.1 Rhodanobacter sp. UBA5168 | reverse complement strand
GCGTCGTACTCGGGCTTGTTCATGCCGTAGGTATGCGTGAGCGCGACCATCAGCGCGAGATCGCGCAGGTCCGAGCCGTAATCGCCGACGTACCACGGCCGCTCCTTGCTCCACGCGAAGGCCTCGGCGATCGCCTTCTGCGCGCGCTCGTTGTCGCCCATCAGCTTCAGCGCAATGCCCAGATGGACCAGTGGCAGCGGGCCGACCAGCTTGCCGCGGTCGTTGTCGAAGATCGCCCGCAGCGTGCCCAGCGGCGCCCGGTTGACCCGCGCCAGCACGAAGCCGGAATAGGCCTCGTCGGCGATGCGCAGGTGGTCGTGGTGCTCGTAGCCGTAGTACGGATGACCGCCGGCGAGCAGGTCGTCGTTGAGGCGCTGCAGCGATTTCTGCAGCACCTCCTGCGGCACCGCGAAACCCGCGTCGCGCGCGTCGAGCATGAAGTCGACCACGTACGGCGTGGTGAACGTCTCGATCGGGCTGGTGCCGCCCCAGAAACTGAAATGGCCGTTGCTGGCCTGGAACGAGGCGATCCGTGCGAGGGCGCTGTCCACCGCGGACTTGCGCACCGCGTCGCTCATCACCGGCGCGCCCAGCGCCTTGGCCGTCTGGCCGTCCAGAATCAAGGCGGCGTAACCCTTGCTGGTGGTCTGCTCGATGCAGCCATACGGATAATCGAGGATGCCACGCAGCGCCGATGCGTACGGCAGCGGCGGCAAGGTGCTCAGGGAGATACGCGCGTGCACCGTGGCCGGCAGCAGGCCGGCCACCGCAGCGGCGCCGAAGTGCTCGGGCTTGCCGGCTTCCAGCGCCAGCGGCGTGGTAGTGACGGTTTCCGGCCAGGCCGGACGCACCGCGAACTCGAAGTGGCGGTCGACCTTGTAATCGTTGAGTTCGGCATGGATGTCGACCGTCGCCACCGCCGCACCGGCCGCGGCGGTCACCGGCATGCTCAGCGTGGTGCCGGCGCCGTCCTTCAGCGCCACGCTGCGGGTGGCCTGCTCGATGCTGATCGGGCCACCGCCCTTGACGCTGACCCTGGCGGTGCCGTCCTTGCCGGACAGGTTCTTCAGGTCCAGGCTGATTGCGGCCTTGTCACCCGCGGCCATCACGCGCGGCGTGCTCGGCTCGACCACCAGCGGCGCCCGTACGGTGACCGCACTGTCGGCATTGCCGTAGCGGCTGTCGGTATAGGCCAGCGCCGCCAGGCGCAGGCTGCCATTGAAGTCGGGCACATCGACATGCAGCACGGCCTTGCCCTGCGCATCGAACGCGACCGGTGCGGCGAACAGATCGACGATCTGCACCTTCGGGTTGAGCCGGGTGGCCTTCGGCAACGCCTTGCCGCTCAGGTCGCCGCCATAGCGCAGCCTGGCCTGCTCGCCATCCATCGCCTCGATGATGCGGCTGTACAGGTCGTACGCATCGACGCCGAGTGCGCGCTTGGCGAACATCCAGGTCCACGCGTCGGGCACCGGGTAGTCGGTGATGTTGAGCACGCCCTGATCCACCGCCGACAGCGTGACGAACGCCTTCTGACCGGCCAGGCCGGTCGCCTGCACGCTGACGTCGAGCGGGTTGCCCGGCCGCATCGTCGTCGGCGCGGCGAGCTTGAGTGGAATACGCCGGTCGTTGCGATCCATCGCCACGTATTCGATGCCCATCGCACGCGCCGGCGTGGTGTGTTCGCTGGCTTCGCCGCCACGGAACACCATCGCCGCCACGTACACATCGTGCCGTTCCCAGTCCTTCGTTACCGGGATCTCGAACGTGGCGCCGGCCTTCGCGTCGATGTTCTTCGTGTAGAGCAGATGATCCGATTCGACCAGCAGCACGCCGGGGCCGTCGTGCGGCGGCGTCACGGTGACCTTCATGGTGTCGCCGGCGTGGTAGCGGCCCTTGTCCAGCGCCAGCTTGACCTTGTCCGGACGCGCCTCCTTGCCGAGGTTCTCGTCGTCCCAGCTATAGCCGGCGAAGAACGGAAGCACCGTGGTCAGTTTCGTCTGCGGGTCGTACACCTCGACCCGATAGCTGCCCCACTGGACCGGGAATTCGACGTGGGTCGACTGGCCGGCGGCCACGTCGACGTCCTTTTCCTCGACCAGTTGCAGGCGCTGGTTGGCATCGGATTTCCAGCCGCCGTCGCGCTCGTACAGCCAGTAGAAATCGCGCAGCTCGCGTTGCAGGCGCACCTTAAGGTGCGCACCGGCGACCCGCTTGCCGTCGGCATCGGCGCGTACGATCTCGAAGCCGACCGGGCTCTCGCTTTCGGCGCCCTGCTTCGGGTCGAACAGCGGGCGCACGCCGACCAGCGTAGCGGCCGGCCAGTAAGTGCGCTTGAGCAGGCGGGTGACCGCGCGACCGCCGCTCTCGTACACGCTGCCGGAAAGCGTCACCGCCAGCGGAGCCACCGGCTTGACGTCATCGGGCAAGGCCACGTCCTGCTCCAGCACGCCTTGCGCATCGAGCTTGGCGTCGACCACGTCGTCGGCGCTCTTCGGCAGCTCGACCGTGGGGTCGCCAAAGAACGTATCGGCCATGTTTGCCAGCGGATGCACCTCGGGCGCCACCAGCAGTTTCGCGGTGAAACGATTGCCGTCCGCCGGCGCGCCATACAGGTAGCTGGAGGCGACCTTCAGCTTGAGCGGCTCGCCCGGCGCCAGCCGTGGTTGCGCGCTGGACAGCTCGACCTTGAGCCGCTCCGGCAGGAACTCCTCGACGTGGAACGGAAACGCCTGCACGGTTTCTTTCGCGGCAGGATCGAGCCGGAATTCCAGCTGCCACAGTCCGGTCGGCGCATCGGCCGGAATCGCCTGGCTCAGTTCGAAGTAGTTGAGCTGCTGGGGTTGCAGCTGCTTCTCCACCAGCGTGCGCCCATCGGGCTGCTTGACCCGCACGAACAGCGACTGCGCCTTCATCGGCTTGCCGTCGTAGTCGCGCAACAGCGCCGAGGCACGCAGCGTCTCGCCGGGACGGTACAAGTCGCGGCCGGACCAGGCGTACACCTCGAACGGCGCCTGCCTGCGGCCGCTGATGTCGAAATTGGACACGTCCAGCGCGGGCCGGTTGAACGGCAGCACCGAGACGTCCTTGCCATGGCGCGCGATCAGCACGTCGGAGGGCCTGACCTTGTACGCGATCAGCGCGTTGCCGTCGGCGTCGGTGGTGGCCTTGAGCTTGCTGCGCCCCTGCTCGTCGCGGATCTCCACGTTCACCGCGTTGACTGGCGAGCCGTCGCGCAGCGAGGCCACATGCAGCAGTGCGTTGTCGCGATACACGCGCAGATGCAGGCCGAGGTCGCTGACGAAGAAGGTGGCGGTGTCGTAGCCGTCCTTGAAGGTGGCGCCGGCCTTGACCACGGCCACGTACACGCCCGGCTGCGCCAACTGCTGGATGTCCTG
>DHXA01000133.1 GCA_002413455.1 Rhodanobacter sp. UBA5168 | reverse complement strand
ATGCCGGTGGGACAGGTGTTGCGGTTGCACTGCAGTGACTGGATGCAGCCCAGCGCCAGCATGAAGCCGCGCGCCGAGTTGACGAAGTCCGCACCGATCGACAGCGCCCACGCCACGTCGTAAGCCGTGATGCACTTGCCGGAACAAACCACCTTGATGCGCTCGCGCAGGCCCTTGACGATCAGCATGTCGAGCAGCGCCGGCAGTGCTTCGTGCAATGGCAGGCCGACGCCTTCCATCAGCGTCTGCGGCGCTGCGCCGGTGCCGCCTTCGGAGCCGTCGACGATGATGAAGTCCGGTGCGCTCTCGATGCCGCGCCTGTGCACTTCATCGCACAGCTCGCCGATCCACTCCACGCCGCCGAGCACCGCCTTGAAACCCACCGGCTTGCCGGTGAGTTCGCGGATGTGGCTGATGCTTTCCATCAGCTGCGACACGTTGCCGATGTCGAGGTGACGGTTCGGGCTCTGCGAATCCTCGCCGACCGGGATGCCGCGGATCGCCGCGATCTCCGCAGTGACCTTGGCGCCCGGCAGCAGGCCGCCCATGCCCGGCTTGGCGCCCTGGCCCAGCTTGATGCTGACCATCTTCACCTGCTTGTGCGCGCAGATCGCCAGCAGCTTGCCGTCGTCCAGCTTGCCCTCGGGCGTGCGCACGCCGTACTTGGCGGTGCCGATCTCGAAGATGATGTCGCAACCGCCTTCGAGGTGATACGGCGCCAGTCCACCCTCGCCGGTGTCCATCCAGATGCCCGCCTTCGCCGCACCACGGGACAACGCGCGTACCGCCGGCGCCGACAATGCACCGAAACTCATCGCCGAAATATTGAAGAACGCGGCGTGGCTGTAAGGTTCGCGCGCATGCGGGCCGATCGTCACCGGCACCGGCTCGACATGATCCACGCCAAGATCGGGAAACGGCGCGTTGACGAAGAACGGTACGCCCTCGGCACGCAGGTCGCGGCTGGAGCCGAAGGCGTTGGTGTTGTCGACGTCCTTGGCGGCGCGATAGACCCAGGTGCGCTGCGCGCGATTGAACGGCATCTCCTCGCGGTCGCTGGAATACAGGTACTGGCGAAAGAACTCACCCAGATGCAGGAACCAGTAGCGGAAGTGGCCGATCACCGGGAAGTTGCGCAGCACCGCGTTGCCGGTCTGATTGCGATCGACCACCCAGGTCGCCATCAGCACCACGACCACCAGTGCCAGCAGCAGCAGGACGAACGCCACGCCGAGCTCCACCACGATCACCAGCCAGTGCGCAAACCCCGTCGTTTCCATGCGTACTCTCCTCAATCAACTGCCATGCCCATCAAACCTATCGCAGGTTCGAGCTCACAACTCGATGCGCAGATGCCCCGCCGCGCGCACCGCCTTGCCTACCGCCGCCTCCAGCGACTCGGCGCGCGCCAGCGTCACCGCCATGCGCCGGCGGCCGCTGACAGTCGGCTTGCCGAAGATGCGCAGTTGGGTATCCGGTTCGGCCAGCGCCTCGGCCACGCCGTGGTAACGCGGCGCCGCGCCATCACCTTCAACCAGCACGGCACACGAAGCGGACGGCCCGTACTGGTGGATCACCGGAATCGGCAGGCCGAGGATCGCCCGGGCGTGCAGCGCGAACTCGGAGAATTCCTGCGAGATCAGTGTGACCAGGCCGGTGTCGTGCGGTCGCGGACTGACCTCGGAGAAGATCACCGCGTCGCCCTTGACGAAGAACTCCACGCCGAACACGCCCCAGCCACCCAGCGCGCCGGTCACTGCCGCGGCCTGCCGCTGTGCTTCGGCCAGCGCCGCATCGCTCATCGGCTGCGGCTGCCACGACTCGCGGTAATCGCCATCCTCCTGGCGATGGCCGATCGGCGCGCAGAAGCTCACGCCATCGGTATGCCGCACCGTCAGCATGGTGATTTCGTAATCGAAATCGACGAAGCCCTCGACGATCACCCGGCCCCTGCCCGCACGGCCGCCGGACTGCGCGTAATCCCACGCCTGCTGCAGTTGATCCTCGCTGCGCACCACGCTCTGGCCCTTGCCGGACGAACTCATCACCGGCTTGATCACGAACGGGTAACCGATGGCGGCGGCCGCCTCGCGATACTGCGTTTCGCTGCCGCAGAAGCGGTACGGCGAGGTCGGCAGTTTCAGTTCCTCGGCGGCCAGCTTGCGGATGCCTTCGCGGTCCATCGTCAGCCACGCCGCGCGGGCGGTGGGGATCACCCGCTGGCCTTCCTTCTCCAGCTCGATCAGGGTCGGCGTGTGGATCGCCTCGATCTCCGGCACCACCAGGTCGGGCTTTTCCAGCTCGATCACCGCGCGCAGCGCGTTGCCATCGAGCATGTCGATCACGTGGCTGCGATGGGCAATCTGCATCGCCGGCGCGTTCGCATAGCGATCCACTGCGATCACTTCCACGGCGTAGCGCTGCAGTTCGATCGCCACCTCCTTGCCCAGCTCGCCGGCCCCCAGCAGCAGGACGCGCAACGCATGGTCGGAATGGGGGGTGCCGAATGGCTTCATCGGGTTCTCCGGTGCAGGCAAAACGACATTGTATGCGGCCACGCCCTCACGCACCGGCCGCCATTTTCCGCTCCCTGGGGACGGTGCCGATCGGGACTTGCAACTGATATCAATTTGATATCTAATTTCCGCACCTCAGGGAGACGACCCATGAACGAACGCAATGGTTTTTCCGTCGCAGGCATCCCCTTCATCGGCCTGTGCGTCGTGCTGGCCGGTATCGGTGCCGCACTGCTGTTCTCGGCGATCCATACCCAGCCGGACACCCCGACACTGGCTCCCATGCTCACCGGCATGGCCTTGCTGGTGATCGACGGATTCCTGCTCAAGGGTTATTTCCAGGTCGCGCCGAATGAGGGTCAGGTGCTGCAGTTGTTCGGCAAGTACGCCGGCACGGTGCGGCAGGAAGGCCTGCGCTGGACCAACCCGTTCTACAGCCGGCGGCGCCTCTCGCTGCGCGTGCGCAACTTCGAGAGCGGCAAGCTGAAGGTCAACGACAACGACGGCAACCCGATCGAGATCGGCGCCGTGGTGGTGTGGCAGGTGCTGGACACCGCCGAGGCCGTCTTCTGCGTCGACGACTACGAAAACTACGTGCACATCCAGAGCGAGTCGGCGCTGCGGCAGATGGCACAGAGCTATCCGTATGACGCGCACGACGATGGCAAGCCATCGCTGCGCAGCCATGGCGAGGTGATCAACTCGCATCTGCGCGACGAGATCCAGACCCGCCTCGGCAAGGCTGGCGTGCAGGTGGTCGAGGCGCGCATCAGCCATCTCGCTTATGCCCAGGAGATCGCCCAGGCCATGCTGCAGCGGCAGCAGGCCGGCGCGATCATCGCCGCACGGACCAAGATCGTCGAAGGCGCGGTGAGCATGGTCGAGATGGCGCTGGACCAGCTCAGCCAGCGCGGCGTGGTGCACCTCGACGAAGAGCGCAAGGCGGCGATGGTGAGCAACCTGCTGGTGGTGTTGTGCGGTGAGCGCGGCACCCAGCCGGTGCTGAACACCGGCACGTTGTACTAGGAGAGGATCATGGATAGCCCCATCGCGATTCTCCTGATCGTGTTCATGGCAAGCCACGCCGCAAGGCGTGGACGCATGCGGCACTGAGCCGGCATGGCTGCCGAGAAAAAAGCCTATCCGCTGCGTATCAGCGCCACCGTGCTGGATGCGATGCAACGCTGGTCCGACGACGAGCTGCGCAGCGTCAATGCGCAGATCGAGTACGTGCTGCGCGAGGCGCTGCGCAAGGCGGGCCGGCTCAAGCCCGGCAAGAGCGAACCGGTGGCCGACGACGACAGCTGATTTGATCGAGGAGAAAGGCGATGTCTGCAACGTGGGAATACAAAGTGATAACCCTGAAACACGGTGGTGGCGGCCTGCACCTCACGCTGACGCCGACGGACGAGGAAACCGTGGTCGCGCTCAATCGCGAAGGCGCGCAGGGCTGGGAACTGGTCACCGTGGTCTGCGCCGGCCTTGCGCAGCCCACCCTGCTGTACTTCAAGCAATCACGCTGAGCCAACCACCCGAGAGACCGGCATGAGCAGCACGCCTCACGAACTATCGACCCGCAAACCGAACCTGAAACTTGCCCTGCTGTTCGGCATCGCCGGCGTGCTGGCAACACTGGCGCTGTGGCCCTATCTGCTCGCGCTGATGCCGCAGAAATTGGCCGCATTGCCGTTGCCTCTGCCGGTCGTGATGGCAGCGCAAACGGCACAGGCCGGCATGTTGTGCTGGCTGCTTGCCTGGCTGGGGCTGTATCTGGGTGCCCCTTACGGCCTGGATGCGCCGTGGTTGCGTGCATGGATCTACCGGCGTCCGCGCGATCCTTCGCAAGGTGCACGCTGGTGGCTGGCGATCCTGCTGGGGGTGCTGGCCGCCCTGCTGGTCACCGGTCTGTTTTTGTTTGGTCCGAAAGAAGCTGGCGGACATGGCGTCGCTGCCGTGAGCTGGGCGTGGCGCGGCTTTCTGGCGTCGTTCTACGGCGGCATTGTGGAAGAGGTGGAGTTCCGCCTGTTTCTGGTCGGCGCGCTGGTATGGCTGCTGGCACGATGCAACCGGTGTGTGGACCGGCCGTGGATGTTCGTGCTGGCCATCGTGCTCGCTGCCCTGCTGTTCGGCGCGGGCCATCTGCCGGCGGCATTTGCGACAGGTATGGCCCACGCACCGCTGCCGATCGTCCGGATCGTCATGCTCAACGCGCTGGTAGGCCTGGCAACGGGTGGTCTGTTCTGGAAGTACGGACTGGAGCACGCGATGCTGGCGCACTTCTGCGCCGATCTTGTGCTGCATGTCGGGGTGCCGCTGGCGCTCGGCTGAAGCGCGGCCCGCGCAGGTACGGTGTCAACGTGTCGCAAGCGCCGTCGGTCGCAAGTCGGGCAGACTGAAAATTTGCAGGCGCGGATCGCGCTGGCTCGTCGCAATGAGCCAGTTGCCCTCGCCAACGATCGAGTCCATCGCCCTCGCCCCACTGGCGCCCCCCACACGGCGCAATGGACGACCGTCATTGGCGTCATACACCACCAGTTCGTGGGTGGCCGGGTCGACGACCAGCAGCCAGTCATGCTCCGCGTCTTTCCAGTGCACCAGGGGTGACGCAGTCACCGCTGTGTCGGCCGTGTCGTCACCGGTTACTGCATACGGCCAGTACAGGTGCATGGCCCAGGCGGCGAGCGCAGCGAACGCCAGCCACGGCAGGAACCGCCACGACCACGATGCATGTGTCTGCGGATGCGCGCGGCGACGAAGGGGCAGCGACGTGTTCATGCTGGCAGCGTCCCATCGCCCGATGACAATGCAGTGACGGACGCAAGAACTAATCGTTACCGTAACTCAGCGACAAGCCCAGTGCGATCCAGCCAGCCATGAAGGCCAGCCCGCCGAATGGCGTGACGATACCCGCCCAGCGTGGAGCCCCGAGTGCCAGCGCGTACAGGCTGCCGCTGAACAGCGCGATGCCGATGGCAAACGCACCGATCGCGAACCGTCCGCTGCGACCACGTCCGAGCCCCGCCGCCAATGCCAGCGCCAGCGCGTGCCAGACGTGATAATTCACCGCGGTATGCCACAGCTCTCGCCCTGGCGCATCGAGCACGCCCTGCAAGGCGTGCGCACCGAACGCGCCCAACAGCACCGCGCTGGCTCCGGCCACGCCTGCCAGCAGGCCGGCTCGCGTCATGACAGGTTGTCGCATCATCGCCAAATTTCCCGTTTGTCGGATCTTGCACATCGACCACTGTCGTATGCTTGCTCGGTTGAACATCCGGATTTTCGCATGAAGCTCTGCCGCGCATTTCTACCTGCCCTGCTGCTGGCAGCCGGCCTGCTGCTGGCTGGCTGCCAACATGATGAGCCGCTGCCGTTGCGGCTGACCAATATCAGCGGCCACATGCCCGACCTCGATTTCAAGCTCACCGACGATCTCGGCAAGCCGGTGACCGGCGCGGACTATCGCGGCAAGGTGACGCTGCTGTATTTCGGATACACCCATTGTCCGGACGTCTGCCCGCTCACCCTGGCACAGCTGCATGTGGTGATGCAGCGGCTGGGCTCGCTGGCCGATGGCGCGCGCATATTGTTCGTCAGCGTCGACCCGGCGCGCGACACGCCGGCAGTCATGCATGCCTACGTCAATGCGTTCGATCCGCGCGCGGTCGGCCTCACCGGCGATGCGCGCGCGATCGAGGCGTTGAGCAAACGCTATCGCTCGGCATTTTCTCGCGAGCCCGGCTCAGCCAACGGCAACTATGAGGTCACGCACAGTTCGGCGATCTACGTATTCGACCGCGACGGCAGGGCACGCGTGCTGGCCACACCATCCGCCTCGCAAGACGACCTGGTGCACGATCTGCACCTCTTGCTCGACACGGGAGCCCCTCGATGAAATCCACCACATTGTCCTTGCTGCTCGGTGGCCTGGTGCTGGCCGGAGGCGCCCATGCCACCGCTGCCGAACACATTCATGCCAGCCATGCCTGGATTCGCGTGCTGCCCGGCGACTTGCCGGCCGGCGCCTATGTCACGCTGCAGAACGACGGCGACCAGCCCGCCGCACTGAGTGGTGCCAGCAGCACGAACTATGCGGACGTGATGCTGCATCAGAGTTCCACCGCAGGCGGCATGAGTCGCATGACCATGGTCGATGCGGTGACCGTGCCGGCCCACGGCAAAGCGGTGCTGGCACCGGCGGGCTATCACCTGATGTTGATGCAACCGGGTGCGCCCGTGAAGCCTGGTGAAATGGTGCAGCTGACGCTCGAGTTCACCGACGGCAGCACGCTGGCCACCCCGTTCATCGCGCGTCCGGCCAACGCCATGGACGCCGGTGAAGGCCACGCCATGCCATCGATGGAAAAGGGCGCGATGCCGCGCGCCAGCGGTCACTGATCCGACGCGAAGCTCAATCCGGCGCCACCGTGTCGACCACGGTGGGCGTGCGCCGCATGGATATATGTGGCGGCCTGCGTGGCAAGCGGCCGTTGCGCGACAGCCGCAGCCACTGGCGCAGCGCCATCAGGCCACCGATCGACTCGAGCAACGCCGATGGCACCCAGATGATCACGCCCCCGATCAACTGGCCGGTGAGCACGTTGAAGGTAAATGCGCGCCCGCAGATCTCGAAGATCGGATACAGGTCGGTTTTGGAGAAGGTGACGATCGCGCCGGCGAGAATCTGCGGCGTCATCGTGATCGCCGGCGACAGCACGCGCAGGCCGGCGGTCATCCTGCCCGGTGGATGCGGCCGGTGGTCGAGTACCAGCGACCAGTAGGCGAAGCCGCTGATCAGCATGCTCCAATTCATGAAGCGGTAGATGCGCCAGTCCAGCATCGCCAGCGTCTGCATGGATGGGATCAGCCAGATCAGGATGAAGGCGATGAACAGCAGCGTCGCCACCGTGGGATTCAGCAGCGCCCCGCTGACCACGCGCCACGGCCACGAACGACGCAGCGGCCGCAGCACGTGCACCCGCCATGCCAGCGGCATGCCCGCGCGCAGCACCGTGGCAGGAAACGCGGTAACGATCAGCAGCGGGGCGAGATGATGCAGCAGCAGCTGCTGGATCCGGTGCATGAAGAACTCATGCTCGGCATAGAAATCCAGATACGTATGCAGCGACAGGTAAATGATCGCCATGCCGATCCAGAACGCCAGCTTGCGACTGAAGCTCACCGGCAGCCGGCGGCTGCCGCGCAGGTACAGCACGCAGGTCAGCAGGAAGCTCGCGAGAAACACCCACGAGAACTCCCACGGCACGATCCACTTCAGCAAGGTTGCGGTCACGACAGCTGCACCAGCGCGTTCATCCACACCGGCAACAGCCGGCCACCGCCCAGCATAATGCCGCGCGCCGGCGGCGTCTGCCGCAGCGGCAACCCGCGGTTGCGGCAGATTGCCGCTTTCACCGCCGCTGGCGGCTGTGCCGGTTGCGACGCCAGCCGTACAGCAAGCCGATCAGTACCACCAGCGCCGGCACCAGCACGATGTTGATGACCTTCACGCGCAGGCCGAGCGCGTCGATCTCCGCATTGAGCTGGTGCTGCACGTCGCGCAATTCCTTGTTGATCGCCAGCTGGCGCTGGCGGAACTGCTCGATTTCGCGGCGCTGTTCGGCAGTAGCGGCGCTGCCATGGCTGCCCTTGGCCGGCTGCAGCTCGTCCAGCCGGCGCCGGGTATCGGCCAGCTCCCGCTCCAGCTCGCGCTCCTTCTGCAGGAACTTCTGATCGGCCACGTTGCGCAACGCCTGCACCCGCGTGAACGGCCGCTGCGAAGTGGAGCGGCCCCGGATCGACAGCAGGGCCGACGAACCGCTGAGGTTGTCCACCAGGTTGGTGACGAAGTCGCCGTTGTTGGCGAAGACCCGCATCATCGTCTGGCCGAGAATGGTCTGCGGCTCAACCCACAGCCGGTCGCTCAGCAGATCCGTGTCGGCCACCAGGATCACCTCGGCATTCGGCGCGGAGCGCGCCAGATGACCGGGTTCGCCGGCGCGCGAGGGAAACGCGCTGTCGAAGACCCCGCGCAGGCGCGCGGCCAGCACATAATGGGTGTTGTCGGCCTTGTAATCCTGCAGCAGCGTGGTGGGATCGTTGCTTGCGTCCAGCACCTGCTGTGTCGGCACCAGCTCGGCTTCGGCGCTGCTCTGCAGCAACGGGATCAGTCGTGTGCGCGCATCCGCGGCCAGGTCGAAGTAACCGACGGTGGAGACATTGATGCGCTGCAGGCTGGCGGTGACGACATCGTTGCGGTTGAGTTCCTGCGGCCCGAGATCAAGCATGGCCGGGTGATTGAGGCTACTGCCGGCCAGTTCGATCTGCAGTGCGCGGGCGCGGTCGAGCACGATCTTGTGAGGGTAGTAGCGGACGCCCCAGGCGGCGAACAATCGCGGCAGATCCGATCCGTGATCGGGGTAGGTGGTGCTGTCGGGGTTATAGGGAGTGTTGTCGAGTTCCGCATCGGGGTCGACAAATACCACCAGATGCCCCCCACGCAACACGTACTGGTCGATCGCGTACTGCGCATCGGGCGGCAGCCGCCTGGGATGGATCAGCAACAGCACCTGCATGTTGTCATCGACGTGGCGCAGCGTCGCCGGATCCAACGTCCGCACGTCGAACAGCTGGTTGAGCTGCTGCATCACCGTCCACGGTTGCTCGCTGAGCACCGGGTTACCCTCGATCCGCAGCGAGCTGATCACGCCGATCGGGGGCTTTCTGGTCTGGTTCAACTCATACAGCAGCTTGGCGATGTCGTATTCGAGGAACGCTTCGCGGGCCGGATCGAAGAACGGGATCGCCAAGGTTTTCTCAGGTACGCGGTCATCGGCGGCATCGTTGTCGATACCACCGGACATGGCACTGCCGGACAAGCCGAAAAATACCCGCTCGCCGTTGCTGCCGCCGTTGGCCGCGGTGAGGCCGCTGCCTTCGGCGCTGGCCTCATCATCGGAGTACGGCACCGGATCGATGATCTGAAGACGCACGTGGCCGTGCGATCGCGCCACCATCTCCTGCAGCATCTCGCGCACGCGCTGCTCGTAGCTGCGCAACTGCGGCAGGTCGCGGGTGGCGTGATCGGAGAAATACAGCGTCAGCCGCAGCGGCCGCTTCAATGTATCGACGATATGCAGCGTGCCGGGCGTCAGCGTATACAACTGATCCGTGGTGAGATCGATCCGCGATGCGTGCAACCAGCGGCTGCTGGCCACGATCAAAGGCACCGCTACCAGCACCAGCAGCACCAGCGCACCGTACAGGACAGCTCGCCGGCTGAGCCGCAGCGGCATGGAAAACACGGGGTGAAGACGCAACCGGAACATGGTTTCAGCGCATCCGTTTCAGGTCGAGCAGCAGCACGCCGGCAACCAGCCAGCCGACCATGCTGAGCAGGAAGTACAGCAGGTCACGGACATCCAGCACGCCGCGCGCTATCGCCTCGAAATGGCGCAGCATCGACAGGTGCGCCACCGCGTTGATCAACTTGCGCGGCAGTGTGCCCGAGAAGAAGTCCAGCACCTGCGGCTGCCCGACCAGGATCAGCAGCACGCACACCAGCGCCGTGAGGATGAACGCCACGACCTGGCTGCGGGTCAAGGCCGACAGGCAGGCACCGATCGCGATAAATGTGCCGGCCATCAACCAGCTGCCAAGATAGCTGGCCAGGATCACGCCATTGTCCGGCGAGCCCAGGTAGTTGACGGTGATCCATATCGGAAAGGTCAGCACCAGCGCCAGCCCGATGAACAGCCACGCCGCGAAAAACTTGCCCAGCATCGCCTGCCAAAGAGTCAATGGCAGGGTCAGCAGCAACTCCAGCGTGCCGCCCTTGGTTTCCTCCGCCCACATGCGCATGGTGATCGCCGGCACCAGGATCAGGTACAGCCAGGGGTGCATCACGAAGAACGGCTGCAGATCGGCCTGCCCGCGCTCGTAGAAGTCGCCGGCGTAGAACGTGAGAATGCCGGCCAGCACCAGGAAGATCACCAGGAACACATACGCCACCGGCGTCACGAAATAACTGCGCAGCTCGCGCCGCAGCACGGCGTTGACCGGAGTCATGCGCGGCTCCCGACGGCGCTGCCGTCCGTCGTCGTGATCTGGCGGAATACCTCGTCCAGCCGGCCGCGCTCAAGCTGGATTTCCGATACCTCCAGCCCCTGCTCGCGCAGCAGCGTTTCGACCGGTTCGAGAATGCGTTCGCCGGGTTTCGGAAACACCGTGATGCGGCCGTCCAGCGGATCGACCTCGATCGCCGCCACCTGGGGCAATCGGCCCAGCATTTCCTGCGACATGCCGCTGCCCGGTGCACTGAACGACACCGCGCCGTGATAGCGCGAGCGCGCCTCCAGTTCCGCCGGGGTGGCGTCGGCCAGCAGCTTGCCGCGGGCGATGATCACCACACGGTTGCACAGCGCATGCACCTCTTCCAGCAAGTGCGTGGAGATCAGGATGGTGCGCTCGCGCGCCATCACGTCGATGAGTTGGCGCACGGCGTGCTTCTGGTTCGGATCAAGGCCGTCGGTGGGCTCGTCCAGCATGAGCACCGGTGGATCGTGCAGGATCGCCTGGGCCAGCCCCACACGTCGACGCAGTCCCTTGGACAGCGTATCGATGCACAGCCCCAATACCTCCTCCAGCTGTAGTTGCTGCACCACCGCCTCGAAGCGACGATAGCCGGTATCCGGCTTGAACCCACGCATGCGGACAATGAACTGCAGAAACTCGCGAACCGTCATTTCGCCGTAGCTGGGCGCACCCTCCGGCAGGTAACCGAGCGCGCGTTTCGCCTTCAGCGGTTCACGGCTGACATCGTGACCGCAGACCCGAGCGGTACCCGAAGTAGGCACCAGAAACCCGGCGATCATGCGCATCGCGGTGGATTTGCCCGCACCGTTGGGACCTAGCAAACCAAGCACCTGACCAGGTTCGACGCGCATGGTCAGCGCGTCCACTGCGGTCAGATTCCCATAGCATCGGGTGAGCTGGTCGGTTTCGATCATGTCCGGTATGAGTGGTGGCGGAGCGTCGAGCGCCGGCAGGAGGCGCCGCCGATCGCCCTGCAATGTACCGCAAGACACCGGCAAAATTCGGCTTCATCGAGCAGCCCGGCCGCGCCGGCATTGTGGCGATGAAAAGAAAAGGCCCTTCCTTGGGAAGGGCCTCTCGGTATTCAGCAGTCGCGGCGGGCTTATTCGCCGGCGCTAGCTGCTTCGGCCGGCACCGCACTGCTTGCTGCCGGTGCTGCGCTGCTTGCCGACGGAGCTGGAGCCGACCCGGACGCAGCCGGCGCGCTCTCGTCTTCGAGCGAGGGCGGCTGGATCCCGGCTTCCTGCTCGGGGGTCTTCTCGGGCGCATTGGTGATCGGCAGGAAGACATCGTATTTGGCGTAGGTGGTGATGTTGCCACCAGCGTCCTTCACTTCCGGCGTCACCACGATGTCGTACGCACGGTTGACCACGTCATCGAACTTGTAACCATGGGTCTGCGCGTAAGCTTTCAGCATGTCGCGGGTCTGCGGTACGCCAGCGAAGGTACCGTTCCACACGCCCTTGAGCGCGGCGCCACCAAAGGCCAGCGTGGCGCGCACGTTCCCATCCACCACCAGGCGGCCAAAACGGTCGCGACCGCCCACCGCAACGTTGTCAGCCACAGCGGCGGCGGTGCTGGCTTCGGCCGGTGCCGCACTGGCATCCAGCGCGGGCGGGGTCGCTGCGGTCAACTGTTCGCTCTGGCCATTGACGGTCAGGGTGCTGGAGTCGATCGGCAGCGCCACGTCGAAGGTATAGGTCTGGTCGCCATAGTTGGTCGTGATCAGTACCCGCGGACCGGTCACGTTCACGCCAAGCTTCTTGGCAGCCGCCTGGATCTCGGTGATCGCCTTGGCGACGGCGTCGTCCAGGGCTTCCAGGCCGTCCTTGCGTTCGATCGAGGTGGACACCAGCAGCACCGGTGTCGGCTGGGTCTGTTCGATGTACGGGATCAGCTGGCTGTAGTCGATGTTCGGCACGCCGGCCAACACGTTCTGCAGGTTGTTCAGGCTGAACTGGATGAACGTGTCGGGATCGCCATGGATATACAGGTTGGCGAAGCGGTTGATCAGGTTCCAGCCGTAGGACACGTCATACGACCAGGTCACCTGGGTCAGCTGGCCGCGGCTTCCCTTGCGCTCCAGGTCCAGCGTGAAATGCTTGTCGAGTCCGCGCCAGCTGTTGTCCAGGTTCCAGACAATGCTGGCGCCCTTGGTATTGCTATCGATCTTGTCGAACTCAGGCGTGGCGCTGGCGATGGTCAGCCCGCCGTTGCCGAGCTTGGGATCGGTACTGACCCAGCTGATTTCGGCGCCCGGGCCATAGGCCTTGCCGGAAAAATTGAACTGCACGTCCTTGTCGAGTGAGCGAAGCACCGAGTAATCGGGCAACCGACGGAAGTTGTCGAGCACGTCATAGACCTGACGCATGTCCTTGCCGATGACCAGCTGGCGTTCCACATGACCGCTACCGGGCATGACCACAGCCGCCAGGACACCGAGTGCAGCCACGATGACCAGAGCAACAAGAAATTCAAAGACACGCATCATTCCAGAGTTCTCCGAAGCGTCTTTACGCCATACCTTACGAAATGTCGCCCCGGCCGCAGCACGGGCCTGCCCCAGGGTTCATCCGAGGGCCATGGCAGGGGGGTCGGCAACTGCCGAAGCTACGGATGTTACTTGTTCACGGGCTGGAACGCTATCCGCTGTGGCGGCCCTGTTTACAACGCCGGAAAGCTGGCTGCAGCGTGCGTCCGGGACCGGCAAGCCGTGCCGGTCCGCAGCCGCACAAACTCAGACGATGCCCATTTCCAGTGCCTTCAGCACCGCACGGGTGCGATCGCGCACGCCCAGCTTGGACAGGATGTTGGAAACGTGATTCTTCACCGTGCCCTCGGCCACTTTCAGCGAGTTGGCGATCTCCTTGTTGCTGTAACCGCCGGAAAGCAGCCGCAGGATCTCGGTTTCGCGCTCGGTCAGCGGATCAGGCTGCTCCAGGCTGGTGAAATGGTTTTGCATCCGCGCCACGCCGGCCATCAGTCGTTGGGTGACCATTGGCGCGACCAACGAGCCGCCGGCGGCGACCGTACGCACGGCTTCCACCAGCTGTTCCAGCGACACATCCTTCAGCAGATAGCCGCGGGCACCGGCCTTGAGGCCCTGCAGGACCAGCTGATCGTCGTCGAACGTGGTCAGGATGATGGTGGGTGGCAGCTCGTTGCGCGCGGACAGCGCCTGCAGCACTTCCAGCCCGCTCATGTTCGGCATGCGCAGATCCAGCAACACCACGTCCGGCTTGACCCGTGGAATGTCCTGCACGGCCTGCGCACCGTCGGCACATTCGGCCACCACACGGATGTCCTCGGACAGATCCAGCAGCGAACGAACCCCCTGGCGCACCAGATTCTGGTCGTCGACGAGACAAACGGAAATCATCGCGAATCCTCGAACAAACATGACTCAGGCAGTGGCAGTGGAAACCGGCGGTTCATGCCGTTTTCAATGATGACGCATTCTCGCACGCCGGGGCGAACCACAAAACATTACGACACATTGAGCGCAGGCGGTTCAAACCGTGATGGCGCATGGGCCAGCGCCGTGTGCTCACCCAGCGGCAGTCGCACCGTGAGCGCGAAACCATGACTCACGCCGGTATCCAGCGTCACGCTGCCACCGAACTCGGCCAACCGCTCTCGCATGCCTGACAGGCCATTGCCCGGCTCGACTTGTTCGGCGCCACGGCCGTCGTCGCGCGCATGCAGACCCAGCAGGCTTTCTCCGGCATAGGCAAAATTGAGCCACAGGTTGCGCGCACCGGCATGCTTGGCGGTGTTGGTGATGATCTCCTGCGCGCAGCGCAGCAGCACCTGCGCGCGGCGTGGATCCTCCACGCTGAAGCGCGGAGGCATCACCACATGCACATTCAAGCCTGGCACGCCTTCAGTCAGGCTGCGCAGCGCCTGGGTCAGGTCGATCGCGTCGTCCTGGCGCAATTCGCTGACCACCTCGCGCACGTCGGCCAGCAGTAGCTTTGCGGTGCTCTGCGCCTTGCGCACGTGTGCACCAGCGGCTTCGTTGGTGAGATGACTGGCCACTTCGAGATTGAGGCTCAGTGCAGTCAGGTGATGGCCGATCAAATCGTGCAGGTCGCGTGCGATGCGCATGCGTTCGGCGATCCGGCTGGATTCGGCCAGCAACGCCCGGGTGGCGCGCAGTTCGGAATTCAACCGGCGCTGCGCCTCGCGCTGCTCGGCCTGCTGGCTGGCCACCATCGAGGTGATGAATACCAGCACCGAGATGCCCAGATAGATGCTGGCCTGCAAAAAGCCGAGCGCCACACTATGGTCGTATTCGGGAAACGTGACGAAAATCGCCACCAGGCTCAGATGCTGCAACAGCAGCCAGAAAACACTCAACCAGAACGGCAGCAGCCAAGGGAGCACCAGCGAGGCAACCACCATCAGCATGGCCGACAATCCGCTATGGCTGTACCAGCCCACCGCCACTGCGGCGGCCGTCATCAGGGCCAGGCCCAGCAATTTAAGGACCGGGTAACGGCGCGACCCGAGATTGCTGGTCAGCATCCAGTACATCAGGCCGAAGATCAGATAGCACAGCGTCCACAGCAACAATGAAAAATTCGGACGCTGCAGCTGATTGAGCCGTTCGGTAGCCCAATTGGTGATCAACGGCGTCCCCACCGACAGATAGGTGAAGAAACCCGCATAGCGGAGCAGACGGATGTGGTTGAGGAATGGCCAGCGCATGCCTCGCATCATTGGACGTACCGACGTTTCACGCAATGCGCGAGAAGTCACGGCGGCTGGCGTGCCGTCGTCGTTTTACGAAGCTTTTACATGTGCCATTGCCAGATGTAAGGGTTCCGGGCGCATGTCATAATGAGTCACTGCGCAAGGCCGCTGGTCGACCTTGTCCCCGAATCCACCATTGCGGAGCAACGAATGGCCCTTGCCATCCGCGACGTGCGCGAGCACGACATGGATGCCGTACTGGCACTCAACAATGCTGCCGGTCGCTCCATCCTCGCCCTCGACGCCAGCCAGTTGCGTTACTTCTACGAGCACGCCGACTATTTCCGTGTCGCCGAGATCGACGGCCATCTGGCCGGTTTCCTGATCGCGCTGCGCGAAGGCGGCGATTACGAAAGCCCCAACTACCGCTGGTTCGCGGAACATTACCCGCAGTTTCTCTACATCGACCGCATCGTGATCGCGAACGCCTATCGCCGTCACGGCCTGGGCCGCATTTTCTATTGCGACGTGCACAGCTATGCCGAGGTGCGGGTGCCACTGCTCGCCTGCGAGGTATTCCTGGAACCGCGCGACGATGTGGTGGTGCTGTTCCACGGCACCTATGGTTTTCAGGAAGTGGGCCAGCAGCGCATGGGCGAGCACGGTCCGCAAGTCAGCCTGCTGGCCAAGGACCTGCCCAGCTACGCCTATGTTCGCGACACCTGGCTCGATCACGGCGGACTGCCGAACGAGCCATGGCTGGCCGAGCGCGAACACTCTCCCGCATGTGATTCCACGCCGCGCCGCCTCGCCGGAGAGCGGCGCCCATGAATGCAAGAATGGATACAACGGACGCCTGCGACCTGCGCTTCGGCCAGGTTGGCATTGCCTGCGTGCGCGTGCGCCGGGTCGATGCCGCCGCACTGTGCGACGAACTGGAGCGTCGCGTGCGCGCCGCTCCGCAAATGTTTGCCCGCGCCGCGGTGGTGCTGGACCTGAGCCACCTGCTTGACCTGCCCGACGACGGCGCCGTCGATGCCTTGCTCGAAGCGGTGCGCAGCGCCGGCATGTTGCCGGTGGGCCTTGCCTACGGCACCAGCGAGACCGAGGCGCTGGCCAAGCGCATGGGCTTGCCGCTGATCGCGAAATTCCGCGCCGCCTATGAACCGGCCAACGGCGGCCCGGCCGCCGTCGACACGCCCACGCGCGCCGAACCCGTCGCGCAGGTCCAGCGCGAGCCGATCCTCTCTGCGCCGGCGCCCGGCAGCATGCAGGGCGCCCAGCAGCATGCCGGCTCAGTGCGTTCGGGCCAGCAGATCTATGCGCGCGACCGCGACCTGATCGTCATCGGTGCTGTCGCCAACGGCGCCGAGGTGATCGCCGACGGCAATATCCACATCTACGGTGGCCTGCGTGGGCGTGCCATGGCCGGTGCGCAGGGCGACGCGAAGGCGCGCATCTTCGTCTCCGATTTCCGCGCCGAACTGGTGGCGATTGCCGGGCAATATCGCGTGTTCGAACAGATTCCTGACGACCTCGAAGGCCAGTCCGTGCAATGCTGGCTGGAAGGCGAAAAGCTGTTGATCGCCAAGCTGTGATCATCACAACAAGAACAATCATGCGGAGATGGGCCCTTGACTGCTGAGATTATCGTTGTCACTTCCGGCAAAGGCGGCGTCGGCAAGACGACGACCAGCGCCTCGCTCGCCACCGGCCTGGCCATGGCCGGCAAGAAAACCGCCGTAATCGACTTCGACGTCGGCCTGCGCAACCTCGACCTGATCATGGGCTGCGAGCGTCGCGTGGTGTACGACTTCGTCAACGTCGTGCACGGCGAAGCCACGCTGAAACAATCGCTGATCAAGGACAAGCGCCACGACAATCTCTACGTGCTGGCCGCCAGCCAGACCCGCGACAAGGACGCGCTGACCCAGGAAGGCGTCGAGAAAGTGCTCGACGGCCTGTCCGAAGACGGCTTCGACTACGTCGTGTGCGACTCGCCGGCCGGCATCGAGAAAGGCGCGCATCTGGCGATGTACTTCGCCGATCACGCCGTCGTGGTGGTCAACCCGGAAGTGTCCTCGGTGCGCGACTCCGACCGCATCCTGGGCCTGCTCGCCAGCAAGACCCGGCGCGCCGAGCGCGGCGAAGGCCCGGTCACCCAGCATTTGCTGCTGACCCGCTACAACCCGGCCCGCGTCGCCATCGGCGAAATGCTCAGCGTCAAGGATGTCGAGGAAATCCTCGGCATCGAAGTGGTCGGCGTGATCCCGGAATCGGAGAACGTGCTGACTGCGTCCAACAACGGCATCCCGGTCATCGTCGATGTCAATTCACATGCCGGTCAGGCCTACAGCGACACGGTGGCTCGCATTCTCGGCGAAGAGCGCCCGTTGCGCTTCATCGACGTGCCCAGGAAGGGCTTTCTCCAGCGCGTGTTCGGAGGTTGATCACGATGGGTATTCTTGATTTCCTGAAGCGCAAGCCGGAGGCCACCGCCACCGTCGCCCGCGAACGCCTTCGGATCATCGTCGCGCAGGAACGTTCCAGCCGCGGCGCTCCGGACTACCTGCCGATGATGCGCAACGAATTGCTCGAGGTGATCAAGAAATATGTTCACGTCGATCTCGACGCGATCAACATCAATTTCGAGCGCGACAGCGGTCACGAGATTCTCGAACTCTCGGTCACCCTGCCCGAAGGCAAGCAGACGGCCAAGAACGAAGCCAAGACCGGCTGAGTTCGGTTCCTGCGTTGCCGGACCCGCTGCCGGCGTCGCCGCCGGGCGATTCCTCATCGCCCTGCGACATTCGCTGCTCCATCGCCTGCGTCGACCCATGCGCCCCGACCATCCTGCCCGCACTGATTCCGACGACCCGGCCAGCACCGTGATGCGGCTGGGCCAGATCGGATTCGACGCGCCTGCCGCCCTGCTTTCCCGCTTTGGCCTGCAACTGCAGCGCGTGGCTGCGGACGAACCGATTCCCGGCAGTTTCTGGGGCGACGAGGAAGCCGGCATCATCGGCACCACCGTCTATGCCCGCGACGACACACCGGTGCATTCGCTGCTGCATGAAGCTGGCCATCTGATCGTGCTTCCGCCGGAAAGACGTCTGGACGTCCATACCGACGCAACCGACTCGATCGAAGAAGAGGACGCTACCTGCTACCTGCAGATCGTGCTGGCCGATCGGTTGCCCGGCGTGGGGCGCGATCGGCTGATGGCCGACATGGATGCGTGGGGCTATTCATTCCGGCTCGGCTCGACTCGTGCCTGGTTCGAGCAGGACGCCGGCGACGCGCGCGAATTTCTACGGGAGCGCGACCTGCTTCATGGCGTGTCCTGACGATTCCCGGCGAGTTCGCGTGCCAATCGCCGTCGTCGTCCTTGCGGTACTTCTTCTTTACCGCCGCCCAGGCGACCTTGTGCGCCGCTTCCTCACGTGACTCCTCACCCCGCCGCTCGTCCTTGTCGGCGTATCCCTCCCACGCACTGTTGAACGCCTCCTTGTAGATCTCCTGTGCGTGTTTCGGCACGTGATCGCGCACGGAATCGGGCAGGTCGCCGATGGCTTTGTATGGCATGACAAGGCTCCGCTGATCTGAAGATGGCACGCCTCCACCCTGCTCCGTATCTGGTCAAGCGGTCGTCAACACGATGTGGTCTTGCCGAAAACCTCCGCCACGCGTTTCAGCGGCAACGTGCGAAACGTCGTGTTCACGCACGCTCGAACAGCCGCTGCGCATCCGCGTAAGTGAACGCCGAGCCCAGGCAATCGAAGCGACCACTTTCGAGCAGCAAGCCAGCAGCATGGTCGACCGCCGCCAGCGCCATCGTGGCAAAACGCGTGGCTGTGCTCACGCGCGCAATGCCGAGCCGGGCCAGCTCGGCCAGATCCGGCACGCCCGGCCCGGCGGCGACGTTGACCGGCGCATCGATCGCCTGCACCAGCGCCGCCAGCGTGGCCATGTCGCTCAGGCCGATCGGATAGATGCAATCGGCACCCGCCGCCAGGTAGGCATGCGCGCGCTGCACCGCATCGGCGAAGCGTTCGGTGGCATTGGCCGTGTCCTGCTGCAGCCAGTTGTCCACCCGCGCGTTGATCACGATCGGTACGCCGGCCTCGGTGGCGGCGGCGCGAGCGGCGCGGATCCGCGCGGCAGCCATTGCGCACGGTCGCAACGCGCCATGACCAGGTGCGCCATCCTCCAGGTTGATACCGACCGCACCGGCTGCGATCACCGCCTGCACGGTCGCGGCCACCTCTGCCGGCGTCTCGCCGTAGCCGGTTTCGATGTCCGCCGTTACGGGCAAGTCGACGATGCGGGTGATTCGCTCGATGGCAGCCAGCACTTCAGCCAGTGGCGCCTGTTCGCCATCGGCATGGCCGAGCGACCAGGCCATGCCGGCGCTGGTGGTGGCGATGGCGGCGAAGCCTCGCCGGGCGAACAGGCGTGCACTGCCTGCGTCCCACGCATTGGGCAGCAGCAGGATCGCGGAACGATCGTGCATCTTGCGGAAAGCCTGTGCCCGGCCTATCTGCGTTTGGATGTCCATACGTTTGCGGCCTGTGCCGATGTCGAAGCAGGGAGCGTACGCCGGTTGCGGCCCGCGCGAAAATGGCAGCGCGAAGGGTCCGGCTTTCCGCCAGGCACTGGCCGCGCCGGCCGACGCGGCCTAGAGTCGAACGCGACCACCACCACCGGGTCGGAGGCCACCATGGTCACACGCAGGCTTGTGCTGCTGTTCGACGGCACCTGGAACAAGCCCGAATCGAACACCAATGTGGAGCGCCTGTGCCGGCTGATCGCGCCGCGCGACCCTGCAGGCATCGAGCAACGAGTCAACTACGTCCCCGGCGTCGGCGTATCGTCCGGATTCGCCCATCTGCTCGGCGGCGCGTTTGGCTACGGCCTGTCGGGCAACGTGCTCGACGGCTATCGCTGGCTGTGTGAAACATGGCAGCCCGGCGACGATGTCTACCTGTTTGGATTCAGTCGAGGCGCCTATACCGCACGCAGCCTGGGTGGAATGATCCGCAAGTGCGGCCTGCTTCGGCGCGGCGCCGACGGCGGCGTGGCGAAGGCCGACGTCACGAGTGCCTATGACTTCTACCGCGAAGCCAAAACCCGGCCCGATGATCCAGCCGCCGTGGCGTTCCGCGCCAGCCGCTCGGTCGAGATCGGCATTCACTTCATCGGCGTCTGGGACACTGTGGGATCGCTCGGCATTCCGGATACCGCCTCGTGGTTTCCCTATGCCCGCTCACGCTACCAGTTCCACGACACCGAGCTCAGCAAGATCGTCAGGTACGCCTACCAGGCACTCGCACTGGACGAACATCGCGCCGACTTTGCGCCGACCGTGTGGACGCGCAATCCGTACACATTGAAACCCGGCGAGACGCCAACATCCAAAAAGCTTGAGCAGATCGAGATCGAGCAACGCTGGTTCATCGGCTCGCATTCCGATGTGGGCGGCGGCAACGATAGCGACGGGGCTGGGCGCAAGCCCGACCCGTTGCCCGACCTGCCGCTGGCGTGGCTGCAGCGCAAAGCCATCGACACCGGACTAGCCTGCCGCGAACTGCTCGTTCCGGCCACCGATGCCGACATGGGCGTACCGCGCAATTCCTATGCGGAGTTCATGTCCGGCATCTACAAGGCGTTCAAGCCCCCGTTCGATCGCCTGCTCGGCACCGGCGTCAACGAGAAGGTGGACGATTCGGTCTGGCAACGCTGGCTGGCCGACGCGGGCTATCGCTCGCCTTCGCTGGTGCAGGCACTGGCGCACTCGACGGCGCTGATGTCGGCCGATGCGATCGTGCCGACCGCTCCGGACCATCCTTGAACCGATCCGGCGGCTCTCGCCCTGGTATCGACCCTGGCGAAACTCAGCGGGGCTCGACGATCTCCGCCTGCATCACTGCGGCCGGAACCGTGCCGGCCAAGGGCTGATCCAGCGCACGGCGGCTGCTCGCGTGATACCACCACCATGCCAGCACGCCGATGACGGTCAGCGCCGACGCACCCAATCCGAGCGATAGCATGCTGCCCGAGAGCAGCGGCGACATCATGCCGGCCACGGCGCTGCAGAGCAGCAGACTGGCAAACGCCTGCATCGAGGAAATGCCGCCACGCTGATGCGAAAAGCGATCCAGCAGCAACAGCGTCAACGTGGGGAACGCCAGCTGCACGCCGATGCCGTGCAATACCAGCGGCAGCATCGACCACGGCAGCCGCGGCGCCGGAAATACCAGCGCCATCAACAGATGCATCGCACACGCCAGCAGCATCACCGCGTAACCCAGCTTCACCGTGAAACCCGCGCTGCGCTTGCCCGCCATCCGGCCGGACAACCAGGCACCGCCCACCAGGCCGGCCACCACCGGCAGGAACAGCCATGGAAATCCTTTCGCCGAAAGATGCAGCAGCTCGCGCACGATGCGCGGGGCCGAGGCGATGTAGAGGAACAAGCCGGCGAAATTGACCGAACTGGAAATCAACAGCGGCCAGAACAGCCGGTCGCGGCTGAAGGACCGGTAGCTGGCCAGCAGCGGCCGCGGAGCGAATGACGTGCGTCGCTCCGGCGGGTGACTTTCGTCCAGTTGCAGCGCCAGGGCCAAGGCCAGCAAGGTAGTGAATCCGGCCAGCATCCAGAAAATGCCGTGCCAGCCGCCCAGCGGGAGCAGCAGCGCACCGATCATCGGGGCGATCACCGGCGCCACGCCGAAAATCATCGTCACCCGCGACATCAGCCGCTGCGCGGCGGCGCCCTCGAGGCTGTCGCGGATCACCGCGCGCCCCACCACCAGACCCGCGCCCGCGCACATGCCCTGCAGGCCACGACAGGCCAGCAACATCGCGAACGACGTGGACAGCGCCGCGCCCACGGAGGCCAGTGCATACACCAGCATGCCGGCGACCATCACCGGCTTGCGCCCGATCGCGTCGGAGATCGCGCCGTGGAAAAGGCTCATCCCCGCATAGGTGACCAGATACACGCTGATCAGCTGCTGCAGCGCGGTGTCGTCCACCGCAAAGCGTGCGCCGATCAGCGGAAACGACGGGAACACCGCATCGATCGAGAACGGCCCGATCATCGACAACGCGGCCAGCAGCCATGGCAGGCTGGGCCGCACGGAGCGATGAGTTGGGTTCATGGCCATGCCACTGCGGCGGGGAGGGCCGGGAAGTATAGAGGCCGCCACGATGCCTCGCGCTTGACGACAGGGCGCCCCGATCGACTAGGATGGCCGCTCGGGAGATGGCATGCCTCCCGTTCCGACGACCTCGCGTCCCGGGACAAACCGCTTCTCGTGCAACCCGCGTTGAAGTTGATGATGCCTGCACCACCGGCTTCCGGCGGCGCAGGCGTGCCTGCCACCGCGGCAACCGGACACTTTCATTGTCGGGAGACGCGCTCGTGGGCTTTGGCGGATTTGTTGCGATTGGCATCGGCGGCGCGTTGGGCTGCTGGTTGCGCTGGGGACTGGGCGTGCTGCTCAACCCGATCTTCCCCACCCTGCCCCTGGGCACGCTGGCGGCCAATCTCACCGGCGGCCTGCTGATGGGCTGCGTGATGGGTTTGTTCGACCACTTCCAGACCCTGTCGCCCGAACTGCGGCTGTTCGTGTTCACCGGTTTTCTCGGCGGGCTGACCACGTTCTCCACCTTCTCGGCCGAATCCGCCACACTGCTGCTGCGCCAGCAATATCTGTGGTTCAGCGGCCATGTGGCGGTGCATGTGGTCGGCTCGCTGACGATGACCGTGCTCGGCATCGTCCTCACCCGCAGCCTGCTGCGCCATTGATCCGGGGAATCGCATGAACCAGGAAAACCTGCAGCACGGTGTGCACCTGTATTTCTATTGCCACCTGCGCGCGAAGCACGACGGCATGCTGCTGTCCGAATGGCTGCTCGAACAGGCCAAGCGCCACGGCCTCGGCGGCGGCTCGGTGTTCCGCGCGATCGCCGGCTTCGGTCGGCATGGCGTGCTGCACGAGGAGCAGTTCTTCGAGCTGGCCGACGACCTGCCGGTGAAGGTCGAGTTTCTGTTGCGAGAGGATCAAGCCGAGCTGCTGCTGCAACTGGTGCGCAGCGCCGGCGTCGACGCGACCTATGCAAGGTCGCCGGCAAGCTTCGCGTTACTCGGCAAGCACTGATCCGCACGCAACACCAAAGCGAGGCATCGCATGAGCCAGGACGATCTGAAAGACCGCGCCAGCGCACTGCTCGAACAGGCCGGCATCCACATCGACGGTGCCGCACCGATCGACCTGCGCGTGCACGACGACCGCCTGTACACCAGGGTGTTCGCGCACGGCTCGCTAGGCCTGGGCGAGGCGTACATGGACGGCTGGTGGGATGCCGACGACCTGCCCGGCCTGTGTACCCGCCTGCTCACCGCGGGGCTCGATCAGGAACTGAAAACCCTCGATACCCTGCTGGCCCACCTCAAGGCGCGCTTCATCAACCTGCAGCGCGGCGAGCGCGCGTTCGAGATCGGCAAGGCCCATTACGACCTCGGCAACGATCTGTTCCACGCCATGCTGGGCAAGCGCATGGTGTACTCCTGCGGCTACTGGGCCCGCGCCGACAACCTCGACGATGCGCAGACCGCCAAGCTCGACCTGGTCTGCCGCAAACTGCAGCTCAAGACCGGCCAGCGCGTGCTCGACATTGGCTGCGGCTGGGGCGAGGCGCTGAAGTATGCAGCCGAGCGCTATGGCATCGAAGGCGTCGGCATCACCGTGTCGCAGGAACAGGCCGACTACGCGCGCGAATTGTGCGCCGGGCTGCCGATCGAGATCCGGCTGCAGGATTATCGCGAGGTCAACGACACCTTCGATGCGGTGTATTCCATCGGCATGTTCGAGCATGTCGGTGGCAAGAACTACCGCACTTATTTCGAGACCGTGCACCGCTGCCTGAAGGGCGACGGTCTCTCGCTGCTGCACTCCATCGGCAGCAACAGCGGGCCGGGGCAGACCGATCCCTGGATCGAGAAATACATCTTCCCGAACTCGATGATCCCCGCCGCCAGCCAGGTGACCACCGCGCTGGAAGACCTGTTCGTGATCGAGGACTGGCACAACTTCGGTGCCGACTACGACCGCACCCTGATGGCCTGGCGTGCGAACGTCGAGGCCGCGTGGGCCACCCTGCCGCCGAGCTACGACGAGCGATTCCGGCGCATGTGGCGCTATTACCTCGCGGTTTCCGCGGCGGTCTTCCGCAGTCGCCGCGACCAGCTGTGGCAGATCACGCTGAGTCCGCGCGGTGTCGCCGGGGGCTACCGCGTGCCGCGCTGAGGTCGTTGTCCACCGGGAGTTGCCGCCAGCGCGGCCGCGCCGCATAGTGCGGTTTGTCGTCGCCTGGGGAACTCCGATGAAGCACTGCATGGCCGTCCTGCTGTCCGGGCTGCTCGCCGTTGCGGCCAGCGCCGCGGCCGCCCCTCCACCTGCCCACAACAAGCCCGACTCCACCTACTTCGACAACACCGGCCACGACGACGCGCTTGCCGGCGGCGTGAAGATGGTCGAGATCAGCACGCCCCGTGGCAGGTTCCATGTCTGGACCAAGCG